>NZ_CP101829.1:2175000-2545650 GCF_031202855.1 Pelagibacterium sp. H642 | reverse complement strand
GGCAGAGCGTAGCCCAGCCTTTCGTTGACGGTCTGGGGGTAGAAGCGGATGGAATAGCCGAGATCGCCGGTAAAGACCGATTTGAGGTAAGCGAAATACTGCTCGTGCAGCGGACCGGTGGCAAAGCCGAAGGTTTCCACCAGCGCGGCGCGCGCCTCGGGCGGGATCGTGGTTTGCGACTGGGCGAACATGATGTCGATGGGATTGCCCGGCATCAACCGCGGCAGAATGAAATTGATCGTCGCGGCGACGAAAAAAGCGACAATGTAAAAGCCCAGACGGCGCAGGACGAAGGCCATGGCTCACTCTCTCCATATGCTTGGGCGGCTGCCGCAGTCGCCCTTCTCCCCTTGAGGGAGAAGGTGGCGGCGAAGCGGTCGGATGAGGGGTCCGCGGCGCTTGCGGCACACTCGGGCGCCAGCGTGTCGCAGCTAGCTCAGCGCACCCCTCACGCCCGCCCCCTCTCCCTCAAGGGGAGAGGGGGGCTCATTCCGCAGGCGTAGTGGAACTTACTCCACCGGCCGCAGGGCCAGCAGGTGGAGGAGACGCTCGGGGACGCCCGCGTAGTCGACGGGGCGCGCGACGGGATTGTCGGCGTTGAAGAAGCCGGTGAAGCGCGTCGTGTTGTATTCGTACCAGAGCGGGTTATCGAAGACCCAGATGACCGGCATGTCCTCGGCGATCAGCATCTGAATCTCGTTCATATGCCGCTGTTGTTCTTCCGGATCGATGGTGGTGTTGAACGCATCCAGCGCCTCGTCCAAGGCGGGGTTGGAATAGCGCGCCGACTGGAAGCGGGACTGGCCGATGTGACGGGAATGGAGCGCCTGATCCATGAAGTAGTGCGGGGTGACGCCCGTGGTGACCGAATTGATGGCCGCATCATAGTCGCCGGCGATCAACTGGTCCGTCCAGGCCGGGCTTTCCGGGGTCTGCATGGTGGCGTTGATGCCCAATTCGTTCAGCCCTTCGACCGCGAGTTGGACGGTATTGACCCAATCGGTCCAGCCATTGGGGACGATGATATCGAAGGCGATCGGTTCGCCACCCGGCGTATCGATGAAGCCATCGCCATCGGCGTCGGCATAACCGGCTTCTTCGAGCAACGCGCGCGCGGCATCGATGTTGAAATCGGTGTACTCCCCGTACTGGGCCTCAACCTCGGGATTGTTCCAGGTGTGATAGGCCCGGCCCAGGCCCGACGGATAGTCGTTGACCGTGGGATAGCCGTAGCCGGCGATATCGACCATCGCTTCGCGATCCATGGCCATGGAGAAGGCGCGGCGGAAGGCAACGTCGTTGAAGGCTTCCGCAAGGCCCGCATCCTCGGTCTGCATGTTGAGCGAGAAAAAGACCGGCGAGCCCGAGGGGAACCAGTAGCCGTGGTGATCGGGGTCAATGCCCACATAAGTGCGTTCGATGTCGGGAAGAAATGAGCCGAACCAGTCGAGTTCGCCATTGGCCGCGGCGGTCAGAACCTGATCGTTGGTGGCGAGCTGAGGCAGGCGCAGGCAATCCACGTGCAGATTTTCGGCATCCCAGTATTCGGGATTGCGGCACTGGACGTATTCCTGCGGGGTGAAGCGCTCGATTTCGGTCATGGCGCCCGAGGCGACCGGATCGGGGTTGGTGAAGGTCACGGGATCTTCTACATCGGCCCAGATGTGCTCGGGTACCGGATAGACCTGGACGAGCTGGTAGATGAGCCCGGCATCGACTTCGGTCATCTTGAATTCGACGGTGCGATCGTCAACCGCTGTGACGCTTTCGAGCTTGGGCCAGACGGCGCGCTGGTCGAGGGCGGGGTATTCCTTGATGAGGTTGAAGGAAAACGCGACATCCTCTGCGGTCAGCGGCTCGCCATCGGACCAGACCAGGCCCTCGCGCAGGGTGAAGGTGAGGGTCAGGAGGTCGTCGGAATATTCGTAGGATTCGGCCAGGCGGTAATGGGCTTCGCCGCCATGCATGGCGTTGAAGATCACCAGCGGCTCGTACATGAAATCCTGCACGGTGGGCAGCACGGTGGTCGAGTTGAACGGATTGTAGTTTTCGACCCAGGCGGTCAGTTGCTGGGGCACCATTGTGAGAATGGCGCAATCGTCGTCCTGCGCCAGCGCAGCGCCGGTCGGCACGACGAGCGTTGTGGTGAGCAATGCGCCCTTCAAGAATCTGGTGTTCATTGCGATTGAGCTCCCTCCGGTTGAGCCGCAGCCCCTTCGCTGCGGCGTGATGTTCCCCTTCCGCCCGAAGATGGGACGGCTACGCATGAGGCGTAAGGGTCATTTTGCGCTCAAGGAAGAGGGGTGTGTCACGGGTGCTTTTCCGTCAATTGGGCACCCAAAACCGGTAAAACCGTCAAAATCGGCGATACGAGGGAATCCGGCTTTATGTCTTTTGCCATAGCCATATGAATAGACGATGTCATAGGCTGCGCGAGGGGCGCGGCCTTCCAGGAGGAGTGACCATGGTGCCGTCCGGGCTTGCGCCGAAGGGATTTCGCAGCCGGCTGTTCCTGATCCTGATCGCGATCACCACACTGCCGCTGGTTCTGACGGCCTATGCGTTCTTTTCCATCCTCAACGCCAATGTCGAGGAGGAGACCTTCGCACGGCTCGCCTTCGTGCGGGACGCCAAACGCTCCGAGGTCGAACAATACCTCTCCTTTGCCTTCCGGCAGGCCGATTCATTGGCCAAGTCGAACGCCGTTCGATACTCGATCGGCGATTTCTACGGCTTTTCCTATGCCTTCCGGCGGATAGATGCGGACCCCGAGGAGGCGCGGGATGTCCTCCACCGCATCTTCGGGATCAATGGACAGGCGCCGGCCAGCGATGGCGAGTTTTCGCCCGATACCGACGCGATGTTTGCCAATGCGCTCGAATATTCCAACGCGCATCAGCGGTTTCAGGAGGAATATGCGAGCTTCATCCGTTCGGCTGAGTTCGACAATCTCTATCTCGTCAACACGGACGGGCGGGTGGTTTATTCGGTTGAAAAGGACGCCTATCTCGGCGGTGACCTGGATGGGGCGATGGCCGACACCGCGCTGGGACGGCTCGCCGCGCAAACCATGGCAGGAAACGAAACCCTTCAGGTTTCCGATTTCAGCGCCGATCCGGTTACCGGCGCGTTCGGAGCCTATGTCGCGGTGCGGGTGGAGTTCTACCAGCGCCCGCGCGGAGTGGCGATCTTCCGCCTCCCGGCGGCGGGGATCGACGCCATCGTCCAGGCGCAGGAAGAGCAAACCGGCAATTTCTACATGATTGCCGGCAATGGGCGGCTGGTTTCTGCGCCGGCCGGGTTCGTCCAGCCGGTCGGCAGCCTGATCCAAGCGCCCGACGACGAGCGGGCGCCAGCCGACACGGCGCTGATCGATGGCGGGCTTTCCGGCGGCGCGGCGCTAGCGGCCTGGGGACCGGTGGCGTTCGGCGACACGCAGTGGACGCTGGCCGCCGAAGTACCCACCCGCATCGCCTTTGCCAATTCCGAGGCGCTGACCCGGTTCGTGCTGCTCATCGCGGCCATCGCGCTGCCCATCCTGTTCTGGGTCGCCTACCTTCTCTCGCGCACAATGACCGCGCCGCTGCAGAAGCTGACCGAAGTGGCGGAATCGATTGCGGCGGGCGATCTCGAGCGGACTATGCCGAACGTTGAAAAGCCCACCGAGCTGGGGCGGCTCGCCGAGAGCTTCAAGCGCATGCGCGACGCGGTGCGGGCGCAGTTGACCCTGATCGGGCAGAAGAATGTCGAGCTCGAACGGCATGTGAAGCTGATCGAGGAAAAGAACGCGGCGCTGGAAGAGGCCGACCGGCTCAAGGATACCTTCGTCGCCAATACGAGCCACGAATTGCGCACGCCGCTCAACGGCATCATCGGTATTTCCGAGACGCTTTCGGCCGGCGCGGTGGGGGAACTGACGCCCCCCCAGCGCAGCCAGCTCGATTTGATCACCTTTTCGGCGCGGCGGCTCTCGCGGCTGGTGGACGATTTGATCGACATCTACCGCATCCGGCAGGGACGCATGCGGCTCGACATTCATCCGGTGCATGTGGCGACCTCGATCCGCAATGTGATGCAGCTTTCCGAGCCGCTGCTGCGCGGCGAACCGGTGACGCTGGACGTCGATATTCCCGAGACGATCCCCTATGTGATGGCCGATCCGGTGCGGTTTGAGCAGGTGCTCTATAACCTCCTCGGCAACGCCATCAAATATACCGACCAGGGCTCGATTTCGATCACCGCCTGGCGGGCCGGCGACGTGGTGGCGGTGGCCGTGACTGACACCGGCGTGGGGATCGCGCCCGACAGTCTCGAGCGCATCTTCCAGCCGCTCGAGCGCGGGGAAAGCCCCGAGGTGATGGCCAAGCCGGGCGGCGCGGGACTGGGGCTGACCATCGCCCGGCAATTGGCAAGCGCCATGCATGGCAAGCTCTCGGCGCAATCGGAACTGGGCAAGGGCTCGCGCTTCATCTTCGAGGTGCCGGTGGCCGAGACCGAAGCGACGGAAGCGGAAATCCTCACCTATGGCGAGCGCGCGGAGGGATTGCGCGAGACGGTGGGCATGATGCTGGCCGATGCCGCGGAAATGGCGCCGCTTGCCGGGGGCGAGGCGCCGGTGATCCTTGTGGTCGATGACGAGCCGATCAACATTCAGGTGCTGCGCAATGTGCTGGCGCCGCAGGGCTATATCGTCAAGGCGGCCGAGAACGGGATCGACGCGCTGGCGGCGATCGAAAAGCACAAGCCGGACCTCGTGGTGCTCGACGTGATGATGCCGCAGATGGGCGGGCTGGAGGTGGCGCGCCGGCTGCGCGACCGCTATGGGCTGCTGGAGCTGCCGATCATCATGGTGACGGCGCGCTCGCGGACCCGCGACGTGATCGCCGGGTTCGAGCACGGGGCAAACGATTATGTGGTCAAGCCCTTCGTCAAGGACGAGCTGCTGGCGCGAATCGCAACGCTGCTCGAAGCCGGGCGGGCGCGCGGAACGGCGCGGGAAAACATCGAACTCAAATCCGAGATCGAGCGGCGGGTACAGGTGGAAGATGCGCTGCGCCTTTCCCAGCAGCGCATGACGCGGCTGCTCGATACGCTGGAGGCGGGGCTGGTGTGCGTGAGCGATACCGGCAGGATCACCTATGCCAATCAGGCCGCATCCGTATTCGCCGGGCGGGTAATCGATCCGGGGGCGACGCTGCTGTCCGATCTGCTGACGCCGACCATCGTGGACGCCATGATGCGGGCGATCGCCGATGAGGGGCGCGTTTCGCTCGATGAGGTGCCGCTGGGGCGGGCGGGAAGTCCAGTGCTGCTCAACGGCTTCGAACTCGATGCCGATGCGGGGGGTGGATTCGCGCTGGTGATCACGCCCGACACGGCACAGACGCGGCAATCGAGCGATCATCTGGTGCGTTCGGTGCGCGGGGTTCTCGATACGGTCGGGACGGCATTGGTCGAGCAGCGCCCTGCCTTCGCGAGTGGGATTCAAGCCGAAGCGGTACCAGCGCCCGGCAAGGAAGCCTATCGCGAGACGATCGTTGCGGTGATGACGCAATCGATGGCGCTCTGGCGACGGGTCAAGGGCGGATCCAAGATCGATTTTGCCGAACAGAGCGGGGTTTGGCGCGTCAATCTCGACAGGTCATCGCTGCAGGCGCGGACCCTCGACAAATATCTGCTGATCGAAACCCTCCCAGCAAATCCGCGCTGGCGCGACGTGGTGCAGACAGCCGAATTCGTGTTGGCCGACGTGGAAGACGCCGTCGCGGCCAATGCGGAGCTGGCGGTGCAGTACGCCGAATTGCGGACCGCCGCGCAAAGACTGCGCGATCTGGTGCGCGAGCACATCCTGCCCAAGCCCCGTGGCGAAACCGAAGCTCCGGACGTCCAGAACGCCTGAGCTTCTCCCCCAAGTCTGAACACTAACCAAGGCTGCTCAATCATGCCCACGCCCTCATTCCGCCTGGAAGCGGACTGGAACCCTGAAATCGCTATACCCGGTCGGCTGGCGATCACGCTGGTCAATACCGGCGAGACGCCGGTGTCCGGCTTTACCCTCGCGGTGACTTCGCTGTTCCGGATCAAGCCCGACAGCCCGATCGAAGGCGCAAGGCTTGTCGATCAGCTTTCCAACAATCACGTCCTGGCGCCCGAGGAGGGTTTCGTGCTCGAGCCGGGTGGGCGCTGGGAAATCGTTGCCAAACAGATCAGCCATACGCTGCGCCACTATACCTATGGGCCCAAATCGGCGGCGGTGACCTTGGACGACGGGACGATGGTGCCCCCCGAAATTGCGCCCATGACACTCAAGGGCGAGCCTGGATCACCGACCATCCAACACCCCGAGCGCCAGCCCTTGCCCGAAGCGGAAACCACGGTCAGCGTTATTCCCTTTCCGGCTGAGGTCAATGTCTCGGGCAGCGGGGATGTGCCGGAGGCGATCAGGCTGGCAAGCGGGCCCGATGCGGCGCGGACCGCTTTCGAAACGGTGTCGGCTTTGGCCGGGCGGCTGTTTCCCCAAGAAACGCTGTTCGGGAACGGACTGGAAATCACCTGCACCGAAAAGCCCGGACTGGCGGGTGGCGGATACGAGATCGCCTTCGGGGAAACGGTGACGCTTTCGGCCGGCGATGAGCACGGCTTCCGGCATGGGTTCATCACCCTGGCGCAAATGCTGCGCGGGGCCCGGCAGCACCCCGAGGATTTCGTTTTCCCGTCTGGAGGCACGATCACCGATGCGCCCCGGTTTGGCTGGCGCGGCAGCCATCTCGACGTGGCACGGCAGGTCTATACCGTCGCCGAGATCAAGGCGTTCCTGGACACCATGGCCTGGAACAAGCTCAACCGCTTCCATATCCACCTCAATGACGACGAAGGCTGGCGGCTCGACGTGCCCGAATACCCCGAACTGGCCGAGAAAGCCGGCTGGCGCGGGCCGGGCGAATTGCTGCCGCCCCTGCTGGGCAGCCCGTTCGAGCGGCACGGGCTGGTCTATCGGGCGGACGATGTGCGCGAATTCGTCGACTACGGGCTGTCGCTGGGGATTGAAACCATTCCCGAGATTGATATTCCCGGTCATTGCTATTGCGTGATCAAGGCGCTGCCGCAGCTCGCCGATCCGGAGGAAACCGGCATCTACCGCTCGGTACAGTATTTCCCCAACAACGCGCTGAACCCGGCGCTCGAAGAAACCTATGTATTCCTCGAGGCGGTGGTGCGCACGTTGGTCGAATTGTTTCCGGCCAAGTGGATTCACATCGGCGGCGACGAGGTGGCCGACGAGGCCTGGTCGGGGTCGCCGCAGGCCAAATCCATGCAGGGGCCGAATGGCTGGCAGGGGACGTTCGAGCTGCAATCGTATTTTCTGAAGCGCATTCAGTCGCTGCTTGAACAATACGGCAAGGAAACCGGAGCGTGGGAAGAGGCGGCGCTGGGGGGCGGGGTCGATCCCAACCGTTCCTACCTCGTGGCGTGGAAGAAATCGGAAAGTGGGCGGGATCTGGCCTTGACTGGTTACGACGTGGTTCTGGCGCCGGCCGAGCATGCCTATTTCGACATGGCGCAATCGGATGAATGGTGGGAGCCCGGTGCGAGCTGGGCGGGCACGGTGAGCGTGGAAACCTGCTACACATTCGACCCGGCCCATGACTGGCCCGCGGAAGTGCAAGACAAGCTGATCGGCGTGCAATCATGCCTGTGGAGCGAGAACCTCGCGGACCGGAAGCTGTTCGACCATCTGGTTTACCCCAGGCTCTCCGCGATCGCGGAAACCGGATGGTCGCCACGCGAGAAGAAGGATTTTGCCCGGTTCATGGCGATCCAGACGCTGATGCCGAAGGCGGGTTTGGGGTAAACGCCTCGCAACCGCGGCAGACTTTGGCAGACTCAGAGCCCCCTCATCCGTCTCGCCCTTCGGGCGATCCACCTTCTCCCACCAGGGGAGAAGGGTAGCCCGTTTTTGTGGGGTCGCAGGCATCGCCCAGGCGCCCTTCTCCCCTGGTGGGAGAAGGGCCGGGGTTGGAGGGGTGCGCTGAGACTGCCCGAATGCTAACGGCGTACGCTCTGCTCGGCCGCTTCCAAGGTATTCGCCATCAGCATGGCAATGGTCATCGGCCCCACCCCGCCCGGGACCGGGGTAATGGCCCCTGCCCGCTCGGCGGCCGCAGCGAATACGACGTCGCCGACCAGACGGGTCTTGCCCTCGCCCCTTTCGGGCGCCGGAATGCGATTGATGCCCACATCGATGACCGTGGCGCCTTTCTTGATCCAATCGCCCTTTACGAATTCGGGGCGGCCGATGGCGGCCACCACGATATCGGCGCGGCTCACCAGTTCCGGCAGGTCTTTCGTGCGCGAATGGGCGATGGTGACCGTCGCGTTGGCGTGCTGGAGCAGCGCGGCGACGGGCCGGCCAACGAGATTGGACCGCCCAATGACAACGGCATTGAGACCGGAGAGGCCTTCGGGGTGGACGGTGCTCAGAAGCTCCATGCAGCCCTTTGGTGTGCAGGGCAACAGCGTCTTGTCGATCTGGCCCGAAGCGAGCCGGCCGATGGAGATATCGTGAAGGCCATCCACATCCTTGGCCGGATCGAGCGCGCCGATGGTGGTGCGCTCGTCAAGGTGGCTCGGAAGCGGGAGCTGGACGAGAATGCCGTGAATGGCCGGATCGGCGTTGAGATTTGCGATGACGTCGAGCAATTCTGTTTGCGTGGTTTCGGCGGGCAGCGTGTGCTGGACCGAGTGGAACCCGCATTCGGTGGCCATCTTGCCCTTGGAGGCGACATAGACCTGGCTGGCCGGGTTCTGGCCCACCAGCACCACCGCCAACCCCGGAGGATTGCCATGGGTGGCGGCAAAGGCGGCCGCACCCGCCTTGACGCCATCGATGGCCGCTGCGGCGACTGCTTTTCCGTCAATGATCGTGGCGGTCATGGGCGACTCCCTTATGCGAAGACCACGGTCTTGTGGCCATTGAGCATCACGCGATTTTCGAGGTGGCTCTTGACCGCGCGGGCCAGCACGCGGCTTTCGATGTCACGGCCGACGGCGATGAGATCATCCGGGCTCATGGCATGGGTGACGCGGGCGGTTTCCTGCTCGATGATCGGGCCTTCATCGAGATCGGGCGTCACGTAATGGGCGGTGGCGCCGATGATCTTGACGCCCCGCTCATGGGCCTGGTGATAGGGCTTGGCGCCCTTGAAGCTCGGCAGGAAGGAATGGTGGATGTTGATCACCTTGCCGAACAGGCGCGTGGAGAGCTGGTCGGAGAGAATCTGCATGTAGCGGGCGAGGACGACCAAATCGGCGTCGGCCGCCTTGATGAGCTTGAGCACCTCGGCTTCCTGCTCGGCCTTTTCGCCCTTGGCCATCGGCAGGTGATGAAACGGGATGCCATCGGCCTCGGCGATCGAGCGAGCATCTTCGTGATTGGAGATGATCGCCGCCACTTCGGCGCGCAGCCAGCCGACCTTGATCTGGTAAAGCAGGTGGCGCAGGGCATGGTCGAATTTGGAAACCATGATGACCATGCGCGGCACGCGGGCTTCGTCGGCGATTGCCGTTTTCATGTCGAAGCGCGCGGTGACCGGCTTCAGCGCGCGCTCGACAGCCTCCTTGTCGACACCCTCGGGCGCGGCAAAGGCGATGCGCATGAAGAACTTGCCCGTGTCGCGATCCCAGAACTGGTTGGATTCGGCGATATTGGCGCCCAGCCCGAACAATTCGCTGGTGACGCCGGCGACGATCCCCGGCTTGTCGGCGCAGGACAGGGTGAGGACGAAATTGGGCATGAGAACCATGAGGTCATGTAAAATTACACGACTTCATAGTGAGTTGCGCCGGGGATGTCGAGACAGGGAGGAAGGCTCCCTCACCCGGCAGCCTTCTCCATGCCTGGAATGTAGTTCAGCACCGGGCCGAGCCAGCGTTCGACGTCTTCGATCGCCATGCCCTTGCGTTGGGCATAATCCTCGACCTGGTCGCGTTCGACCTTTGCGACGCCGAAATAATAGCTTTCCGGGTGGGCGAAATAGAGCCCGGAGACCGAGGAGCCCGGCCACATGGCGTAGCTTTCGGTCAGCTTCACCCCGATTTGCTTTTCCACATCGAGCAGTTCGAAGAGCGTCGTCTTTTCGGTGTGGTCGGGCTGGGCCGGGTAGCCCGGAGCGGGGCGGATGCCCTGATAGGGCTCGGCGATCAGCTCTTCGGGGGTGAAGGTTTCGTCCGAATAGGCCCAGAGCTCCTTGCGCACCACCTCGTGCAGCCGTTCGGCGAACGCCTCGGCGAAGCGGTCGGCGAGGGCTTTGACCAGGATCGAGGAGTAGTTGTCGTTCTGCTCGTCGAACTTGTCGGCGATCGCGATCTCCTCGAAGCCGGCGGTGACGCAGAAGCCGCCCACATAATCGGGCGTACCGGCCTCGGCCATGAAATCGGCAAGCGCGACGTTGGGCTTGTCGCCGGATTTGGAAAGCTGCTGGCGCAGGGTGAAGAATTTGGCCAGCTCGGTGCCGCGCGTCTCGTCGGTGAAAAGCTGCACATCGTCACCCAACCGGTTGGCGGGCCAGAAGCCGACGACGGCTTTGGGGGTGAACCACTTCTCATCGATGATGCGTTTGAGCATAGCCTGTGCGTCATCGAACAGTTGACGCACGGCCTCGCCCTGGCGGGGGTCATCGAGAATCTTGGGGTAAGTGCCTTTGAACTCCCAGGCCTGGAAGAACGGCGTCCAATCGATATAGCGGGCAAGTTCGGCCAGATCCCAATCCTGATAGGATCTCGTGCCCAGGAAGCTGGGCTGTTTCGGCACATAGGCGGACCAGTCCGGCTTGAACGCATTGTCGCGGGCAGCTTGCAGGCTGGTGCGTTGCTTGTCGGCCTCCCCTTTGCGGTGCTTTTCGGCGACGGTATCGTATTCCTGCTTGATGGTCTTGACGTAGTCGTTGGCCGCTTCCTTGGAGAGGAGCTTTGAAACGACGTTGACCGCAAGGCTGGCGTCCTTGACGTAGACCGTCGTGCCACGGTTGTAGCGCGGGTTGATCTTGACCGCCGTGTGGACGCGGCTGGTCGTTGCGCCGCCGATCAGGAGGGGAATGTCGAAGCCTTCGCGCTCCATTTCGGAAGCGACGTGCACCATCTCGTCGAGCGAAGGGGTGATGAGACCGGAAAGACCGATCACGTCCACCTTTTCCTTTTTCGCCGTTTCGAGGATGGTCTGGGCGGGAACCATGACGCCCAGATCGATGATCTCGTAATTGTTGCAGGCCAAGACTACGCCCACGATGTTCTTGCCGATGTCGTGGACGTCGCCCTTGACGGTCGCCATCAGGATCTTGCCGGCGCTCTGGCGCGTGCCGTCGGCTTCCGCCTCCATGAAGGGGAGAAGATAGGCGACGGCCTGCTTCATGACGCGGGCCGATTTGACAACCTGAGGCAGGAACATCTTGCCGGCGCCGAACAGTTCGCCGACGATGTTCATGCCGTCCATCAACGGGCCCTCGATGACGTGCAGCGGGCGGGCGAATTGCTGACGGGCTTCTTCGGTGTCGGCCTCGATATATTCGGTGATGCCGTTGACCAGCGCATGGGAAATGCGCTCACCCACCGGCTTTTCGCGCCAGGAGAGGTCCTTGGCCCTGGCTTCCTTGCCGCCCTGTCCCCTATAGCGCTCGGCAAGATCGAGCATGCGTTCGGTGGCATCGGACCGGCGGTTGAGCACGACGTCCTCGCAGGCCTCGCGCAGTTCGGGGTCGATCGATTCATAGACCGCGAGCTGGCCGGCATTGACGATGCCCATATCCATGCCCGCCGCGATGGCATGGTAAAGGAACACGGCGTGCATGGCCTCGCGCACCGGCTCGTTGCCGCGGAACGAGAAGGAGAGGTTGGAGACGCCGCCCGAGATGTGGACATGGGGGAGCGTGCGCGTGATTTCACGCGTCGCCTCGATGAAATCGACGCCGTAATTGTCGTGCTCTTCGATGCCGGTGGCGACGGCGAAGATGTTGGGATCGAAGATGATGTCCTCGGGCGGGAAACCCACTTCATCGACAAGAATGCGGTAGGCGCGGGTGCAGATTTCCACCTTGCGGGCCTGAGTGTCGGCCTGCCCGACCTCATCGAACGCCATGACGACGACGGCGGCGCCGTAGAGTTTGCACAGGCGCGCCTGCTCGCGGAACTTGTCCTCACCCTCTTTCATCGAGATCGAGTTGACGATGGCCTTGCCCTGGATGCATTTGAGCCCCGCCTCGATCACCTCCCACTTCGAAGAGTCGACCATGATCGGCACGCGGGCGATGTCGGGCTCCGAGGCGACGAGGTTGAGGTAATCGACCATCACCTGCTGGCTGTCGATCAGGCCTTCGTCCATGTTGATGTCGATGACCTGGGCGCCGTTTTCCACCTGATCTCGGGCGACATCGAGGGCGGCGGTGTAATCGCCCGAGGTGATAAGCTTCTTGAACCGCGCAGAGCCGGTGACATTGGTACGCTCGCCCACGTTCACGAACGGGATATCGTCGGTGAGCGTGAAAGGCTCGAGACCGGAAAGGCGCAGGCGCGGCTCAATCTTAGGGATTTCGCGCGGGGCATATTTGGACACCGCTTGGGCAATGGCCGCGATGTGATCGGGGGTCGAGCCGCAGCAGCCGCCCACCACGTTCAGGAACCCGTCGCGGGCAAAGCCCTCGATCTGGCTGGCCATGAATTCAGGGCTCTCGTCATATTCGCCGAATTCGTTGGGCAGACCCGCATTGGGATAGGCGCAGACGAACGTATCGGCAATATCGGAGATTTCCTCCAGATGGGCGCGCATGGCGTTGGCGCCCAATGCGCAGTTGAGCCCGATGGTAAAGGGCTTGGCGTGGCGCAGCGAGTACCAGAAGGCGGTGGGCGTCTGGCCCGAAAGCGTGCGGCCGGAAAGATCGGTGATGGTGCCCGAAATCATCACCGGCAGACGGATGCCCTTGTTCTCGAACACCTCTTCGGCGGCAAAGACGGCGGCCTTGGCGTTCAATGTATCGAAAATGGTTTCGATGAGGATGATGTCCGAGCCGCCATCGATCAGCCCCTCGATCTGCTCGCCATAGGCGATGCGCAGCTCGTCAAAGGACGTGGCGCGGAAGCCGGGATTGTTGACGTCGGGCGAAATCGAAGCCGTACGGTTGGTGGGGCCCACGGCGCCGGCGACGAAGCGGCGCTTGCCGTCCTCGGCCTCGGCACGGATGGCGGCACGCTTGGCGGCCTGGGCGCCGGCAACGTTGAGCTCATAGGCCAACGCCTCCATGCCGTAATCGGCCTGGGCGATGGTGGTCCCAGAAAAGGTGTTGGTTTCCAGGATATCGGCCCCCGCCATGGCATAGGCGAAGTGGATGTCCTCGATGATTTTCGGCTCGGTGATGACCAAGAGGTCGTTATTGCCCTGCAGAGGCTTGGGCCAATCGGCAAAGCGCTCGCCGCGGAAATTTTCCTCGGTGAGCTTTTCGCGCTGGATCATAGTGCCCATGGCGCCGTCGAGAATGAGGATGCGTTCACGCGCGGCCTGGGTCAGGGTGGCGAGAATGTCATCGCCTTCCCTGGCAGAGCGGACGGGGCCGTTGCCGGGGCGCAGCGCCTCGACCGGGATCGTCTCACCCGACATGCCGCCCATGCGCCCGTCGCCGGGAGCATGAAGGTGGCCGTGGGTACATCCGGGAGCGTTGCACATAGCGTTTCCAATCCTATCGCGCATGATGCGCGAGTGCATAATACAAAGACATAAAGATATCTTTATGTCAAACCAAAGCCTGTTCCAACCGGTCGGCGAAACGAGCAACACGCTTGGGCGTTGCATCGGCGAAGCCGATGATCAGGCCTGAACGCTTCTCCCCAGCGCAATAGCTCGAAAGCGATGGGGTTTCAAAACCTTCCGCGGCGAGCGCTGCGGCAACGGGGCCATCGTCACGGGGCCGGGCGAAGCGGGCGACCACCTGCAGACCGCCCATGGGCATATTCACCTCGAGGTCCGCCCCAAATCTCTCACGCAGCGTTTCCACAAGAAGACGGCCGCGTTCCTCATAGGTCTTGGCGATCCGCTTGAGATGGGTCGCGAGCGCACCTGATTCAATCAGATCGGCGAAAGCGGCCTGAGTGTGGATATTGATCCGCAGGCCCAGATTGCGCTGCGCCTGCGCGAGTGGACCGGCCAAGTCTTTCGGCACGACCATATAGGCGAGACGCAAGCCGGGCAAAAGACTCTTGGCCGTGGTGCCGAGATAGATCACCTCCGCGCCATCGCTGATGCCCTGCAGCGCTGCGATGGCGCGGCCGTTCCAGAGGAATTCGCTGTCGTAATCGTCCTCGAGCACGATTGCGCCCATGCGGCGGGCCGCTTGCAGCAAATCCATACGCCGTTGCAGCGGCATGCGCGCGCCGGTGGGGTATTGGTGCGAGGGCGTGACATAGACCAGACGCGCGCCAGACCTTTCGATACCCGAAGGATCGACCCCCTGCCCGTCTACTTCCAACGCCCGCGTCACAAGACCGGCTCCGGCAAAGGCGGTTCGCACACCGAAATAGCCCGGCGACTCCACCAAACCCGTATCTCCCGGATCGGACAGGCATTGCGCCGCGAGCGCCAGGCCCGATTGTGTGGACGGCACGATGAGGATCTGATCGGGCCCGGCATTGACGCCACGTTGGCGCGCCAGATAATCGGCAAGCACCGATTTGAGCCGGGGCAGGCCTTCGAGCGCCTCATAGATCGCCGCATCCCCGAATTTCTGCCGGGCAACGCGGCGCAGGGTACGCGCCCAGAGATCGGCGGGAAACAGTGCCTCGTCGGGCGCACCCGGTTCGAGATAGCCGGAATGGCGCTGCCCTCGCTTGCCGCGCAGATTGACGGCGATCGCCTCGCCGCGCCGCGAAAGCCCTCGCGCATCGCCCGCGCCGGAAAGACTGGCCCGCTCGAGATCGGTGCCTGTGACGATGCGCGGCGCGGCGCCCGGCCTTACGGCGACCACCCCATCGGCCCGCAAAAGCTCATAGCCAGCATTGACGCTGTTGCGCGAAATGCCGAGCCCGGCCGCCAACTGCCGTGAGCTGGGCAGCACCGCCCCGGCCTTGAGCTTGCCCGAGCGCGCAGCCGCGCCAATGGCGCGATAGATCTGTTCGGGCAACGGACCGCCCGCAGGATCGATAACAATGAGGCCTTCGAGCATCTGGACCCTTCAATGCAAAATAAAGCGGATCTTACAAGGGTCCAGTTTAGATGCATACTGGCACCACCGCAACCAGGAGCACGCCATGACCATCCATACGCCGCCGCCCTACGCCAAGGCCCGCAATCCCAAGCGAGCGCGCTATGACGAGGAGACGATCAACGCGATCCTCGATGCCGGGCTGGTGGGGCATGTGGGCTTCATCGCCGACGGGCGGCCGATGGTGATCCCCATGGCCTATGCGCGCTCCGGTGCCACCATCTATCTGCACGGCTCATCGAAGGCGCGCATCGTTGCCATGCACCAGCAAGGCGATCCGCTGACCATGACGGTGACGCTGCTCGACGGCATCGTCGCGGCGCGCTCGGGATTTCACCATTCGATGAACTATCGCGCCGCCATCGTCCACGGCCATGCGCGGATCGTCTCGGACCTCGGTGAAGTCGAGGAAGCGCTCAAGCTGATCACCGAGCACCTGCTGCCCTTCCGCTGGAACGAGGTGCGCCCCATGCACGACAAGGAGCGCAAGGGCACCGGAGTCCTGGCGCTCGAGATCGAAGCGGCCTCGGCCAAAGTGCGGCAAGGCCCGCCGGTCGATGAAGAAGAAGACCATCACTTGCCGATCTGGGCGGGGGTGGTGCCTATCGTCACGGGTTTAGGTACGCCGATTGGCGATGGAAAAATGCCGGGTGACGTTCCACCGCCGCCCTCGACGCATCTGGCGCGAAAGAAATTTGCATAACTATTAGGCTGCATTCAAATCTGCCTATTCACTTAGCAGGTGTTTGGCTTCATAGTTGCAGGGGTGAGAGCAAACAGCCTGGACCTCAGCCGTGACCAAGACCCTCTCGCGCAAGGGCACGATCGTCAACGAGATCGTAGAGCAACTCGCCGACGCAATCGTCGCCGGGCGTTTCCCGCCCGGAGAGCGGCTCGATGAGATCGGGCTCGCGGGCCGATTTTCGGTTTCGCGCACCCCCATCCGAGAAGCGCTCGGGCAATTAGCGGCGATGGGGCTGGTGTCACGACGGCCCAATCGCGGTGCGGTGGTGGCCGAACTCAGCTCCGAACATCTTGCCAACCTCATCGAGGTGATGGCCGAACTGGAAGGCGTGTGCGCCCGGCTCGCCGCCGAGCGCATGTCGGCTGAGGCACGACGCAAACTGGAAGCCGATCACCTGCGGGCTGCCCAGATGGTTCGGCTCGGGCAGCCGGACCTCTATTGGGCACATGATACGCTGTTCCACGCCGCCATCCAGGCTGGAGCCGGCAATCCGCAGCTTGGCGAAATGGCAGCGCTGGCGCGCTCGCGTCTCAGCCCGTTCCGCACCGATCTTTTCGCCCAGCCGGCACGGCTGGCGCAATCCTATAAGGATCACGAGATGATCGTCACCGCCCTGCTTCAGGCCGATGGGCCGCGTGCCGAACGGCTGATGCGCGACCACATCCTCAAGAAAACGCTGACGCCGAGCTGGCCGGTTAGCCCTTGTCCACCTCACGCCGGTCCTCACGCATCTCGAACCACATCGCGTTGAGAATGGCGAAGGCGCAAGCCAGCCCGACGCCGAGAATCCAAGCAAAATACCACATGTGTTGGAGCTCCTAATACGCGTTCGGGTTCTTGGACAGCGACTTGTTGGTCACCGGGCCGCTCATCACTTTGTAGACCCAGCTCGTGTAAGCGACGATCAGCGGCAGGAAGAATGCCGTCGCGACTAGCATGATGAACAGGGTCAAATGGCTCGACGACGCGTCCCAGACCGTCAGGCTCGCATTGGGGTTGTGCGAGGACGGTAGCAGGAACGGGAACATCGAAAGTCCAGCCGTCGAGACGATGCCGAACACCCCTGCCCCGGCCGCTAGGATCGGGACGATTTTCATCCCCCCGCGCAATCCGAGCAGGGCGCCGGCCATGCCGATAAAACCAAGGACCGGGGCAATCAGGATCCAGGGATAAGTGCCGTAATTAGCCGTCCAGGCGCCGACTTCCCGTTCAACCGTCTTGGCCAGTGGGTTCGACGGCAACGCGGTTTCGATGGCGCTGGTAATGGCATAGCCCTCAATGCCGAAGGCGATCCATAGCCCGCCAAGAGCAAAGAGCACGATGGCCGCGAGCGCTGCCCACTGGCCATAGCGCGAGGCGCGGGCAGCGATTTCGCCCTCGGTGCGCGCGGCGATGACGGCGGCGCCCATGGTCATGACCATCGAAAGGCTGACCAGCCCGCACAGCAAGGCAAAGGGCGTGAGAAGACCGAAGAAGTTGCCCAGATAGGAGGGGCGCAGGGTGCGGTCGAGGTCGAACGGAGCACCGAGAAGAGCGTTGCCGACGGCCACGCCAAAGATCAGGGCGGGCACGAAGCCGCCGATGAACAACACCCAATCCCAGGTGGAGCGCCAGCGCGGATCGGTGATCTTGCCGCGATATTTGAACCCCACCGGGCGCAGGATCAAGGCGAAGAGGATGACGATCATCGCGAGATAAAAGCCCGAAAAGCTCACCGCATAGAGCGGCGGCCAGGCGGCGAAGATCGCGCCGCCCCCCAGCACCAGCCAGACCTGATTGCCTTCCCAGGTCGGTCCGGCGAGATTGAGCAGCACGCGGCGTTCCTCATCGGTGCGGGCAACGGCCGGCAGGAGGGCGCCCAGCCCCAGATCCATGCCGCCCAGCACCGCAAAGCCGATGAGCAGTACGCCGAGCAGCGCCCACCAGATGAGCCGCAGGGTTTCATAATCGATGGGAATGAAATCCATTGTCCACTCTCCTTATTCGGCAGGCTGCGGCCGGGCATCGGACTCGGCTGATTGCGGTTTGTCCGATTTGGGCTGAGGCGTTTCCATTGGATCGGGCTCACCATTGAGCAGGGCGACGTAGTCCTTGGGGCCGGCCTTGATGGCCTTGACCATGAGGAAGACCATGATCACCGCGAGCACCGTATAAAGGCTCACATAGAAGGAAAGGCTGAGCACAAGATCGGTGACCGTCAGACCGGACGCGGCATAGAAGGTGGGCAGGACCCCTTCGATCGCCCAGGGCTGGCGGCCATATTCGGCGATGATCCAGCCTGCTTCGGCAGCCAGCCAGGGCAGCGGCATGGCGGCCACGGCGCCCCAAAGGAACCAGCGGTGCGTATCGAGCGTGCCGCGCGAAGCCTTCCAGAAAGCGAAGGCAAAGAAGGCGATGAAGAAAAAGCCCACGCCCACCATCAGCCGGAAGGTCCAGAACAGCGGCCAGACATCGGGAACCGTGTCCTGGGCCGCCATGGCGATCTCTTCTGGCGTCGCGTTCTCGATATCGGTGCGGTAGCGCTTCAAAAGCAGCGCGTAGCCAAGATCGGGCCAGGCCTCGCTGATCACGGCGCGGGCCTCCTGGTCCTGCCGATCGTCTTCGAGAACAGCCATGGCCTCATAGGCGCGCAGGCCGTTGGCGATGCGGACTTCGGCATGCTCGACAAGATCGTGGATGCCGGGAACTTCCGTATCGAAGGAACGCGTGGTGATGAGGCCGAGAACCCAGGGAATCTTGATGTCGAAACGTTCGCCATTGGGCAGAGGGAAGGCAACGAGGCTGAGCCCGGCCGGGGCCGGTTCGGTCTCGTACATCGCTTCGATGGCGGCGATCTTCATCACCTGGTGCTCGGTGGCCGCATAGCCGCTTTCATCGCCCAGGACGACGACCGAGAGCGCTGAGGCAAGGCCGAAGCTCGCCGCGACCACCATTGAGCGCTTGGCGAGTTCTTGATGTTTGCCCTTAAGGAGGAAAAGCGCGCTGACGCCGAAAACGAATACGGCGCCGGTGACATAGCCTGCCGAGACCGTATGCACGAACTTGGCCTGCGCGACAGGATTGAAGATCACCTCCATGAAATTGGTGATCTCCATGCGCATGGTGTCAGGATTGAACACCGCGCCGGTGGGATATTGCATCCAGCCATTGGCGATCAAAATCCACAGCGCGGAAAAGTTCGCGCCCAGCGCGACAAGCCAGGTGACAGCGAGGTGGCCGACCTTGGACAGCCGGTCCCAGCCGAAAAAGAACAGGCCAATGAAGGTCGCTTCGAGGAAGAACGCCATCAGCCCCTCGATGGCCAGCGGGGCGCCGAACACGTCGCCAACATAGTGGCTGTAATAGGACCAGTTCATGCCGAACTGGAACTCCATCACGATGCCGGTGGCGACGCCCATGGCGAAATTGATGCCGAACAACGTGCCCCAGAACAGGGTCATCTTTCGCCAGATCTCGCGCCCGGTCATCACGTAAGTGCTCTCCATGATGGCCATCATGAAGGAGAGCCCGAGCGTCAGCGGCACGAACAGGAAGTGATAAAGCGCGGTTGCAGCAAATTGCATCCGCGACAAGGCTACGACTGTTTCGTCGATCATAAAGACTGCCCCTGGGTCATAAAAAGCCGTCCGGGTCGAACGCCACAACCGGGACGACGCTGTTCACGGTATATATAGTATCATAGCCAAGCCCCATTGACCTGGATCAAGGCGCCGCGCGTCGGGATATCGCAGGCTGCCCCGCTCCACTTTCCGCTATTGTTGCGATCATGGCCTCCTCCACCGACCCCATCGCCGACCGTGCCAATGCCCGCAAGCTCATGGGATTGCGCAGGATGGGCGGCCGCGCGCTGATCGTCGCGGTCACCGCGCCGCTGGTGTCGGGGGCGATGCTCATCGTCTATGCGGCACTCCTGGCGCAGGTGCTGGGGCGAACGATCGAAGGAGGAGAACCGCTGGGAGCGGTGACGCCACTGATCGGCGTGTTGGCCGGCATCGTTCTCATTCGGGCGCTGCTCGGACTGCTTGGAGAGCAGGCCGGAACGGTCGGGGCCGAGCAGATCAAGGCACGGCTGCGCACCGGGCTGTTCGGCCACATTCTGGCACAACGGCACGCGCTGGGGCTTAAACCGGCATCTGGCGCGGTGGGCGCGGCGCTGATCGATCAGGTCGAGGGGCTGGAGAATTTCTTTGCCCGTTACCTGCCGGCGATGATCTCGGCTGCCATCCTGCCCATCGCCTTTGCGGTGGTGCTGTTTCCCATCGATTGGGTGGTGGGGCTGCTGTTCATTTTCACTGCACCGCTCATCCCGTTGTTCATGGCTCTGGCCGGCTGGGGCGCGCAGGCGGCAACCGACCGGCAGGCGACCGCGCTCTCGCGGCTGTCGGCGCATTTCGCCGACCGGCTGCGGGGACTCTTGACGCTCAAGCTTTTTGGGCGCGAAACCGACGCGATAGAGAACGTCCATGCCGCGAGCGAAGCGCTGCGGCGCCGGACCAATGCCGTGCTGCGCATCGCCTTCCTGTCCTCGGCGATCCTCGAATTTTTCGCCGCGCTCGGGGTGGCCGGCGTCGCGCTCTATGTGGGACTGACCTATCTGGGCTTTCTGGGGGTCAATCCGGGTCTGACACTGACGTCTGGGTTGTTCGCGCTGATCATGGCGCCCGAAGTCTACGCGCCGCTGCGCCAGCTCGCTGCGCACTATCATGATCGTGCCGCCGCGAAATCGGCGCTTGCCGAGATCGAGGCCATCGTCGCTGATCCCGGCGAACTGGCGACGCCCGATATTTCGGTGCCCTCCGCCAAACGCGTCAGAGCGCTTCCGCTCGCCGTCCGGGGGCTGACGGTCAAGACACAGGACGAAGCGGTGCTCGACGGGCTCGATCTCGACCTTGGGGCTGGCGAAAGTCTTGCGATTATGGGTCCGAGCGGGATCGGCAAATCCACGCTGGCTCGCACGCTGGTCCGGCTGGTGCCGTTCAGTGGCGATGTTACCCTGGGCGGCACCGCGCTGTCTGAATGGAGCGAAGCGGAGTTGCGCGCCAGCGTGACCTTCATCAGCCAGAAACCGCATATCTTCGTCGGCACGATCGCCGAGAACATCGCTCTGGCCGCTCCCGCGGCAACTGCCGAGACGATTGCGGCGGCTGCCGAGGAGGCGCTTGTCAAAGAGTTTGCCGACCGTCTGCCCGAAGGGCTCGATACCCTGGTGGGCGAAGGCGGATACGGACTTTCGGGTGGCCAGATCCAGCGTATCGGCCTGGCACGGCTGTTTCTCACCGATCCGGCACTGGTCGTCCTCGATGAACCGACTGCCCATCTCGATCCCGCGACCGAGGCAAAGCTGCTCGACAGGGTGCAGGCGTTCTGTGACGGCCGGACGCTAATCATCATGACCCATTCGAGCGCGGTGACCGCGCGGGCCGGAAAGGTGATGCGCATGGCTGGCGGAAGGCTGCTACCCACTCCGCGCCGGGCGGCTCACCCTCACGGGCACAAGGAGGGCCGCGCATGAAGGCGCTGGCGTTCTTTGCCCCGCTGTTCAAGCCGCACTGGCGCGGCCTGCTGCTCGCGCTGATCCTCTCGCTGGTGACGCTGGCGGCGGGCACGGCGCTGCTGGGGGTTTCGGGCTGGTTCCTGACGGCGACGGCGCTGACCGCTCTTGGCGTATCGTTCAACCTTTTCGCCCCTTCCGCCGCTGTTCGTGGCCTCTCCTTCATCCGCATTCTGGCGCGCTATTTCGAAAAGCTGGTCGGACACAACGCGACCCTGCGCCTGCTGTCCGATTTGCGGCGCTGGCTGTTTTCGGCCCTGTTTCCCCGCTTGCCGCTGCCCGACCGGTCCTTGCGTCACGGCGATCTGGTGACGCGGCTGACCGCCGATATCGATGCGCTCGATACGCTGTTCCTCATCGCCATAGGACCGCTGATTGCGGCATTGGTGCTGGGCGGAGCCGTAACCGCCGTGCTGCTGGCCCTGCTGTCAGCGGCTGGGTGGATCTATTTGGTGGCCATAATTCTCTCCGTGATCGTGGTGCCCACGATCCTTGCCGCGACGACCCGCAGCAACGGAAGCCAGAGCGTCGAGGCAGCGGCAGGGCTGCGGGCGCAGATTCTCGATACGATTGCCGGCCACGACGATATCGTGGCCTTCGGCCAAAGCGGCTTTGCCGCCGAAAAATTCGCGGCGGCGAGCCAAACGCTTTCCGACCTGCGCCGCCGGCAAGGGCTTGCCACATCGATTGCCGCTGCTTCGGTGCAGGCCCTGACCGGGGTGGCGCTTATCGCCATCGTATTGGTTGGGCTTGAGGCGTTTGAAGCGGGAGCGATCGAGGGGCCGATCCTGGCGGGCATCGTCTTTGCCGCTCTGGGGAGCTTTGAAGCGACGGCGGTGATCATCCGCTCGATCGGCAAACTGGGGTCGGCGCTCGCTTCGGCCGAGCGGCTGCGGCAAATCGCAACTGCACCCATCACGGTGCGTGATCCCATCCGTCCGGTGGCCTGCCCCCAAGGTGGCGGCATCGCGTTCGAAAACGTCACCTTTGCCTATGATAATGGCGAACCGGTTCTCAAGCGTCTCGACCTCGCCGTCGCGGCAGGAGAGCATGTGGCGGTTTCCGGGGTGAGTGGGGTCGGCAAATCTAGCCTGCTGCATTTGGCACTGCGCCTCGCAGACCCGCAAGAAGGCGCCATTCGCATTGAGGGAATTAATATCCGCGATGTCGCCCAGCGCGACCTTCATGCGCATATAGCGCTGCTCGGTCAGCATAGCCCGGTGTTTCTCGATACGGTCCGCAACAACCTGCTGATCGCCCGCCCCGAGGCGACCGATGCCGAACTCTATGCCGCGCTGGGGAAAGCCAGGCTCGAAACCACGATCCGCGGCTTGCCCGCAGGGCTCGATACGGTGGTGGGAGAAACCGGCGCAACGCTTTCGGCCGGCCAGGCCAGGCGGCTCAGTCTCGCCCGCACCCTGCTCTCTCCAGCGCCGATCGTGCTGCTCGACGAGCCGACGGCAGGGCTGGATCGGGAGACCGAAGCCGCGTTCTTCTCCGATATGCCCCAGGCGCTGGCCGGGCGTACTGTGGTGCTGGCAACCCATGCGCTGCTGCCCGCAGGCGCGGTAATGCGCGAATTCGAGCTTATCGGCGGCAGGCTGGAAGAGATCAGCCGCAGCGGCCTTGGAGACGCGTCAGGTCGGGAATAGTAAAGCGGCGGCTGTTTTCGACCGAGATCACCCCATCCTTACGCAAAAGGGTGAGCTGGCGCGAAACCGTTTCGATGGTAAGGCCGAGAAAATCGGCGATATCGGCGCGGCTGAGCGGCAGCTCGAAGATGATGGTCTTGCGCTCCCGATTGAGCGGATCGATGTGCAGCGCGACCATGTAGAGAAAGCTTGCGACCTTCTCCCCCGCCGTTTTACGGCCCAAGGTCACCATCCAGTCCCGCGCCTCGTCGAGTTCGCGCAGCGTCTGTTCCAGTAAACGATGCTCGAGAGCGGGATGCTCGGCCACGAGCTTTTCGAGTGCCTCGCGCGGGATCATGCACAGCTCGACTTCCGACGCCGCTTCCGCCGTAACACGGTTTTGCGTGGCATAGAGCCGGCCGAGGAAATCGGGGGCAAACTGCAGCCCTACCATCTGCTGGCGTCCGTCTTCCAGCATCTTGGAGAGTTTGACCACGCCACGCATCAGATTGGCGTAGCGGGTGATTTCGGTGTCGTCGGCGATCAGCTCATCGCCAGCGGGGCGACGAACCATACGCGTGTGCCGCGAGAGCGTCAGTAACTGATCTGCATCGAGGGCGCCACAGAGGCCGCCATGCCGCACCTCGCAATTACGGCAGAGAACCGGCATATCGAAATTGTGAATGTCCTGCCTGCCCATGCCAGTCCTTTCGCTTCCTGCTCGTAGATAAGCTCACGTGCAAGGCAGGACGATAAGCGAAATCGCCGCAGGACCAAGAGTTTGCGCTGCTGGTTCGTACTTATTGCAAATCATTTGCAACTAGCTTGACGTAGTTGCGAATGATTGTCATATTCACTCACAGCTCGAACATCCCTGCGAGGTTTCATGCCGTACCGACTCGCCCTTACTTTGGGGCTCTCCCTTCTCGCCGTTGCACCCGTCCAGGCCCAAACCCCGCTTTCGGTGGTCGCCACCATCGGCATGATTGGAGACATTGCCCAGACGGTGGGCGGCGATTGTGTGGCGGTGCAGACCATGATGGGGCCGGGCATCGACCCGCACCTCTACCAGGCGACGGCGCGCGACGTGCAGACGCTCAACCGCGCCGGCCTGATCCTTTATTCCGGCTATGGGCTCGAAGGGCAGCTCGGCGATGTCTTCGCCCGCTATTCCGAGCGCGTGCCGACCCTTGCCGTCGCAGAAGCGGGGATCGCGCAAGAGGACCTGATTGCGACGGACGACGCCTATGGCGTTGATCCGCACCTTTGGATGGACGTTTCGCTTTGGGCACAGACCGTGCCCGCCATTGCCGACCAGCTCACCGCACTCATCCCCGATTGCGGTCCGGCCATCGCCGCCAATGCAGAAGCGTATCAGAGCCAGCTTGCGGCGTTGCACGGCTGGGCGACAGAGGCCATTACCTCGATCCCCGAGGGCCAGCGCATCCTGGTCACCGCCCATGATGCCTTTGCCTATTACGGCCGCGCCTACGGCATCGATGTTGCCGGCATTCAGGGCATTTCCACCCAGTCGGAAGCCGCGATAGCCGATATCCGGCAGACCGCCGACCTGATCGTGGAACGCAACGTGCCGGCGATCTTTGTCGAATCCACCATCAATCCGCGCACGATCCAGGCGGTGATCGAGGCGGCGCGGCAAGCGGGCCAGGAGGTGGAGATCGGCGGCGAGCTCTATTCCGACGCCATGGGGGACGCCGGCACCGCAGGGGGAACCTATATCGGCATGATCCATTCCAACACCACCGCCATCAGCGGGGCGCTCGGCGGCACGCCGCCTACCCTGCCCGACGAGCTTTCAGATTGGGCGCAGCAATGGTCCCTCAACTAGAAAACGGCCTGCACGAGCCCGGCCTTGCGGTCCATGTGGAAGACCTCACTGTCTCCTACCAATCCAAGCCGGTGCTCTGGGACATCGATTTCGATATCCCGCCAGGGGTCATGGCGGCGATCGTCGGGCCGAACGGGGCGGGTAAATCGACGCTGATCAAATCCATCCTCGACCTGGTCAAGCCTACCGCCGGTCACGTGACGATCCATGGCCGCCCCTATGCCCGCCAGCGGCGCAAGGTGGGCTATGTGCCGCAACGTTCAAGCGTGGACTGGGACTTCCCTACCACCGCGCTCGACGTGGTGACCATGGGGCTTTACGGTCAGCTCGGCTGGCTGCGCCGCCCTGGCCGCGCCGAGCATGAGCGTGCCTTGGCAGCGCTGGCGCGAGTGGGCATGGACGATTTCGCCGACCGGCAGATCAGCCAGCTTTCCGGAGGCCAGCAGCAGCGGGTTTTCATCGCCCGGGCACTGGTGCAGGACGCCGACGTCTATTTCCTCGATGAGCCCATGGCTGGGGTGGACGCCACCACCGAGCGGGCGATCGTCAAGATCCTCCACGCCCTTCGCGATGCCGGCAAGACGGTGATCGTCGTGCACCATGACCTTCAGACGGTGCGCGACTATTTCGACTGGATGGTGATCCTCAACGTGCGCGTGATCGCACAGGGGCCGGTTTCGGAGGTTTATACGCCCGAAAATCTGCGCCGCGCCTATGGTGGCCAGATCGCGCTGATCGATCGGGACGCGACGCTCCAGGCGGCCGACTGATCATGTTCTCTCTGCTGGCCGACTACACAATCCAGAACGTGATGATCGGTGCCGCCCTGCTCGGCATTGTCTCGGGCGTTCTGGGCAGCTTTGCGGTGTTGCGCAAGCAATCGCTTCTGGGCGACACGCTCTCCCACGCCGCTCTGCCCGGCATCTGCATCGGCTTTCTGGTAGCTGGCACGCGCAGCCTTCCCGCCATTCTCATCGGCGCTTTGCTGACCGGGGCGCTGGCCGCGCTGATCGTGCTGGCCCTGACCCGCAGCACGCGGCTCAAGACCGATGCCAGCCTGGGGATCGCGCTGTCGATCTTTTTCGCACTCGGGATCGTGCTGCTCACGTTTATCCAGAACGCCGGTAGCGCCGCCCAGGGAGGGCTCGAATCCTTTCTCTTCGGACAAGCCGCAGCCATTCTGCGCTCGGATCTTTATTTCATGGGCGCCATTGCCCTGGTCGCGCTGGCGCTGGTCCTTTTGTTCTGGAAGGAATTCAAGCTCGTCACCTTCGATCCCGCCTATGCGCGCACGCTCGGCCTGCCGGTGCTGGCGCTCGAGGCGGCGTTGACAACGATGATTGCGCTTGCCGTCGTCGTGGGACTGCAAATGGTTGGCGTGGTGCTGATGGCGGCGATGATCATCGCCCCGGCAGTTGCCGCGCGCCAGTGGACCGACCGGCTGGGCGTGATGGTGGGACTCGCCGCCCTCTTCGGCATGGCCTCGGGACTGTTCGGGGCTCTGGTCAGCGCCACCGGACGCGGTCTGGCCACCGGTCCGCTGATCGTTCTCGCCATATCTGCGATCGTCGCACTGTCCCTGCTGTTTGCGCCCGGGCGCGGACTGATCTTTGCCGAGCTACGCCAGCGCGAGAACTCGCGGCAATTGCGCAGCCGGCGCGTGCTCTCGACGCTCTATCGCCTCGCCGCGGAGCATAACGACCCGGCCTATCCTGCCGAGCAGCGCATGCTCGACGCCTATCACGGGGCGGGAACCGCATCGGCGCTCAAGCGCCTGGAGGATCGCGGTCTGGTGACGGGCACACGCCACCACCCGGAGCCGACGCCCCATTGGGTGCTGACGCCCAAGGGCATTGCCGAGGCTGAGGCTGAACTCGCGCCCCGAGGAAACATTCAATGAACGCACTGCTTTCGGCCTTTTTCGACAGCCCGGATGCGATGATCATGCTCACCGGAGCGCTGGTCGGCATCGCCGCGTCACTCCTTGGCACGTTCCTGGCCCTGCGCGGCGCCTCGATGCTCTCGGACGCCATCTCCCATTCCATCGTTTTCGGCATCATCGTGGTCTGGATGCTGACCGGGCAGGCATCCGGCCCGGTGCAGATCATCGGCGCCGCGCTGACCGGGCTTTTGACGGTGTTCCTTACTGAACTGCTCACCGCCACGCGGCGCGTCAAGGCCGACGCGGCGATCGGGCTGGTGTTCCCGGCGCTGTTTTCCATCGGCGTGCTGCTCATCAACCTTTTTGCCCGCGACGTCCATATCGACGAGCACACGGTGCTTCTGGGCGAGATCGGCTTCGTCTGGCTCGATACCTATGAGATCGGCGGCTATCTCGTGCCGCAGGCCGTGGTGTGGATGGGCGTTATGGCGCTGGTCAACCTCGCCTTCGTCACGGTGCTTTTCAAGGAACTCAAGCTTGCGACCTTCGACGCGGCGCTGGCCCGGGCCCTGGGCTTCGCGCCGGCGCTACTGTCATACGGGCTCCTGGCGCTGCTCAGCGGCACGGCTGTCGCTGCGTTCGATTCCGTCGGCGCGATTCTGTTCATCGCCTTCGTCATCGTCCCGCCTTCGGCGGCTTATCTGCTTACCGACCGGCTTTCAGTGATGCTGGTCATCGGGGTGGCGGTCTCGATCGTCTCGGCAATCGCCGGGTATTGGCTGGCCGTATGGTTCAACGTTTCCATCGGCGGCATGATGGCGGTGATGACCGGGGTGTGCTTCACGCTCGCCCTGGCATTTGGCCCGCGCTACGGCATGCTGGCGCAATGGGCGCGCCAGCGGGCGCGGCTGGGCGAGAATGCGGCCCGGACGCTTGCCGTGCATCTCTTCAACCACGAAGACGATCCACAGGCGAGCGAGGAAAACGTCACGGCGGCTCTGCGCGAACATCTGCACTGGTCGGCGGCCAAATCGCGCGACGTTCTCGCCAGGAGCCTTGCCGAAGGGCTGGTGACGCGAGCGGGCGAGCGGCTCATCCTGACCGACAAAGGCCGGCAAGCCGCCCGCGACGTGCTCGAGCCATGGGCGCGCGGTGACCGGGCAATCAAGGCCTGAGCTGGAGCAGATCCTTGTAGAGCTCCAGCGCCTCGGGGTTGGCGAGTGCCGTGGTGTTCCTGACAGGGCGCCCGTGGATGGTATCGCGCACCGCCACTTCGGAAATCTTCCCCGACCGGGTGCGGGGAATGGCGGCAACCGCGATGATTTTGGCCGGCACGTGCCGCGGGCTGGCGCCCGAACGGATCCGGGAGCGGATATTGGCTTCAAGCTCTGGAGTCAGCTCGCCCTCACGCAATTTGACGAACAGGATGATACGCTGATCCCCATCGATATCCTGGCCCACAGCTATGGCTTCTTCGACTTCGGGCACCGTTTCCACCTGCCGATAAATCTCGGCGGTACCGATCCGCACGCCGCCCGGATTGAGCGTGGTGTCGGACCGACCGTGGATGATGAATCCGCCGGACGGGCGTTTTTCGACGAAATCTCCATGCGCCCATACGCCCGGAAAGAGTGAGAAATAGGCCTCCGCATAGCGCGAACCGTCTGGATCACCCCAGAACATGACCGGCATGGAAAGATGGGCGTTGCGGCATACCATTTCGCCCGGCACGCCGGAAACGGGGTTACCGGCATCATTGAGCGTATCGACCTCCAGGCCCAGCAAGACGCACTGCAACTCGCCGCGCCGCACCGCAAGCAGAGGATTGCCGCCCAAAAAACACGCGCAGATATCGGTGCCCCCCGAGATCGAGGCCAGGTGTACGTCAGCTTTCCAGTCGCGATAGATGTAGTCGAAGCTTGTGGGGATGAGCGGCGAGCCCGTGGACAGGATGAGCTTCAAATTCTGGAACCTGTGGCTCTCTTTGGGCTTCAGCCCGGCCTTGAGGCAGGCATCGATATACTTGGCGCTGGTTCCGAAAATAGCGATTTCTTCGGCAGCGATAAGATCGATGAGCCGGTCGGGGTTGGGATGGAAGGGATTGCCGTCATAGGTGACCAGCGTTGCGCCCAAAGCCAGGCCGGTGACCTGCCAATTCCACATCATCCACCCGCAGGTGGTGAAATAGAAGAACTTCTCGCCCGCCCGGATATCGCAATGGAGCACAAGTTCCTTTTTGTGCTGGAGCAGCAGACCGGCGGCTGAATGGGTGATGCATTTGGGCTTGCCGGTGGTGCCGGAAGAAAAAAGGATGGCAAGAGGGGCTTTGAACCCCATGCGGCGAAAGGCGATCTCGGTTGGAGTGAACGGGGATAGCCAGGCCTTGAGGGGGACGCAAGCGAGATCGGCAAGCACGTGGGGCACCGCATCGCCGACGATGACGATCCGTGAGAGGTCCGTGCCCTCGGCAACGGCCCGGATCGAGGGCTCCACGTCTATGATCTTGCCTGCGTAAGAGTAACCCGGCACGGCGATAAGGATTTTCGGCGCGATCTGACACAGCCGGTCACTGGCGCCGGCCGGGCCGAAATCGGGCGAACAGGACGACCAGATGGCACCGATCGAAGATGTCGCCAGATAGGCGATGATCGCTTCGAGATCATTGGTGACGATGGCTGCCACCCGGTCGCCCTCGCCGACCCCTTCCGCCGATAGCGCCTGCGCGAAGCGCGATACCTGATCGTAGAGTTGCCGCCAGCTCAACGTCCGGCGCGTGCCGTCGTCGCGATGGGCGATGATGGCGAGGCCATCGTCGCGGCGGCGCAGCAGGTTCTCCGCATAGTTCAGTCTTGCATCGGGGAAGAACTGCGCATCACGGATATCCTCGCCCGGAACGAACGAACGCCCGCCTTTTTCGCCCACGATGTCGAGATGCTCCCAGAGCGCGGAGTAGAACGTCTCCGGCTCCCTGACCGACCATGCGTGCAGCGCCGCATAGTCATCGGGCTCGGCGCCATGAAGATGCGCCGTTGCCTCGGCGAAGCGCCAGAGGGCCGAAGCGCGTTTGCGCGCCTCATCGGCCTGCCAGAGAATACCTCCGATTTCCATCATTGACGCTCCACGCACATGGCGACGCCCATGCCTCCGCCGATGCACAGCGTCGCCACGCCGCACCGCGCATCCCGCCGCGCCATTTCGTGCAGCAGCGTCACCAGCACCCGCGCGCCCGACGCTCCAATGGGATGGCCCAAAGCGATCGCACCGCCATTGACGTTGACCTTCTCCGGGTCGACCCCCAACTGATCGACGACCGCGAGGCTTTGTGCGGCAAATGCTTCGTTGGCCTCCCAAAGGTCCACCTCCCCGGCGCTCCATCCGGCCTTTTCCAGCGCTCGGCGCGAGGCCGGTACCGGCCCAAGGCCCATTACGTTGGGATCGAGCCCCGCCGTCGCCCAACTCGCGATCCGCGCCATGGGGGACTTTCCGCTTTCGGCGAGAGCTGCTTCCGACATCAACACCAACGCTGCCGCGCCATCATTGATGCCCGAGGAATTGCCGGCGGTGACCGTTCCCTCCTTTTCAAAGGCGGGACGGAGCCTGCCCATACTTTCAAGATTGGCATCGTGGCGAATGAACTCGTCTTCGGTCACGACAGTTTCACCTCTGCGCCCGCTAACGGTGACCGGCACGATCTCATCGGCGAACCGCCCGGCCCGCTGCGCAGCCGAAGCGCGTTGCTGAGACCGGAGCGCGAACTGGTCTTGCTCTTCGCGGGTGAGCCCGCATTGGCGCGCGACGTTTTCAGCGGTGACACCCATAGCCATCTTGCCGAAGGTGTCGGTCAACCCGTCAGTCAGGGCCGTATCGACAAAAGCTACCTCCCCGAGCCTGGCGCCCGAGCGCAGATGCGCCGCATGGGGCGCCCGGCTCATGGATTCCTGCCCGCCGGCCACCACAATTTCGGCATCCCCGAGCGCAATCTGCTGGGCAGCAAGAGCAACGGCACGCAGGCCAGAGCCGCAAACCTGATTGATGATGAAGGCCGTTGTCGCATCCGGCAGCCCTGCCAAACGGGCGGCTTGCCGTGCCGGATTCATGCCCGCGGCCGCCGTAAGCACCTGCCCCATAATCATCTCATTGACCCGCTCTGGCGCCACCCCAGCATCAGCCATGGCGGCGCTGACAGCAATGGCTCCCAATTGATGAGCGGCAAGGCTCGCAAGCGCGCCGTTGAGCGTTCCGATCGGCGTGCGGCGGCCGGCGACGATAAAAACGTCTTCTGCCATGGACATCCTCCTCCAAGATGACGAAGCAGATTGTACAGCTTGCGCTGGCGCGGCAACGAGACGTATTTCTACGTTATGGAACCCAACCGCCTAGTCTTCGCACTCGAAGAATTGCCTATCCCTCTGGTTTATGCGACGCATCGCATCATCAGGCAGACCAACGCCGCCTTTGCCGGCCTGTTCGGATACGGGCCCGAAGAACTCGCTGGGCGCAGCTTCACCATTCTCTACCCCGAGCTTGCCGATTTCGTGATGGTGGGCGACCTCTGGCGGGCCAACTTCGCCGGAGGCCACATCTATACCGACGAACGCATCATGCGCCGCCGGGACGGCACGCGGTTCTGGTGCCGGGTGCGAGGGCGATCGATGAGCGGAGCCGACCCGTTCTCGCGGGCGATCTACTGCTTCGATCCCCTGCCCCGCCCGGTCGAGACCGGCGAAGATGTGCTAACCCCGCGCCAGCGCCAGATCGTGACGCTCGCTTCCCAGGGCAAGACTAATGCCCAGATCGGCGGTGAGTTGGGACTTTCACCGCGCAGCGTAGAAACCCATCGATACCGCATGATGCGGCGGCTCGGCCTGCGCAACAGCGCCGAACTCATCGCCTGGTTCGCAGGGCTCAGCGGATCAGGATTGCCCGGAAATCATTGACGTTTGTGCCGGTTTGGCCGGTGATGAACAGATCGCCGATGGCCGAGAACGCCGTCCACGCATCGTGCCGGCAGAGCGCCTTTTTCGGATCGACGCCTGCGCCGCGCATGCGCGACAGACTCTGCCCATCCGCAAAGGCGCCAGCATTGTCCTCGGACCCGTCGATCCCATCGGTATCGGCGGCCAGGGCATGCACGCCCTCACACCCCTCGATGCCGCGCGCCAGCGAAAGCAGGAATTCCGTATTGCGGCCACCCCGTCCATACGGCCCTTCGGCGAGCGTCACCGTGGTTTCCCCGCCCGAGAGCATCACGACGGGCTTTTCGAACGGTTGATCGAAACCGGCCACCTCGCGCGCCATTGCAGCATGCATGCGGCCGATATCCCTGGCCTCGCCCTCGATGGCATCCGAGAGCACCACGGGCGTTATGCCCATGGATCGGGCAAGATCGGCGGCCGCATGCAGCGAGGTCCGGGCCGAGGCGATGATCACGGCGCTGTTGCGCGCAAGATCGGGATCATCGGGCTTTGGCGCAATGGCCGCGGGCGAGCCGAGATGGGCCATGACCTTCTCTGGAAGGCTCATCCTGTATTCGGCGATGATATCGAGGGCATCCTGCGGCGTCGTTCCGTCCGGGACCGTGGGTCCAGAAGCCACCATCGCCGGATCGTCGCCCGCCACGTCGGAAACCAGCAACGAAACCACCCGTGCCGGCGCAGCCGCCTTGGCCAGTCGGCCGCCCTTGATGCCCGAGATGTGCTTGCGCACGACATTCATCGATCCGATCGGCGCTCCCGAACGCAAAAGCGCGCGATTGACGGCGATCTCGTCTTCAAAACTCAGCTCACCTCCCGGCAACGGTAGCAGGGACGAGCCGCCGCCCGAGATCAGCGCGATCACCAGATCGTCCGGGGAGAGGCCCGACACCGCATCTAGCAAGGCGCGAGAGCCCGAAAGCCCTGCCTGATCGGGCACCGGATGGGCGGCCTGCACGACCCTGATGTTCCTGGTGGGCGTCACCTTGCCGTGACGGTCGATGACCACCCCCTCGAGTGGTCCATCCCAAAGGCTCTCGAGCGCTGCGGCCATGCGGCTCGCCGCCTTGCCGGCACCGACAACCACAGTGCGGCCTTTGGGCGGTTCGGGAAGATGGGAGGCGATCGCATCACGCGGATCGGCCGCCTTGACGGCGCAACGAAACAGAGCGGTCAGAAACGTCCGCGGATCGATATCCGTCATCAAACCCCCGAAATGCCGGTTTTATAGAGACTATCAGACTTGACCGCTTTTGCCACGTCACAAGAGCAAAAAGCCCCGATCACCGATCGGGTCAGCGAACGAGGATCGCCCGAAAATCGTTGACGTTGGTGTAGGTGGGGCCGGTCACCACCAGCCGGCCAGCCTGCCGGAAATAGTTATATGCGTCATTGCGGTCAAGAAAGGCCGCGGCATCGGAATTGCCCGCCGGCCCACGCGAAAGATCGAACCATGCGCCGGCATTGTTCTCGGTTCCGTCGATCCCGTCCGTATCACAGGCGATGGCGGCGACTTCGCGATGCGGCCGCAGCGCAAGATAGAGCGCCAGCAGGAATTCGGTGTTGCGTCCGCCCCGCCCGATGGCCTCCGGCCTGAGCGTCACCGTGGTTTCCCCGCCCGAGAGCAGCACGCATGGGGCGACGAATGGCGTTTGATACTGGATGATCGAGCGCACCATGCCCGCCATGGCAACGGCAACTTCGCGCGCTTCCCCCTCGATCGCATCGCCCAGGATGATGGGCGCAATCCCCATGCGCTCGGCCTCCCGGCTGGCCGCATCGAGCGACATACGAGGCGTTGCGATCATGTGCACAATGTTTTGCGGCGTCTCCTCGGACCTGCCGGCATTGTCGAAAAGCACCTTTTCGGCGTGCGGAGGAATCTCGATGCGGAAGCGGCGCAGGATGGCTCGGACCTCCTCGAGATCATTGTGGGCGATGATCGAGGGACCCGAGCCGATGGTCGCCGGATCGTCGCCGGGAACATCGGAAATGATGTAGGTGACGACTTTCGCGGGCGCCGCCACCAGTGCGAGCTTACCGCCCTTGACCGCCGAAAACGCCTTGCGCACCGCGTTCATCGCGCTGATGGGGGCACCCGAGCGCAACAATTGGCGGGTGATCTCCTGCTTGTCGGCGAGCGAGATACCATCGGCGGGCATCGTGAGCAGCGAGGACGCTCCGCCCGAGACCAGGACGACAACCAGATCGTCCGGCCCTGCGCCTCGCGCCAACTCGACGATCTCACGGGTGGCGGTCAGCCCGGCATCGTCCGGCACCGGATGGGCGGCTTCGACGATCCTGATATGCCCTGTGGGTACGGAATGGCCGTAGCGCGTGATGACAAGGCCCTCGCAAGGGCCCTGCCAGGCATCCTCGAACGCCTTGGCCATGCGGGCCGAAGCCTTGCCTGCGCCAAGCACGATGGTACGCCCTTTGGGACGCTCGGGCAGCAGGTTGTCGAATTTGCCGTCGGGCAGCGCGGCTTCCAGCGCTGCATCGAACAGCCTTTTGAGCACCTGCTCGGCATCAAGATTGTCAATCTCGTCCGCAGCAAGCATCGCCCGGCCCTCCCTTACTCCTCGAAGCGCCCCACCGCTCCGGCTTGCCGCCGGACGTTCTCCTCGTGGGGCGCGTCGTTACTCCATTCAGGCGATCTCGTGATCGGCCTGCATTTCCAGTGCCCGGATCAGGGCCGAATGATCCCAGGCACGCCCGCCATGAGCAGCGCAGGCGCTGAACAATTGTTGGCAGAGCGCAGTGGCCGGCAGCGAAATATCGAGCTTGCGGGCGGAATCGAGGGCGTTGTTGAGGTCTTTCTGGTGCAGTTCGATGCGAAAACCGGGATCGAATGTGCGCTTGACCATACGTTCGCCGTGGACTTCGAGGATGCGCGAAGACGCAAATCCACCCATCAGGGCCTCGCGGACCCTTGCTGGATCGGCACCGGCCTTGGAGGCAAAGACCAGTGCTTCGGCCACTGCCTCGATGGTGAGACCGACGACGATCTGGTTGGCGATCTTTGCTGTTTGCCCATCCCCCACTTCGCCGACGCGGGTGATGTTTTTGCCCATCAGCTTAAAGAGCGGCAGCACCGCATCGAAATCGGACTGCGTCCCGCCGACCATGATCGAAAGCGAGGCCTGCTGGGCGCCGACCTCGCCGCCCGAAACCGGCGCATCGAGATAGCCGCATCCCTTTTCGGCGACCTTGGCTGCAAACTCCTTGGTGGCGATCGGGGAAATCGAGCTCATATCCACCACGATCTTACCGGCAGACAAGCCCTCGAAAAGACCGCCGTCGCCGAACAGAACGGCCTGGACATGGGGGGTATCCGGGACCATGACGATGATGACATCGCTCTTTTCGGCGACGGCGCGGGAGGACTCGCCAGCCTGAGCCCCCTTTTCGGACAGCACCTGAGGAACCTTGACCCGGTCGTAAACGAACAGCGTATGGCCGGCATCGAGCAGATGGCCGGCCATCGGCGTTCCCATAATTCCGGTTCCGATGAATCCGATGTTCATGATTCACTCCTTCTTGCCGTCCGAGCGCGTGATGAGGGTGTAAGTTGCCGGCCGCGACGCGGCGACCGAAAAAAGGTGAGGCGCCCCGGCGATCAGCCGGGACACCTGGGGAGGAACGGTTATTCCGCGCGAGCGGTAGCTTCGGCTTCCGCTTCAGCACCGCGACGGATCAGCGACATCTCATTGCCCGCCTGGAAACAGGTGAAGCCTTCACGCTCGGCGCGCCAGCGCAGAGGACCGCAGACCTGCAGGCCATTGGACGTGGCCGCATCAAAGACACGGTCGACGATCGACTCATACTCGGGAGTGCCCTCGGCATAGCCCGAGAAGTTGCCAAGATCGCCACTGGCGATCATCAACGCATCGAGCCCTTCGACTTCGGCGATGTCGTAGACCTCTTCGACGCCTTCCATCGTTTCGATCATTGCGATCACGACGATGTTGTCGTTGAAGGTTGCGCGGTAACCGCCCTCGACGTCCTCATACATACTCCAGCGCTGCCCGCCGCCCTGGCTGTGACGACCCACTGGTGGGAATTTGACCCAGGACACCGCCTCGCGGGCTTCGTCGGCGGAATCGATAGTCGGATAAACGATTACCATTGCGCCCGAATCCAGGGCATGCTGGGCTTCACGTTCGTCGGTATAGGCTAGGCGGATGCCGTGAGCGGCTTCTGCGTCCGGGCAGGAGGCGAACATGCGCGCCACCGATTCCCAGCTCGTCGCTTGGTGCTGCATCTCGACCCAGGTGAAGTCGTAGCCAGCATTGGCGGCGGCACAATATGTCCGCGGATCGGTAGCATCGATGGTGACCCCGACGAGATCTTCGCCCGCTGTGATCTTCTGCTTGGCGGTGTTCCAGACGGGAACCTCACCTTCGATGACATCGCGCGGGCCGTACTCCCATTCGGACGCGAGGAATTCGCTCTCCTGAGCCAAGGCACCGCCTGCCACCGTGCAGGCCATGAGCGCCGATACTGCCGCCTTTGTAAAAATACCCATTTCTCTCTCCCTTCTTCCTTTTCAGGAATTCTGATAACGACCTAAAACTTTTCGATATCAGCAATATAGTCAAATACAAACTGACGTTATTTCGTAGTATAAATTGATGATTTATATTATACTATCATATCAAGTTCTGATTAATCGATGAGATTGCTGAAGAACTCACGCTCGCGTTTTTCGAGTTGCGGCACGATGCGGCCGGAAATAATCCGCTCGAAATGCGGAGTACGCCTGTGGGCATCGGCGGCCGGCTCGTCGACATAGACCTCACAAAGCAGGAACTGGTTGGGATGCTCGTTCGATTCCCAGACCTGATAGCTGATGCAGCCTGGCTCGGATTTGTCGATCTCTTGCGCCATCTCCTTGAGATCGGCCAGCACCTGGTCGCGGTGCCCATCCTTTATGAAGTAGCGAGCGGTCATCAAAATCATCTGGTCACTCCCTTAGTGCGATTATTCGATTGCCACTCCCAAAAATAATTGTCAAAGTATATTTGTTTTATACTATCGTGGTATCATAATACTAATTGTTTTTCTGTTGACCTTTACTATCATTTCTTCAAGACTTGTTTACAGCCCGCTCCCGGCACGGCCGTCGGTGAGGTGGAGGCATCGTTTTTTTGGAGGAGTGCAGAGATGAATTATTTCCGGTTGTTCCGCGGGGCTGCTCTGGTTGGCATCGCAGGCTTTGCCTTTGCGGCAGGCTCGGCCCAGGCCCAGACTGTCTGGCGCATCAACGTGTCCATGCCCCAGGACGGTCACCACGGCATCGCCATCGATACGTTCGCTGAGGAAGTCGAGCGCCTGACTGAAGGCCGCTACCAGATCGAGACCTTTTATGCGGGCTCGCTGGGTGGCGAACGCGAATCCATCGAAGGCGTCCAGCTCGGCACGCTCGAACTGACCTTCACCTCGACGGGCCCTGTACCCAACTTCGTGCCCGAGCTCTCGATCCTCGACATTCCGTTCCTGTTCCGCGACTACGAACATGCCCGCGGCGTGCTCGACAGCGAGATCGGCGACGAACTGCTTACGCGTTTCGAAGCGCATGGCATCAAGGGGTTGGCCTGGGCCGATAATGGCTTCCGCCATATGACCAACGACGTCCGGCCGATCGAGGCGCCCGACGACCTCAACGGTCTCAAGCTCAGGACCATGGAAAGCCCGGTCCATATCGCCGCCTATCGCGAGTTCGGCATCCTACCCACCCCGATGCCTTTCCCGGAAGTCTTCGCGGCCCTGCAGCAGGGCGTTGTCGACGGGCAGGAAAACCCGCTTTCGGTGATTGAATCGAATAATTTCGATGAGGTTCAGCAGTACCTTTCCATGACGGGGCACGTGTTCTCGCCTTGTGTTTTCCTCATGAACCTCGATCTCTGGAACAGCCTGTCGGAAGAGGATCAGGCCCACTTCGTCGCAGCGGCTCAGGCCGGCGCGGCGGCCAACCGCGAGCGCGTGGATGCCGACGAAGCCACTGCCATCGAATCCATGCGCGCCGACGGCATGGAGATCATCGAGGATCTCGACCGCGAGGCGTTCATGGAAGCTCTGGCCACCGTCAACGCCCAGTTCGAAGAAGAATTCGGCGCCGAGGAAGTTCAGGCCATCCGCGATTGGCAGCCCTGATCGGCACCAGCCTCCGCATTGAAATAGGCGGGCGTCCACGGACGCCCGCATGTGTCCGGCTCACATCTTAAGGACGGTGCTTATGCAACCGGTCGTTTCCGCGTTCCTGGCAGTCGACAGGGCGCTCAACAGGATCATCGCGGTGATCGCTGTGCTTGCGCTCGCGACAGCCGCTTGCCTAGGACTGCTTCAGGTGGTTTCACGCTTTGCCCTGAAAATCCCGCTCGAATGGACAGAGGTCACCATTCGCATCGCGCTCGCCTGGATGGTGTTCGTCGGTGCCGCGCTGGTGTTCCGCGCCGGCGCAATGATCGCCGTCGATATGGTGCGGCATATGGTGCCTCAGCGCTTCAAGCGCCTCCATGATGGCTTCATCACTCTGGTTACGCTGGGCTTTCTCGGGTTGCTCGGTTACTGGGGCTACATCTACGCCAATCGAAGCGCCACCCAGACCCTTTTGGGACTCGATTTCATCTCGGTTTACTGGGCCTACATCTCGATTCCCATCGGATGCCTGTGCTCAGCCATCGCCGTAATCGCCCGATTCATCGAACACGAGCCGGTTTCTGACGAAGAGCAGGAACTCGAGCTGGTCCAGTAAGGTAATTTCGCTATGGCTGTCGTTATGCTCGGAGTGATGCTCCTGGGCTTCATCCTCTCGATTCCAGTGGCGGTCTCGATCGGCGTGGCCAGTGCGGTCGGACTGGTGATCACCAATACCAACCTGCTGATCCTGCCCAAGGAAATCTATACAGCGATCGATAAATTCCCGCTCGCGGCGATCCCGTTCTTCATTCTCGCCGGCACCATCATGGAACGCGGCGGGATTTCCCTTCGGCTGGTCAATTTCGCAAAGTCGCTGGTGGGCGGCATGCAGGGCGGTCTTGCCGCCACTTGTGTTTTGACCTGCATGATGTTCGCCGCGGTCTCGGGCTCATCCATCGCCACAACTTTCGCTATCGGCGCCATCCTGATTCCCGCTCTGGTCCGCGAAGGCTATCCACGGCCCTATGCTGCGGCGCTGCAGGCAAGTTCGGCCGAGTTGGGAATCATCATCCCGCCTTCCATTCCACTCATCCTCTATGGCGTTTCGACCGAAACCTCGATTGGCGAGTTGTTCGTAGGCGGCATCGGGCCGGGCATCTTCGTGGGCGTCATGATGATTATCGCGGTGCTGATCCACGCGCGCATGAACCGCTTCGGCAAGGTGGCCAAGGAAAACCGGCTTCCGGTTCTGCGCGCCGCGCTCGAGGCATTGCCGGCCCTCGCCCTGCCCGTAGTGATCCTGGGCGGAATCTATTCGGGCATCACCACCCCCACGGAAGCTTCCGTGATTGCCGTCTTTGCCGCCCTGATCATCGGCATGTTCATCTACCGCGAGATCGGCATAAAGGACCTCTATCCGATCTTTTACAAATCGGTGGTCTCGACGGTGATGATCATGATCATCATCGCCTGCGCCGGGCTCTTCTCCTATCTCATTACACGAGCCGGCGTTCCCAACGCCATCGGCAACTATCTGAGCACCACGCTCAGCGATCCGATCCTGTTCCTGCTCGCCGTCAATGTCGTGCTGCTCTTGATCGGCATGTTCGTGGAAACCAACTCCTCGATCCTGGTGCTCTCGCCCATTCTGGTTCCGGTCGCTGTGTCCATGGGCATCGATCCGGTTCATTTCGGGCTGATCATGACGGTCAACCTCGCCATCGGCATGGTGACCCCGCCGCTCGGCGTCAACGTTTATGCGGCTTGCACGGTGGGCAATGTGGCGTTCGAGAAGGTGGTGCCCAGGCTGCTGCCGTTCCTGGGGATAATGGTTCTCAACCTACTGGTGGTCACCTATGTGCCGGAGATCACCCTCTTCCTGCGCGATCTGTTCTACAGCCGGTAACAACCGATCGCAGCAGAAGGGGCCTCCCCATCCGGAGGCCCCTTTTTGCTGTCTTGCCCGTAAACAAAAAGGGGAAGCCAGAACAGTGGCTTCCCCTTTTACGTGTTCAGCTCGCGCCTCAATTGTCGAGAGGCTGGCCCGTTCCTTCGAGGTCGAGCGGCAGGGAAATAACCACCGGCTCGTCGGCCAGGCCGAACCTGGCATTCTCGATGCTCTCGCGGATTACCTCCGACATCGCCTGGCCAGCCCCATTGGGATTGCCGTCGCGGATTTCGGCAAGCACCAGTGCGTGCCGGTTGATCGAGCGCTTGAAGCGCTCGTCATTGTCGATAGGCGCGCTGATGGCGAACGCGTTGAGGATGCAGGCCTCGATGATCGAGGAAAATGTCTGCATGAACGGATTGCCCGAGGCGATCAGCACCTCCTGGTGAAACACCAGATCGGGCTCGGCATAGGTCTTGCGCGTGTGGTGCGGCTTGTCCATCAGATTGAGCGCATATTGCATGCGCTCGATGTTGAGCGGGGTCCGCCGCAATGCAGCCTGCGCCGCCGCAGCCGGCTCGAGCGCCTGACGCACTTCGAAGATCTTGCGCAAAAAGCCGTTATCGACGCCAAGCTCGATGCGCCAGCTCAGAACCTGGGGATCATAGAGGTTCCAGTAGCTCTCATTGAGCACCCGCGTTCCGATCTTGGTTTTGGAGACGAGCAGCCCCTTGGCCGCCAAGGTCTTGATCGCTTCGCGCAGAGCCGTCCGCGACACCGTATACTGGTCGATGAGGTCACCCTCGGGGGGCAGGAGCGAGCCGGGCGGATATTCGCCGCGCAGGATTCGCATCGCAATATCCCGGGTGATCAGCGCGTGCGCCGATTTGATCGGTCCGTGCAGCAATCTGGGCAGCACGGCCACGTCCTCGGAATGAATATCCTTATGCATTACCATCATCATTCTCCTCCAATCATGATGCGGCAAGTCGGTGGAACCGGCGGCTCCCCGATTGTCTACTCCCTCGCGGCCAGGACATCTGCCCAGCCCCGTTCCCGGCCTCCTCTCGTTTAAAGCTGATGGTGCAAGCGGCTTATGAGTGCCGCGATCAAGCCGATTGGCCCGCCGATTGCCAGAAACCTGGATCGGTTTTGCATCGTTTGTATGCCGGACGAACACTGTGCCCATCGATACACAGAACGGTCAACTGCTGCCGGATTAATAGTATTAAACCCGACAACGATTTGTCCGACTTTGCGGCGCGACCGGAAATCCTTGCAAAACCGCATGATCACTAAATAACTGGCATATGTTCCAGCTGACGCACACGCTGTGGCGAAGCGTCACATGCGCTCGATAGTTCCGGCCACCTCGTCGATGAGCCGCGCTGCTTCGAGGATCTTCTTTTCGTCGAAACGCGGCTTGTCGGCTGCCGCGACCAGAACCTGGCGCAGATTGCCCATCGCGCGCCGGAGTGGCGCCGGATCGGCGCGATCCTTGGCTTCGGCCAAGACGGCGATCCGGGCGAGCGCGGCCCTAAGAGGCTCCTGATTGTCTGCCAGGTGAGCCCGACCCGCCTCGGTAATCGCAAAGCTCTTGCGCGCGCCCTCGGTCTCGACCTCTTCGATCAGACCGATTTCGAGCAGCAGAGAGAGGGTAGGATAGATCATGCCGGGGCTCGGCGCATAAACGCCGCCCGAGCGGGATTCAATTTCGCGGATCAGTTCATATCCATGCCGGTTCTGCTCGGCGATAAGATCGAGAACGACGAGCTGCAACTCGCTGGCGTCGAAAACCCGGCCACGCCGGCCGCCGCGAAACGATCCACCATGTTCTCTCCCGAAATGGCGGCCACGCGGCCCGAAATCACGTCCATGCATGCGGAACTCCTTTCAAGACACGTATAAGATATATCTTGATTGTGTCTTAAATTCAAGCCCGAGGTCAATCGCGGAGCTGACGCTGGGCCCAAAGCCGCTGCCGACGCGAGCGGATCTGCCGCGTGAATTCGCCCATGGTCCGCACAATCCAAGTGCCGTCCCGGTTCTCGAAATGGAACGGGCGTTCCGCGCCTACCACGAGATCCTCGGAGGCATAGTCGGCAAAAATCCGCACGAGCAACACCGGCTCCTCATGGTCGGCGAGATCGAGGCCATGCAAATCCCGATTGGCCTGTGCCACGCGATCGAGCAATTCAGAGAAATTGCCGATGGGCATATAGTCACCCGAACGCATAGGCCCCTGCCGCGTCCGCTGGCGCGGGTCAGGCGGCACCTCGTCGCCGTCGCGCAGCACCATATCGGTTACGAAGGTATCCCATTTGCCTGAACGCGACTCGAACCCCACTTGGATCGCTTCGATGTAGATGGGCTCACTGCTCATGTTCGAAATAAAGCACGCGGCGCTGAGATCGCGTCCCACCGCCTTGTTGATGACGATCTTGGGCTGAGTCTGGCGCCTGTACTGGCGCAGGAAAGTCCCCAGATAGACCAACCATACCAGCAGCATTCCGATATTGGCCGCTGCCGAGATGATGCTGCCATGAGTTGCCAGCCATTCAAGCACATCTTTCTCCATTTCGAGGGATGAAGCGGGCCGGAACAGGCCGGCCATCCCCAACGCGACCATGAAGGTAGAAGTTCGCGGGCCAACTTGCGTTAAAGCACTGGCTCTCCGAGGGGTTAGCCGGGCCGCAGTGTAACACACGTTATGGAAAACCCGCTCCCCGCGCACCTGAGATAAAGATGAAGATGAAGTCAAAGAAGCCTTTGTTCCCGCTGATTCTCTTTGACTGAAGCGCCGATTGAAGGCTCGCACGCCGATACACGCCGCCCCGACCGCCGGGAACTCCCCCTCCTGCCGCTGACTTGGGAGAGCATCACCACGGTCACGAAAAGGGGAACGCACGTGGACAAGGTACTGATCACCGGCGGATGTGGATTTATTGGCAGAGCGCTTACCGCGGAACTGCTCGATGCCGGCTACGACGTTCGCGTTTTCGATAGCCTCGTCGAGCAGGTGCATGAGGCCGGCGCCCCCGAACTGCCGGCCCAGGTCGAAGTTCAAACCGGCGACATGCGAGACGCCGCGGCGGTCAAAAAAGCGCTCGATGGCGTTAACGGCGTCTTTCATCTGGCGGCGGAAGTGGGTGTCGGCCAGTCGATGTACGAGATCACCCGTTATGTCGGCGCTAACGAGCTCGGAACGGCGGTGCTTCTCGAAGCCATGATCGACCGCCCGATCCGGCGCATCGTCGTTGCCTCTTCGATGAGCATCTACGGCGAGGGTCGCTATGTCGATGCCAGTGGCGCGTCCTATAACAACATCCGCCGCAAGGCCCGCGACATCGCTGCAGGGCAATGGGAGTTGCACGACGCCCAGGGCCTGCCTCTAAGGCCGATGGCCACCGACGAGGAAAAACAGCCTGACCTCGCCTCGATCTATGCCCTCAACAAATACGCCCAGGAACGCGCCAGCCTGATCTTTGGCGACACCTACGAAACGGACGCTGTGGCCCTGCGCCTCTTCAACGTCTTCGGGCCGGGCCAGGCGCTCTCCAATCCCTATACGGGCGTTCTTGCCAATTTCGCTTCCCGCATTGCCAGCGGCGAGCGCCCGACGATTTTCGAGGATGGTCAGCAGCAACGCGATTTCGTCCACGTTCGCGACGTGGCGCGTGCCTTCCGCCTTGCATTCGAAAAACCCGAGGCGGCCGGTCATGCGATCAATATCGGCAGCGGGCAGGCCTATTCCATCGAGAGGGTGGCGCGGATACTCGCCGAAGCCATGGGCAAGCCCGATCTCCGCCCGGAGATCATGCGCAAGGCCCGTGCCGGCGACATTCGCAACTGTTTTGCCGACATCTCCAAGGCTCGCGAACTCCTCGGCTACCAGCCGCGCTACCGGTTGGAAGACACTGTGGGCGAACTTGCAGATTGGGTGGCCACACAGACCGTCATCGACCGCGGTGCCGAGATGCGCCGGCACCTGGAGCAAAGAGGGCTCGTCAAATGAGCGAACCTCGATCCGCTTCCCGCGCGAGCTCCGTCCCGACACCGCCGACGATTGGACGCAAAAGGCCAATCCTCGTGATCGGCGGATCGGGATTCATCGGTTCGAACCTGGCCCACAGCTTTCTTGGCGATGGTGTTGACGTCATCGTGCTCGACAATCTCAGCCGCCCCAATGTCGAGGCCAATCTCGCCTGGCTGGGCGAAGAACACGGCACACGTCTGCAGCCCTATATCGCCGATATCCGGGATAATGCTGCAATCTCCGATGCGTTTGCCGATGCCAAGGCGGTCTTTCATTTCGCCGCACAGACGGCGGTGACGACGAGCCTGGCCGATCCGGTCGAGGATTTCGACATCAACCTGCGCGGCACGTTCAACGTGCTGGAAGCGGTGCGCAGGACCGGCAGGAAAATGCCGGTGATCTTTGCCAGCACCAACAAGGTCTATGGCGCTCTGGAAGACGTCGAGATGGTCGAACTCGACGATCGGTACATACCCGCCGACGAAAAACTGCGCGCATACGGAATCGCCGAAGACCGCCCCCTTGATTTCTGCACTCCCTATGGGTGCTCCAAGGGGGCTGCGGACCAGTACGTGCTCGACTACGCCAAGAGCTTTTCCATACCCACTGCCGTCCTGCGCATGAGCTGTATCTATGGTCCACGCCAGTTCGGCACCGAGGACCAGGGCTGGGTCGCCCATTTCCTGATCCGCGCTCTCCAGGGCCAGCCGCTCACGGTCTATGGCGACGGCAAGCAGGTGCGCGACGTCCTTCATGTCGATGATGCGATTTCGGCGTATCGCACCGTTCTCGCCAATATCGATCACGCGTCGGGCCGCGTCTACAATCTGGGTGGAGGGCCGCACAATGCGGTGAGCCTCAAGCTCGTTCTGCGTGAGACCGCGCGGATCGTGGGCCGCGACCTTGCAGTCGACCATCAGGATTGGCGTCCGGGGGATCAGCTCTACTTCGTCGCCGACACCCGCAAGCTCGAAATCGAACTCGGTTGGAAGGCTCGCGTCGCTTGGCGCGACGGTCTCAGATCCCTCGCGCTCTGGCTCGTTTCCGAGCGCATGTCGAAATCAGAAAGTCCCGAACAATTGAGGAGCGTTAAATGAAAGTCGCTCTGGTCAATCCATATTGGACCTATGAAGGCAGCATCTATTTCGGGTGCCGCGCCCCCCACCTTCCGCTCGAATTCGGCTATGCCAAGGCCATGCTCGAAGCGGCCGGGCACGAGGTCCTGCTGCTCGACGGCCGGCTGCAGGATCGCGGCAATCAAAGGCTTGCCGAGGATGTCGCGCAATTCGGCGCCGAAATGACGGTGGTCAGCACCGCTCCCACCTATCTCTTCTGGCGCTGCGCGCCTCCCGAATTGCGCGTGCCGCGCGATTTCCTCGATTCCCTTGGCGGACGCGGCGGATTGACGGTCGCTGTCGGTCCCCATGGCAGCGCCACCCCGGAAGCCACGCTTTCCAAACTGGGCTGCGACCTGGTCATCCGCGGCGAATGCGAGGAAACCATTACCCGTCTGGCAGGCGCCGAGGATTGGAAAAATGTTGATGGCATTGCCTATTTCGAGGGCGGCATTGTCATAGCGAACGGCGCCGCCCAGGCGAGCCCTTTCGTCGATCATCCGCCGCTGAGCTGGCCAGCCGAATGGCTCGCAGCCCACGATCATCACCATCACCGGTTCGATGATGACCGCAAGGGCTATGGTGCCGAGGTCGAGGCTTCGCGCGGCTGCCCATACAATTGCAGCTTCTGCGCCAAAATCGACTATCGCGACGCCTATCGCCGCCGCAAGCTCGAACATGTCATCGCCGAGATCGACGCGCTGATCGCCCAGGGCGTGGGTTACATTTACTTCATCGACGAAATCTTCCTGCCGCAGAAGCCGCTGCTCGAAGCACTTGTCGAACGGGATATCCAGTTCGGCGTCCAGACGCGGATCGACCTCTGGAAGCCCGAAATGCTCGAACTGCTCGGCAAGGCGGGATGCGTTTCGATCGAGGCAGGACTTGAAAGCCTTACCGTCGAAGGCCGCGAAATGCTTGCAAAGCGCTGCAAGCTCGGCACAGAGGAATTGGCGGAACTTCTGATCAAGGCCCGCAAGCACGTGCCTTTCGTTCAGGCCAATCTGATCGGCGTCGTCGAGGACGATCCCGCGCTCGTCACCTATTGGCGCACATATCTGCAGGACCACGGCGTTTGGGCCAATGAGCCGGTCCCGCTCTATCCCTATCCCAGCTCGCCCGACTATCGGCGCCTCTGGGGTGAACCCGACAACCAGGCGTGGGAACGCGCCCATGAGCATTACCTCAAATCCTTTGCCGCATTCAGCGACATTCAGGATCAGCAGCCACTGCCTTTGCGTAAGCTGGAGGCAGCATGTTGCAGCGCTTAAGGAGCGGCCCCAAACGGGTGCTCATGACCGTCGATGCCGTCGGAGGGGTCTGGCGCTACGCCATGGACCTGGCACGCCAGCTCAAGGCCACGGGAACGGAGTTCCTTTTCCTCGGCCTGGGGCCGGAGCCCGGCCCTGCGCAAAGGGACGAGGCCGAGGCGCTGGGCGAGTTGGTATGGCTCGACGCGCTCCCTGATTGGCTCGCGGACGATCCGTCGGCCTTCGAAAGCCTGCCCCGCACCATCGAGGCCCTGGCTTGCGATGTGGATCTCGTCCACCTCAACGCCCCCACTCACGCGGCCGGGCTTAGGACCGCTCTGCCTGTGGTGGTTGCCGCTCATTCCTGCGTGCCCACTTGGTTCGCCGCCGTGAAAAATGACGATTGTCCGCAAAGCTGGTCGTGGCAGAAGGATCTCAATCGCGCCGGGCTGGACGCGGCCGATGCCGTGATCGCCCCGTCCCATAGCCACGCCCGCGCAATGGGCGAGATTTATGGCCCGCTCCCTCAGCTTTCGGTGATCTATAATGGCTCATCGGGCGAAAGGCTGACGCCGAGCGCAAAACGCGACGGCGTCCTGGCTGCCGGCCGCTGGTGGGACGAGGGCAAAAATGCCGCCGCTCTCGATGCAGCCGCATCGCTTTTTGATCGAGACATTGCTGCCGCGGGAGCCTGCAAAGGCCCTAATGGTGCGCAGTGGAGCTTTGCCAATATCCGCCATTTGGGATCTTTGTCCGCATCTGAAATGGCCGAGTGGCTAGCCGGAACGGCTATCGTCGTTTCCCCTTCCATCTACGAACCTTTCGGACTGGTGCCTCTCGAAGGTGCCCGGGCAGGAGCTGCCTTGGTGCTCGCTGACATATCCACCTATCGCGAGCTTTGGGACGGCGCTGCACTCTTTGCCGATCCGCGCAATCCCGACGCTTTTGCTGCCGCCATCAGCCGCCTAAGCGCTGACGTGTCTCTGCACACCGATTTGGCCGCCAAGGCGCAAGCGCGCTCGGAGGTCTATTCGCTCGAGGCGCAGGCCAATGCCGTCCATGCGCTCTATCGCAGTCTCGTCCAACAGACAGTTCATTGAGAGGAAGGGCCAGATGCGCTTTGTCTTTTATACCCACTCGCTGGTTTCGGACTGGAACCACGGTAATGCGCACTTCCTGCGTGGACTGATGCGCGTGCTGACCTCGAAGGGATGTTCCTGTCTCGCGCTCGAACCTGAAGATTCCTGGAGCCGCACCAATCTCGAAAAGGCCCATGGGCGAGGTTATGCCGCACGGTTCGGCCAAGCCTTCCCTGCCCTTTCCAGCCAGCAATATGGCGCCGGCTTCGATCATCGCGCGGCGCTCGATGGCGCCGATGTGGTTATGGTTCACGAGTGGACCGATCCCAAGCTCATTGCCGAGATCGGGCGCATTCGCAAAGAGGGAGGCACCTTCACTCTCCTCTTTCACGATACCCATCACCGGGCGGTTTCGGCCGAACGCCAGATCGCCGATCTGATGCTGGAAAACTATGACGGCATACTCGCCTTCGGGGAAACGCTGCGCCAGCGCTATCTCGACGCCGGTTGGGGGCGGCAGGTCTTCACCTTCCACGAAGCTGCCGATGTCGACCTTTTTCACCCCCTGCCACTGATCGAACGCCAGCGCGATCTTGTGTGGATCGGCAATTGGGGCGACGGCGAACGTACGGCCGAGCTTGAGGAATTCCTGATTGCCCCGGTGCGCGAACTTGGGCTTACCGGGACCGTCCATGGCGTCCGCTATCCCGACCCGGCGATTGACCTTCTGGCCGAAGCCGGACTGGATTATCAAGGCTGGCTGCCCAATGCCGAAGTGCCGCGCGTCTTTGCCAACCACCGCTTCACGGTTCACGTCCCGCGCCGGCCCTACGTCCAGGCGCTGCCAGGCATTCCCACGATCCGCGTCTTTGAAGCGCTCGCCTGTGGCATTCCGCTGATCTCGGCCCCCTGGCGGGACGAGGAGAACCTGTTCCGCCCGGACGAGGACTTCCTTTTCGCGCGCAACGGCGAGGAGATGCAGGCCCATATGCGAGGCCTTCTTGCCGACCCTGAGCGCGGCCGCGCGCTGGCCCAGTGCGGGCTCGAAACCATTCGAAACAGGCACACCTGCGCCCACCGCGTCGACCAGCTTTTCGACATCGTCCGCCAGCTCGATGGCAACAGCGCAGCCACCAGGGGGGCAGCATGACAAGGATCGCATTTTATGGGTCGAGCCTTGTGTCGTCCTACTGGAATGGCGCGGCCACCTACTATCGCGGACTGATCAAGGCACTGTCGGCACTCGGCTACCGCACGACCTTTTACGAACCGGACGCCTATGACCGGCAGAGCCATCGCGACATAGAGCCACCAGAGTGGTGTGAAGTCGTCGTCTACCCCGCCACATCCGAAGGCGTGCAGCAGGTAACCGACGAGGCCGGCAAGGCCGATTTCGTCGTCAAGGCGTCCGGCGTCGGCTTTGCAGACGACATCATTTTCGAGCGCATCCTAGGGAAAGTGCGCGACGACGCGCTCGTCATCTTCTGGGACGTCGATGCACCGGCGACACTCGCACAATTGCGCTCCGAACCGGGCCATCCGCTGCACCGCCACCTACAATCATGCGATCTGGTTCTAACCTATGGCGGCGGCGATCCCGTGGTGCGCGCCTACCGCGAACTCGGCGTCGACCGATGCATTCCGATCTACAATGCCCTTGACCCCGACACCCATTTTCCCGTCGATCCCGACCCGCGTTTCGAGGCGCATCTGGGTTTCCTGGGCAACCGCCTGCCCGACCGCGAGGAGCGCGTCGAGGAGTTTTTCCTTAGAGCGGCCGCCGATTGCCCGGAGCTCTCCTTCCTTCTCGGCGGATCGGGCTGGGCGGATAAGCCGATGCCGGGAAATGTCCGCGCCCTGGGCCATGTGGGCACTGCCGACCACAACGCTTTCAACCGCACGCCCCGTGCCGTGCTCAACATCAGCCGCGAATCCATGGCCCGCAATGGCTTTTCACCCGCTACGCGCGTGTTCGAAGCGGCCGGCGCCGGAGCATGCCTCATCACCGATTATTGGGAGGGGATCGATATGTTCCTTACTCCCGGCAGCGAGGTCTTTGTTGCCCGCGACGGCAAGGACGTCGCCGAGATCGTCTCCAGCCTCGATGCGCAAACCGCCACAACCGTTGGTGAAGCCGCCCTCGCCCGCGTGCTGCGCGAGCACACCTATGACAGGCGGGCCAAACAAGTGGACGCGATCTTTTCCGCCATGCTGGCCGATCGGCCTCGGGAGGCGGCTCAATGACGCGCACCCTCTATGACATCGTCTTCATCGGGCTTTCGCTGTCTTCCTCGTGGGGTAATGGACACGCCACGACCTATCGCAGCCTGTTGCGCGGCCTCGCCGCCCTTGGCCAATCGGTTCTGTTCCTTGAGCGCGACGTGCCCTGGTATCGCGATAACCGCGATTTGCCCCATCCCGATTTCTGCGATCTCGTCTATTACGGCGCGGCAAGTGACCTTGCGACTACCTTCGTGGGACCCATCAAGGCCGCCGATCATGTGATCATTGGCTCTTATGTGCCCGACGGCGTCGAGGTTATCGATATCGTCAATCGGCTGCGTGGCGGCGAGACCTGGTTCTACGACATCGATACGCCCGTGACGCTCGCCAAGCTGGCGAGGAACGACCAGGAGTATCTCGCTCCGCGCCAGATTCCCGAACTTGAGGGCTATTTCTCCTTCGCCGGCGGCCCGGCACTGACGACGCTTGAAAACCGCTACGGCGCCAAGGCTGCCTTTCCGCTCTATTGTGCGGTCGATGCCGACCGCTACCGTCCCACCGGCGAACGTCTCGCCTGGGATATGGGCTATCTCGGCACCTATAGTACCGACCGTCAGCCGGCTCTGGAAAGGCTGCTGATCGAGCCCGCCCGCCGTCTGCCCCACATGCGTTTCGTGGTGGCCGGCCCGCAATATCCTACCGACATCGACTGGCCCGACAATGTCGAGCGGATAGATCATTTGCCGCCCGCCAACCATCCGTCTTTTTACTCGCGCCAGCGCTTCACCCTCAACGTCACGCGCCAGGACATGGTCGCCAACGGCCATTCGCCCAGCGTGCGCCTGTTCGAAGCTGCTGCCTGCGGGACACCGGTGATCAGCGATCGTTGGGACGGCCTGGACGATCTGTTCCCTAACGGCCGCGCGATCCTTCTGGCCGATGACAGCGACGACGTGGTGAGCCTGCTGCTCGACCGCGACGAAGATTGGCGCCTCTCGATCGCCGATGCCGCGCGTTCGCGCGTTCTGGCCGGCCATACGGGCAAGAAGCGGGCGCAAGAACTCCTTTTCGTCCTCGGCCACGAGCCTGCGGCATCGCAGGCGCGCTCGCGCCTTGGATCAATTCAGCAGTTTCTAGCGTGAGGATTTTGCCATGAATGCCATAACTCACCTCAACCCCCTCGGCACCGCGCTGGTTGCAGGTGGAGCCGGCTTTGTCGGCTCGCATTTGTGCGACCGCCTGCTCGACCGCGGCTACTCGGTCATATGCGTCGACAGTTTCCTCACCGGCTCGCGCGAAAACATTGCGCCCCTCACCAACCACCCGCGTTTCAGGCTGATCGAGCACGACATCTGCGCGCCGCTCGACATCGATGAGCGTCTCGATCTCGTCTTCAACCTCGCCTGCGCGGCCTCGCCGCCTCACTACCAGGCGGACCCTATCCACACCATGATGACGTCGGTGGTCGGCACGGGGCACCTTTTGACCCTGGCCGCCCGAGACGGCGCGCGCTTTCTCCAGGCCTCGACCAGCGAGGTCTATGGCGATCCCGAGCAGCACCCCCAGCGCGAGGATTATGTGGGCCACGTCAACTGCACCGGCCCGCGCGCCTGCTATGACGAAGGCAAGCGCGCCGCCGAGAGCCTGTGCTTCGACACCATGCGCGCCGGCGAGGTGGATGCCCGCGTCGCCCGCATCTTCAATACCTACGGCCCCCGGATGCGCCCCGATGACGGGCGTATCATCTCCAACCTCGTGGTGCAGGCACTTTCGGGCAAGCCGCTGACCATCTATGGCACCGGCGAGCAAACCCGGTCGTTCTGCTATGTTTCAGACCTCATCGAAGGCCTCCTGGCACTCATGCTCGCCGACAAAAATCCCGGTGGGCCGGTCAATCTCGGCAATCCCGGCGAATTCACCATCAATCAGCTTGCCGATCTGGTCATCAGGCAAACCGGCTCGAAATCGCGCAAGGTCCATATGCCGCTTCCCAAGGACGACCCCCAGCGGCGGCGGCCCGACATAACCCGCGCCAAGACCCTCCTGGGTTGGGAGCCTCGGGTACCTCTGGCCAAGGGTCTGGCCCAGACCATCGCACACTTTTCCCTCGGCGTTGCAGCCAGGCCGGAGAGGAAAGCTCCCCGACGCCGCAGGTCAGCGACCCGTGCCGAGGCAACTGCACGATGAACAAGGCCTTCGATGACATCCCCTCGGCGCGGCACGATCTGGCCCGGCGGATCGAGGAGCTGGCGCCCTGGTTCCACAACATCGAGATCGCCGGCATCCAGACGGCGCCCGGTCATATGCTGGGCGACCATCCGCGCGACAAATGGAACCAGTTCCAGCACATTTTGCCCCGCGATCTCGAAGGCCGCAGCGTCCTCGATATCGGCTGCAATGCAGGCTTCTTTTCCCTAGAGATGAAGCGGCGCGGTGCCGGAAGGATCGTCGCCATCGATTCCGATCCGCGCTACATCGCACAGGCCGAACTGGTGTTCGATGCCTTCAACCTCGACGCCGACCTGCGCCGGCTTTCCGTCTATGATCTGGCGTCGCTCGGCGAGCGCTTCGATCTCGTGTTGTTCATGGGCGTCTTCTATCACCTCCGCCACCCGCTATTGGCGCTCGACCTGATCCATGAGCATGTGGCCGACGATCTGATGCTGTTCCAGACGCTGCAGCGGGGGGACCCAACCCAACTCGCCATTCCCATGGACATGGCATTTTCGTTGACCGATCCCTTCGATAACCCTGCCTTTCCCAGATTCAACTTCATCGAAAATCGCTACGCCGAAGATCCCACAAACTGGTTCATCCCCAACCGGTCGGGGAGCGAAGCCGCACTGCGAAGCTCGGGCTTTGCCATCGAAGCTCATGCAGACCCCGACGTCTATCTTTGCCGCATGATCGAGCGCCCGCAGTGGGTCGAACCGCCACCCCCGATTGCGGTTTAAATTTCGCGGACGAAACGTTCCGGTGAGAATCGGCCACCATCAGCACCGGAACCCGACCCGGGTCGTACCGTTCCTCAAACCGAAGATTGGAGGACATGGCGCGCATGCCGGCACCGAACACAGCTATTCCTCAGCTCACGGGGTTTGATCAGACCGTCGCTCTCTTGCGGGAGGGTTATGGCTTTATTTCCTCGCGCTGCGATGCGCTCGGCACCGACATCTTTACCACCCGGCTGATGCTGAAGCCGGTGATCTGCGTGCGCGGCGCCGAGGCGGCCGAAATGTTTTATGACGGTGAGCGCTTCACGCGCCGCAAAGGGGCCATGCCGCCCACGGTCCTGCGTCTGCTCCAGGACAAGGGCAGTGTGCAGCAGCTCGATGGCGCGGCCCATCGCCACCGCAAGGCCGTATTCGTCGGCCTGCTGATGGATGAAGGGCGGGTTGAGGTATTCCTCGATCTCTTTCGTGCCCGTTGGCTCGAGGCCATCGAGCGTTGGTCTACCCGTCCCCAGATCGTTTTGTTCGACCAAGCCAATCTGGTGCTTTCCTGCGCCATCCGGAGTTGGGTGGGCATCCCGAATGGCATGCTGGATGACGAGGAATTGGCCCGGGATCTCACGTCGATGATCGAAAACGCCGGCAAGTTTGGTCCAAAAGTCGTTGTGGCCCTGCTGCGCCGGCGCGGGACGGAGCGGAAATTGGCGGGCATCATCGAAGATGTCCGCGCCGGACGGCTCGAGGTTTCCCACGACGCACCGCTCCGCCACCTGGCAGCGCACAGGGAACCAGACGGACAGCTACTATCGGTCGAAAGCGCCACGGTTGAACTACTCAACATCCTGCGCCCCACCGTAGCGATCGGGCGGTACATCATGTTCGCCGCTCTCGCGCTTAAGGAACATCCCGAGTGGCCGGTTACGCTGATGGGCGCCGATGACCAGCTCTACGACCGGTTCGCTGAAGAGGTCCGCCGTCTGTACCCCTTCTTCCCCTTCGTGGGCGGCATTGCCCGGCGGGCGTTTTCATGGGAGGGCCATGAATTCGCGGCCGGCGATTGGGTGCTCCTCGACCTGCACGGAACCAATCACGACCCAAGACTGTTCCCGCGCCCGCGGCAATTCGATCCTCACCGCGACATTTCCTGGCGATATCAGGATCATGCCTTCATCCCCCAGGGTGGCGGAGATGCAAGGATTACGCACCGATGCCCAGGCGAAGCTTTCACCGTAGCCGCCATTCGCGAGGCGACCCGCCTGCTGGTGGAAGAAATGGAATTCACGATTCCCCAGCAGGATCTTGAGATCGCCCCCAACCGCATTCCAGCCCGCCCGCCGAGTGGGCTTGTGCTGACCGATGTCAGGCGCAGGATCTAAGCCCGTTCAGGGCCCACCGGCCGCCGCGCCTACGACCACCATCACGAGGGAATCGATATCGATTTCCCCTTCGACCCTGACGCGGTCGCCATCGCGGCGGACACTCAACGTCTCAGGCTTCTCAGCCGCCTGCCGTTCAAGCTCGTCGATGACCGCCTTTCGGGCTTTGGTCTCGAGAGTCTCGCTCATATCGCCGGTACCCATTTCCAGAACACTCCTTCCTTCCGATCAGGATAGTGCTTGAACTCGCATTCGAACCGCCAGCCATAGGCCTTGGCTGCCTCGAGCGCCGCAGGCGCGGGCGGATTCATCCCGGTTCCCGGTGCAAACCAGTCCTCGAGAAGATCGTCGGGGACATAGGCGCCGATACGCAGCGGCAGATTTTCAAGGACCCTGTCCATCTCGGCAGGTGGCGACATCGAGCTCTCCTCCTTGGCTCACATCGAAATCTCAAAGCCCGAACGGGAACGTGTCCGGCACGTGTCCCCGCCGGGTGGCCGTAGCGAGCGGCGCTATCGCATGAGTCTGGTCGAACCACACCAGCGCGTCGAACTGCTTTGAGACCGACGCTTCGGCATAGTGGCTGTAGCGCTCGGTCTCGGGCCGGTAGATAACGCCGATGAACCGCTCCAACCGCGGTTCCTCGAGCACTCGGGCAACATTTTCATGCCGTCCAAAATCGAAAAGCGACCGTCTCTTGCCCGAGAGATGAAAGCAGCGTTCGACGCTCTCGTCCAGCGATGGGCGAACGGTTTTGATGTCCATCTCCCCGTCCCATTCGCTTGCCGCAGCGACTGTCCCCGCATGGGTCGAAAACCCGACAAGCACCGCTTCAGCCCCGAACCGCTCGCGGCAGAGCTGCCCGATATTGAGCTCTCCGCGCGCCTTGCCCATCTCCGTTTCCCGCGCATCCCCGATATGGGAGTTGTGTGCCCAGACCACGGCCTTGGCGGCCGGTCCTTTGGCCTCGAGCAAATGCTCGAGCGTCTCGAACATATGCCTGTCGCGCAGGTTCCAGCTTGCGGAACCGCCATAGTACATGGCGCGATAGTATTTTTCCGAGGACGCGACGAGCCGCGCGCTTTGAGCGGCGTCGAGATAGTCCTCGCCATCCTCTGGTGCGTAGCGGAGTTCGCTGTCGAGCATATCGCGTAGCTGCCGAACCACTGCCTCCTCGCAGCCGCGATACCCTTCCGAGAGCGCCATGCGACCATAAGCTGATGGCTCGTTCTGCCAGGGCGTGAGGCAGCCATAGCGCTCCCGCGCCACGGCCGCCGCGTCCGGATCAACACTGTCGAGATAGGCCAGAACCGCCGCCATGGAAGCGCTCAGATTGTAAAGATCGAGCCCATAAAAGCCTGCCTGGCTATCGGATTCGACACCCTCATTGTAAGCGCGCAGCCAACGCAGAAGGCCATCTACCTCCCGGTTGCGCCACATCCAGACAGGAAATCGCTGAAAAGGCGGTGGTGCATCCTCTCGGGCGGATCGATGACGCACATACCGGTTGATCGCCGTGGCGTCAGGCCAATCGGCCTCCACGGCAATGATCGTAAAGCCGTGTCTTTCCACCAGGCGCCGGGTGACGGCCGCCCGCGCGCGGTAAAATTCCGACGTGCCATGAGTGGCCTCCCCCAGAAGCACCACGCGCCGATCCGCGAACCGATCGAACGCGGTGCCGAAGGCAGGGTCATCGGGGTCAGGCAGGTCTTCGGCAATTAGGGCGATGCGGTCGGCGAGACTCGTGCGGATTGCCGGGGCCCACGCATCGTCTTTCCACCCCTGCTCACCCACCAGCGGCACGAAGAGTACCCCGCCCAGATCCTCCTCCTCGAACCTGCCGTCGGCAACCCGCGTCAGCCGAACCAATCGCTGATGCCCAAACGCACGTTCCACCGGAATGACCAAGCGGCCACCGATCGCCAATTGCTCCTTGAGGGCTTCTGGCACGACGGGCCCACCGGCGGCCACGATGATGGCGTCGAAGGGAGCGTTGTCGGGCCAGCCCAGGCTGCCATCGCCGATCCGCACATGCACATTGAGGTATCCGAGCGAAGTAAGGCGCTGACTGGCATGTTTGGCAAGAGCATCATGGCGCTCGATGGTAAAAACGGTTTCGGCCAGTTCCGCCATGACAGCCGCCGCGTAACCCGATCCGGTTCCGACCTCCAGAATCTTGTCTCCGGCCCCGATGCGGGCCGCTTCGACCATATGCGCAACGATATAGGGCTGGGAGATCGTCTGCCCCTCCCCGATCGAAAGAGCGGCGTCGGAATAGGCAAATTCCTCCATCCCCGGTTCGACGAATCGCTCTCGCGGCACCTTTCCCATTGCCGCCAGAACCCGGCTGTCCTTGATCCCGCGTCCGGCCAGATGGGCCTCGACCATCCTCTTTCGGGCGGCGTGGAAATCGGCCATTGCACTAGGCCGTCGGACGTCGACGCCAGATGAGAATAAGCGCCACCGCCGCGATCGTTAGAACGAGCAGTTCCGCTGCAAGGCCGAATCCGCGCCCTCCGCGTTTTTCGGCCATGACCGGCAACGGCTGGGCCTGCCGCGCAAGCTCGTGCTCGACGACATCCAGGCCACCTTCTGCCGGATCTCTCTCAAACTGAGGCTGTGCCATGATGGACCTCCATATCCTGTTAGAGCAATGGGCCGGATCGTTCGGCGTTCCCTTTCCTGGCGCCGATCATGCCCCTACGCTATCGTAGGTGAACTCCACGGCACCGGTTCGTAATACCAACGTCACAACAGGGCATTAGGCGATCGTTTCTCTTTCTCGACCGATTCTGAAAGGATGCCCGAATGCGCCTTCCCCATCTCTCCACGTCAGTGAGCGCGTTGGCTTTTACCCTCGGCATTTCGGGGGTCTTGGCAGGAACCGCTGCGGCGCAGGAAAGCGCCTTCGAGCTCCAGATTCTGCACACCAATGACCATCATTCCCATCTCGAGGGCAGTGACTACGATCTCACGATCAATGGCCAGCCGGTCCGCGCCCAACTCGGCGGCTTCGCGCGTATCGCCGCGCTGATCGAAGAGATGCGCACGCCCCAGACGCTCGTACTCAACAGCGGCGAATTGAACGGCACGCTCTATTTCAGCCTCTTCAAGGGCCGTGCTGATTTCGAGGTCTTCAATGCCCTGGGCCTGGATGCCTACCAGATCGGCAATCACGAGTTCGACGAGGGCGAGGAGCTGCTGCGCGAACTTGTCGACATGGCAACGTTCCCAATCCTGGGCGGCAATGTGCACCCGACCGAAGCGAGCCCGCTGCACGGCGCCGACCTCCTCCCCTACATCGTCAAGGAGGTCGAAGGCGAAAAGATCGGTATCGTCGGCGTTCTCAAGGTGGAAAAGACCGTGGAATCCTCGATGGTGACCGAGGCGGTTGAGTTCTCTCCCGAATACGAGACGGTGCGCGAGCACATCGCCGCCCTGGAAGCCGAAGGCGTCAACAAGATCATCGTCCTCAGCCATCTCGGCTACGATCTCGACCAGGAACTGGCTGCCGAAGTTGCCGGCATCGATGTGATCATCGGCGGCGACACCCACGAATTGCTCGACAGCACCGGCGAAATCGCCCAGCTGGGTCTCGAAGTCGACGGAGACTATCCCACCATCGTGGATTCCCCCGATGGCGCCCCCGTCTACATCGCCCAGGCTTGGGAAATGGCCCACGGCATGGGCGTCCTCGACGTCGCCTTTGACGCCGATGGCAATGTGCTGAGCGCCGAAGGCAACATCATCCTGCCGGTCGAGGGCCCTTTCCGCACTGAAGGGGAGGACGAGCAGTTTCATGAATTGGACGAGGCCGCCCAGGCACAGGTCCTCGACTTCATCGAGCAGAGCCGGACGCTTGCCGTCGTCGAACCTTCGGCTCAGGTGACCGAAATCCTTGCCCCCTACAGCGCCGAACTGGAAGAATTCCGCACACAGCAGATCGGCACCGTCACCGAAACGCTGGGCTTCGAGCGCATTCCCGAGGCATTCGAAACCGGAGAAACCCCGACCGGAAGCTATGCGGCCTATTACGTCGCCGACAGCTTCCTGCACTATCTGCCCCAGGCAGATATCGCCATCCAGAACTCGGGCGGCGTCCGCAGCCAGTTCCTGGCCGGACCTTTTACCGTGGCCGATGCCTACACCATGCTCCCCTTCTCCAACACCCTCGCCACCGTTGATCTCACCGGCGAACAGGTGGTCTCCGTGCTCGAAGATGCCGCCGACTATTCGCTGACATCAGGTTCGACCGGCGCCTTTCCCTACGCCTCCCATCTGCGGTTCGACGTGGACAAGGGGGCGCCCAAGGGTGAGCGAATTCTCAACGTAGAGGTCAAGGACCGCACCTCTGGAGAATGGAGTGAAATCGACCTCGCGGCCACCTACAGGGTCGCGACGAACTCCTTCACCGCTCTGGGCCGCGACGGTTACGACACCTTCGCCGAGGCGATCGCCGCCGATCCCTCGGCCCATGAGGACAGCCATGTGGCTTATGCCGTGCCGCTGATCGAATATTTCCAGAACGCGCTGGCCGATGGCGAGCTTCCGGTGATCGATCCTGCCCAATACAGCCTCAAATCGGTTCGCGATTAATCGCAGAAGGGGCGGCTGCGGCCGCCCCTTCTTTCCTGAAATGCCTTAGCGCTCGACTGTGTCGTAAAATGCTGCAAGCATTCGCGGCCGGTCGCTTTGTCGGCCGGGTTTCGTTTTCAGGAGTAGATTTTTGCCGTCCCTACCCACCCCCACGCTCACCTTTTTCTGCACGCTCGAAGTCGATCTCTCTAAGCCCCTGGACGTCGGGCCAGCCATCAGCGGCACCCGCCGCGTCATTCCCATCAAGGGCGGACGCGTCCATGGTCCGGATATCTCCGGGCGCATTCTCGACATGGGGGCCGACTGGCAAACCGTTCTCGAGGGCGGGGTCGCCGAACTCGACGCGCGCTATGCCTTCGAAACCGACGACGGCGCGGTGATCGAAATCCGCAATTTCGGAGTGCGCCATGGCCCTTCTGACGTGATTGCCAAACTCGCCGCCGGCGAGCCGTGTCCGCCGCAATCCTATTACATGCGCTCGGGCGCTCGACTCGAAACCGGCCATCCCGCCTACGCCTGGATCAACAAGACCATGTTTGTGGGCACCGGCGCGCGGCTGGCCAGCGCCGTCCACATCGATCTCTATATCGTGCAATAGCACTCGACCTTGGGCCGATTGGACACGAGCGGCCCGATTGTATACTACCGGGCCAAAACAACAGGGCTAAGGAAAACAGGGTGAGCGAACCACGCGTAATCATCGCCGGCGGCGGCATTGGCGGTTTGGCAATGGCGCTGACGCTGCACCAGATCGGCGTGCCTTTCACCGTCTTCGAGACGGTTCGCGAATTGGCAGCGCTCGGCGTCGGCATCAACCTGCAGCCCAATGCGGTCCGCGAACTTTACGACCTGGGCATCGGCCCTGCCGATCTCGACACCATCGGCGTTCCCTCCAAGGAATGGGCGCTGGTCGGGCTCAACGGCAACGATATCTATTCCGAGCCACGCGGGCTGCTCGCCGGTTACAAATGGCCGCAATATTCGGCCCACCGCGGCAGGCTGCATATGCTGCTATACCGCAAGCTGATCGAACGGGCCGGGCCCGATTGCGTCAAGCTCGGGCACAAGGTCACTGGTTACGACATCGCTCCTGATGGCACGGTATCGGCCCGCATCCGGCTTACAGATGGAACAGCGATCAACGAATCCGGCACGTTGCTGATTGCGGCGGACGGTATCCATTCGGAAATTCGCGCCCAGATGCATCCCGATCAGCCTCCCATCAACTGGGGAGGCGCCATCATGTGGCGCGGCACCACCAAGGCGCGCCCGATCCGCACGGGATCGTCCTTTGTGGGCTTTGGCACGCACCGGCACCGGCTGGTCTTTTATCCAATTTCTCCCGTCGATCCCGATACCGGGCTGGCGACCGTCAACTGGATTGCCGAACGCACACTCGACAGTGCCGATGGATGGAAGAACAGCGGCTGGTTCCGGCCTGTCGAAATCGATGAGTTCATCGGCCATTTCGCCGATTGGCACTATCAATGGCTGGACGTACCCGACCTTCTCAGCCGGGCCGAAATTGCCTATGAAAACCCCATGATCGACCGCGATCCCGTCGATACCTGGCAAGACGGACCGGTTGTGCTGATGGGCGATGCTGCACACGCGATGTATCCGACCGGCTCGAACGGAGCCAGCCAGGCCATTGTCGATGCGCGCGTGCTGGGGGCAGCTATCCTCGACAAGGGCGTAAACCCTTCCGCGCTCGCCGCCTATAACGAGAAGCTCTGCGGCCCGATTTCCGAAGTGATCCTGCGCAACCGTAGCGCCGGTCCCTTTGGCCTCCTCAATATCGTTGATGAGCGCTGTGGCGGCGTTTTCGACAATATCGATGATGTGATCCCAGCCGAGGAGCGCAGCGCGTTCATGGCCAAGTACAAGTCGGCCGCCGGCTTTGCCGTCGAACAGCTCAACACCGCCGGTCCGACCATTCCTGCCGGCCGCTCCCTCGCCGAGCCCGTTCCCGCCTGATTGCCCCGGCAGCGACCTGGCGCTTGTGAAGATTTACCACTTGGAAACCATAAGGCGATTGCGGGCCTACGCGCGGGCCGCAAATCGACCTAGGCAGGGGATGGGTCTCCCAAGCACCATCGATGCCGAGCACCATGGATTCCAACACCCGCCACGCCTTCGCCCTCATGAACGAAGAAACCGAGCGCCCGGAGAGCCAGGAGAAAAAGCCGGCCCAGCCCGACCGCGTTCAATTCAGCCTTGCGAAAAACGGCATCAGCGTGAGCGCCGCCGTCTCGGTCCAGTATTTCGAAACGAAGGTGCTGCCGATCATGACCAAGTTATTGGCCGAGATCGCGGGCGAAGCCGACGCCACGCCCGCCGAACAGCCCGAGGCACCGCAGGAGACGCGGCCCGAGCGCTTCCGAAACAAGGAAAGGCCCTCTATCCGGCAGATCATCGAAATGCTGGAGGCAAAATCGGGGCCCGAAGTGGTAAAAGCCGCAGCCATAAGCCTGACCCTTTTTCAACAGACTCCGATCTTCACCCGCGAGCGATTGCTGAGTGAGGCCGAAACGGCGATCGGCCATTGGCGCAAGGTCCACGCCAAGACCGCCGACGTCATACTCGACTACCTGCTGGCCAGTGGTTTTCTTGTCGAGCGCGGCAATGGCGAACTGTGCATGAACCCCGAAGAAGAAAAGGCCGCCATTCTTGGCCTGCGGAAGCGGGACTAAGCACTGATCGCTTCCTACTGACCGGCCGATGGCGGCTCCAGGAGATGGCGCTCGACCGCGCGGAGGTGCTGATACATCGCCTGCCCCGCCCCTTCTAGGTCGCGCTGCTCGATGGCCGTAATGATGCGGTCATGCTCGGCGAAGGAATGGTGATCGGCTGGCGGACGGTCCGCGTTGGAGCGGAGCATTCCCCACACCACCGCACGTCGGACGGCGTTGAGCGCGTCGAACAAGGCCAGCAACAGCCGGTTGTCCGTCGCTTCGGCGATGCATCGGTGCAACTCGTTGTCCGCCGCTTCATATTGGCGCCATGTGCCCGCCCGGCGTGTGCGTTGGACGCAGCGATGCATGGCTTCGACATGGCGTGATGTGGCATTGAGCGCCGCTTCCCGGGCAATGATCGGCTCGATCAGGAGCCGGGTACGCATAACCTCGGCGGGATTGGTTTCCCGGTCGATTTCAGCCAGGCTGAGCACTTCTATCGCCCGACTGCCGGTAAAGGTGCCCTTGCCCACATGCCGCCAGAGCTGGCCCTCTGCCTCCAACGTCGCCAGCGCCTTTCTTAGATCCGCCCGCGAAACTCCGAGCTGTTCGGAAAGCTCGCGTTCGGCCGGAAGACGCGTATTGGGCGGAAAGTTGTGGCGGGTCAGCCAGGCCCGCAACTGCACCAGGGTCGCCCCGTTGCCCTCGCCGCTCGTATCGTGATCGTCTGCAATATCCATCACCTAAACCAATTTCGATTGGTTATCCGCAACTTAGCCGGATTTTGGCTCATGTCAATCCAATCGACGTGACCATTTCGGATTATACCAAACACGGAAAAGTAAAAATGGGCCAAATAAACACGTCATTATCGTTATATTTCAATAATTTACACAGAACCCTTCTCTAGGCTCCGCTCTCACCAAAGGGCAGTTGACCTTCAACCAATTTGATGAAATCATCAAACCATTCTGGATTTGGTTGCGCGCGAGGAGGGCCACCCTCTCCGGAAAGTCATTTCGTAAGGGAGGAGGAACTTATGAAGACAACCCGCAACATCTTGGCGAGCGCCATGGTCTCGGCGACCATGATGGTTGGCATCTCGTTCAGCGCGCTGCCTGCCTGGGCCCAGGAAGCGCCGATGCGTGTCGCCATGGGCGATATCGCAAGCGTCGAAAGCCTGGGGCTCCTGGTCGCCATGGAGCGCACCAAGGAACGTGGCGTGCCCATGGAGCTCACATTCTTCAATTCCGAGGATGTGGCGACCCAGGCCGTGGTCGGCGGACAGGCCGATATCGGAGTTGGCGCGCCCTATGCCTTTATTCAGAATTCCAACGCCCCGATCCGCATGTTCTACAGGATGACCACGCTTCTGTTCTTCCCGGTGGTCAATTCCGAAGTCTATTCGGGCTGGGAAGACCTTGACGGCCAGGAGGTCACCGTTCACTCACGCGGGTCGGGCACCGAAGCGCTGATGCGGCTCATGGAAAGCCAGCACGGCATCCAGTTCTCAAACCTCAGCTACGTTCCGGGCGCCGAAGTGCGGGCAGGTGCGCTATTGCAGGGTACGATCAACGCCACGATCGTCGATGCCGCCTCCATGCGGCTGCTTGAGGAAGAAGCACCGGGCAAATTCGTGCAATTGCCCGTCGAAGGCGTCAATGCCACCGACGAAGCGCTCTATGCCAACACCAATTTCCTGGAAAGCCGCAGCGAGGACGTCGCCGTTTTCGTCGAGGAACTGCTCGGCACTTGGGAAGACATCAACGAAAATCCCCAACTCGTTGCCGAATGGCGCGAGCAATACGACCTTCTGCCTGATCTTCCGGCGGAAGCAGCCGGTGATGTCGCAGCCTTCTACACCGAGGCTGTCGAGAGCGGCGTACTCCCGCTTGGCGGGGGCACGCCCGAGGATGTGACCGACGACCTCGAATTTCTCGCTGCCGCCGGTCAGGTCACCGCACCCGAGGGCGAAACCGATGTTTCGATGTTCTGGGATTTCGCCCCCCTGGACGCCGCGCGACAGTAAGCATGAGGGGCCGGTCTGGATCGCCTGGCCTGCCCCTCTCTTTTTCTCGAGCTTCTGGTGACTTCATGTCTAGCCTGCACACGGCCGATGCCGCCCTGCTGCGTGACCGATCTGACGCCCCCGGCTTTCTGGCCCGCCTCGTGGAAGTGCCTCTGATCTGGAAACTGCTTTCGATCGCCCTGTTCGCCCTCGCCTGGGAACTGGCGGGCCGCTCGGGGTTCAATTTCTCGTTCCCGACCTTCTCGGCCACCGTGGCAGCCTTTTGGTCCATGCTGGCCGATGGCTCCATGGGCATGGCCTATCTGCGCACGGTCGAGCCGCTGCTGATCGGCCTCGCCTTTTCTCTTCTCGTCGGTGTCACCATGGGCGTGGCCATGGGTTTGCGCGAAGATGTCGAATGGCTGGCCTTGCCGATCTTCATCGTCATGCAGGCCGCCCCTATGGCGGCGCTCATCCCCCTAGTGACCTTCATCTACGGTATCAGTCTTGCCGCCAAGGTCGTGGCCGTCGTGATGCTCGCCATGCCTGTCATCACCATCAATTCCTATAAGGCCGTCCGCAACGTGCCCGGCTCGCTTGTTTCCATGTGCCATTCCTTCATGGGCAACCGGCGCCAGCAGATCTGGTATGTGGTCATTCCCGCCGCCAGCCCCATGATGTTCGCCGGCATCCGGCTCGGCGTCGCGGAAGGCTTTTCGGGCGTGGTGCTTGCCGAACTGCTGATCACCCCAACCGGCATCGGCGACCTCATCACCTTCCACCGCTCGGTGGCCAATTTCGCCCACATGTACGCAACCATCGCCTCGATCGTCCTGTTCGCGGTTCTCGCCGTGGGCGTGCTGCAATGGATCGAAACCCTGCTGTTCCGCCCGGAAAAACGGAGTGTGAAATGAAACTCGCAAGTGCCGAAACAATCGAGAACGGGGCCGAGCCCGTGGGATCGAACAAGATCATCGAGGTGCGTAACGTCTCCAAGGTCTATGGCACCGAGGTGGTGGCGCTCAAGGATATCAACCTCGACTTTGAGGCTGGGCAGTTGACCAGCCTTCTGGGGCCATCGGGCTGCGGCAAAACCACCCTGCTCAAGATCATCGCCGGGCTGCTGCCGGCCACCCATGGCGAAATCCTCGTCAATGGCAAGCCCGTGACCGCACCTGGCCCCGAGCGCGCATTCGTGTTTCAGGACTTTGCGCTCCTGCCTTGGGCGAGCGTGCTCGAAAACGCCGCCTTCGGCCTCAAGATGCAGGGCAAGGCCAAACGCGAGCGCGAGGAGATCGCCAACCACTATGTCAAGCAAGTGGGGCTCGACGGCTTCCAGAAAAGCTATCCGCACCAGCTCTCGGGCGGTATGCGCCAGCGCGTCGGCCTCGCCCGCGCTCTCTCGGTGAATGCCGACGTCCTTTTGATGGACGAGCCTTTTTCGGCCGTGGACGAACAAACCCGCCGCAAATTCCAGGAGGATCTGATCCGTCTGCGCGAAGTGGAAAAGAAGACCTTCATTTTCGTCACCCACTCGATCGAAGAAGCCGTCTACGTCTCCGACCGCATCGTCCTGCTCTCCCCGCGCCCCGGCCGGGTGTCCGAGATCATCGATCCCGACATTCCCGGCGATATCGGTCCCGATGCTCTGCGCCGCAACGAGGTTTACCTCGAGACGGTGGAGAACATCTGGCACGGCATCAAGAAATACGTGGACTGAGCCATGACCCTATTTGGACACAGAGTACCCAGGATGGCCTCGCTGATCATCTGGCTGATCATCTGGGAGATCGTGGGCCAGCTCGAACTGCTGATGCTGTTCCCGCCCTTTTCCTCGGTGCTCGTCGCCATGGCCGAGGTCGTCACCGCCAGAAGCTTTGCCGAGGCCGTCTGGATCACCCTTTCATCCTACGCCCTGGGCATGGCGCTGTCCCTGGTCGTTGGGATTTCCATCGGCATTCTGATGGGGCTCTTCAAGCCCATCGACAACATGCTCAACATGTGGGTCAACATCTTCCTCTCGGCCCCTCTGTCGGCGCTGGTCCCCATCTTCATGATCCTGTTCGGCCTGGGCACGCCCACGGTGGTGGTCACGGTCTTCATGTTCGCCGTCTGGATCATTGTCCTTGATACCCGCGCCGGGGTTCAGAACATCTCGCCATCGTTGATCGAGATGTCCCGCTCGTTCGGGGCCAATCGCTGGGAGCGCGCCAGGATCGTGCTGCTCGCCGCCCTGCCGGAAATCCTAGCCGGCATCCGGCTCGGCATGGTTCGCGGCGTCAAGGGCGTGGTCATCGGCCAGTTGCTGGTGTCGATCATCGGCGTTGGCGCGCTGTTCTCGCTCTATCAGCAGAACTTCCTGATGAGCCATTTCTGGGCGCTCGTCGTCCTTCTGTTCACCTTTGCCTTAACCATGGCGGACCTTATCGGCCGGCTGGAAAAACGCATCGAATACTACGCACACGTTAGGAGCTAAAAATGAGCGAAAGTGCACTCAGGGCCAATCCGACCGCCGGTTTCGTGATCGCCCCCAACCCGATCCCGACCCTGCCGGTCGAAGGCTCGAGCGAACTTTTCCCGGTCAACCGCATCTTTTGCATCGGCCGCAACTACGCCGCCCATGCCGTCGAGATGGGCCATGATCCCGACAAGGAGCCGCCCTTCTTCTTTTTCAAGCACGGAGCGGCGGTGATTACGGACGGCACCTTCCCTTATCCCACGGAAACCTCGGACGTGCATCACGAGGTCGAAATGGTCGTTGCGCTCTCCAAGGGCGGCACCGATATTGCCGTCGAAGACGCGCTCGACCACGTCTATGGCTATGGCGTCGGGCTCGACATGACCCGCCGCGATCTCCAGGGCGAAGCCAAAAAGCTCGGCCGTCCCTGGGAGGTCGCCAAGAGCTTCGAGGCATCTGCTCCCTGCGGCCCTCTGGTTCCCGCCAGCCGTATCGGCCATCCCGACCAGGGAAGAGTCGCCCTGGCGGTCAATGGCCAGACGCGGCAGGAAGGCGATCTTAACCAGATGCTCTGGAAAGTACCGGAAATGATCTCGATCCTTTCGCGCTACTTCACGCTCCAGCCCGGAGACGTAGTCATGAGCGGCACCCCCTCGGGCGTCGGCGCCGTCGAGCGCGGCGACACCATCGTCGCCAGCATCGATGGCGTTGGCGAAATCACCGTAAAGGTCGTCTGATCCCATTCCCGGCGGGGCGCCCGCGTGCTCCGCCTCTTCCCTCAAGGCCCAACATCCATGTTCGACGTCGACCTCGGCCAGGCACTGTTCCTGCTCGGCATCCTAATCGCGACCGGCGCTGTTGCCGGCGTCGTTTCCGGCCTGCTCGGCGTGGGCGGCGGCATTGTCATCGTGCCGGTGCTGTTTTTCGTATTCCTGGCGCTCGACATATCCGAAGCGGTGCGCATGCACGTAGCTGTGGGCACCTCCCTTGCCACCATCATCTTCACCGGCTTTATCTCGGCCCGTTCCCATTGGAAGCGCGGCAGCGTCGATACCGCATTGCTCAAAAGCTGGGCCCCCTGGATCGCCCTGGGCGTGGTTTTGGGAACCGTGGTCGGTGGCAACGTCTCGGGCGCCGTGCTCACACTGGTCTTTGCGGTGATCGCGGCGCTGGTCGCCATCAACATGGCGTTCAAACCCGCCGACAATGTCGCCCCCAGGCCGATGCCAAAGACGCCGCTCAAGCAGTTTCTTTCGATGGTCATCGGGGTGATCTCGGTGATGATGGGGATCGGCGGCGGCACGCTCGCGGTGCCCATTCTCTCGTTTTTCACCTATCCCATCCGCCTCGCCGTCGGCACGGCCGCCGCGATCGGGCTGATCATCGCCATCCCCGGCACCATCGGCTATGCCCTGTTCGGCCTGGGCGCCGAGGACTTGCCGCCCTTTTCGCTGGGCTATGTCAATCTTGCCGGCCTCATCGCCATCATCCCCACCTCAATGCTGACCGCCCCGCTCGGGGTGAGGATCGCTCATTCCATTCCTCAACTCGCCCTGCGCTGGTGCTTCGCCGCCTTCCTGGCCATCACCTCGATACGGATGATCACCAGCATCTGGTAGGGCAATGACTGGCTGCTAGTGCCGCATCTGCCGCGCTGCCCGCACAATGGGCGCGACCGCATCATGCAGGCTGTCGGGCGTATCACCAGTGACCACGACGCCCAGCAACGCGCCGGCGATACCAGCCTCTCTGAGCCGAGCCATATCCCCGGGCACGAAGCGTTTTTGGCTCGGGACGATAACCGGGGCGGCGCTCTTTTGCGCAATGGCACGGTAGGCATCGAGATCGGCTTCATCGAGCGGGGTGCCATAGGCGGAAAAGGGCACGATCGACGCTTCGATGATCGCGCCGGGCAGCGCATTCATCGCCGCCAGATCCGCCTCCGTGCTCGTGTCGGCCATGGCCGGCATCGGCCGCAGCCGGCAAGCGAGAAGATGCGGTTGCATATGCGCGAAATAGACGTTGAAGCCCTCAAACCCCAAATCGGCGAGCGCCTCCATTTCCCCCGCGCTCGGCACAGTTTCCTGTCCGGCCATCACCAGCAGCGGCAGACCGAGACTTGCCACCGCTTCAATGAACGGCCGCTCCTCCTCGAACGAGCCAAAGGTCGTTCCCGAGGCGCGATGATAGGCGTTAAGGTGTAGCTTGAGCGCGTCTGCCCCTGCATCCCGCGCCGCCTCGGCCAGCGCCATGTCGTGACGCGGCAAAGAGACGGCTATGGGAAACGCTCCGCTCGTCAGAGCCGCATGGAAATGGTCGGTCATCGCAAAGCTTTCAGTTAATGCGGGCGCCGGTTTCGGCATCGAACAGGTGGACGAGCGGAACCTCGGGGGCCACGAAGATCGTCTCGCCGGGCAGAGCGGCCACGCGTTCGCGGAACACGCCGATCACCTGAGCGGCACCGAGCTTCATAGTCACCTGGGTTTCCGACCCCATCGGCTCGACCACCAGCACTTCGGCAGCCAGCCCATCGGACGAAAGCGCGAAATGTTCGGGCCGGATGCCATAAATTGCGTCGCCTCGGGCCGTCACCTGGGCGGGCAGCGGCAGGACGATGCCATCGGTGGCAAAACCGTCCGAACCGATCGAGCCCGGGATGAAATTCATGGCCGGCGAACCGATAAACCCCGCAACGAACTGGTTGGCTGGCCGGTCGTAAAGCTCGAGCGGCGCACCGACCTGTTCGATCCGGCCGCCATTGAGCACCACGATCTTGTCGGCCATGGTCATGGCTTCGACCTGATCGTGCGTCACGTAAACCGTCGTGGTTTTCAGCCGCTGATGCAGCGCCTTGATCTCTCCGCGCATCACCACGCGCAGCTTGGCATCGAGATTGGAAAGCGGTTCGTCGAACAAAAACACCTGCGGATTGCGCACGATGGCCCGTCCCATGGCGACGCGTTGGCGCTGACCGCCCGAAAGCTGACGCGGATAGCGCTCGAGATAATCGCCAAGTCCCAGAATACCCGCCGCCCATTGTACCCGCTGGGCAATCTCGACTTTAGACGTGCCCCGGTGTTCGAGCGAAAAGCCCATATTGGCCGCAACGGTCATATGCGGATAAAGCGCGTAATTCTGGAAGACCATGGCGATATCGCGCTGCTTGGGCTCGAGATCGTTGACCACGGTGTCGCCGATCTCGATCGTGCCGCCACTGATCGTTTCCAGCCCTGCGAGCATGCGCAGCAGCGTCGATTTTCCACAGCCCGAGGGGCCGACAAGAACGACGAATTCGCCATCGGCAATGGAGACATCTACGCCATGGATCACCTCGGCCTTGCCATAGGATTTTCTGACGTCGGAAAGTGTAACGGAAGCCATGGGTCAACCCTTGAGCCCGGTATGAGCCAGCCCCTCGACGAACTGGCGCTGGGCGATGATGAAAACGATGAGCACGGGGATGGCGGTCATTGTGGCCGCCGCAAGCTGGATGTTCCACATTGCCCCGCCATAGGCGTCGGTGAACTGGGTCAGCGCCTGGGGAAGCGTGAACAATTCGGGTGAAGACAGGAACACGATAGGCTCGAGATAGAGATTCCAGGAATGGAGGAAGGTGAAGATCGCCACCGCCCCCAGCGCCGGCCGCGCCAGCGGCAACGCGATGGTCCAGAAGATCTTGAACCGTCCCAGCCCATCGACCCGCGCCGCTTCCTCGAGTTCCTTTGGCAGCGCGATAAAGAACTGACGCATGACGAAAGTCGCGAACACCGAGGGTGCCCCGAAGATCGGCACCAGGATCAGCGGCCAATGGGTGTTGATCATGTCCCAGCCCAGAAACATCTGGAACAGCGGCACGATGGTGACCTCGGCAGGGATCAAGAGGCCGAGCAGCACCACCATGAACAGCGTATTGGCGAAGGGAAAGCGGATGCGCGCGAAAGCGTAGCCCGCCATCGAGGAGAACAGCATCGTCCCTGCCGTCACCAGCGCCGCAATATAGGCCGAATTCCAGTACTGCTGCGCAAATGGCTGCAGTTCGAACACCTGTGCATAGGTCGAAAGATCGACCCGCCGGGGTATGATTTCAGGTGGAAAGGCAAAGATGTCCGAGATCGGCTTGACCGAAGAGGTGACCATCCACCAGGTCGGAAAGACGAAGGGGATGAGCAGTACCGTCATCAGCCCGTAGACCACGACTTTCATCGCCGGCGAGAGATCAGTTTTCATAGAAGACGAGCCTCCGGCGCATCTGCCATTGGGCGAAGGTCAGAGCCCCGACGATCAGGAACAACAGGATGGAGAGCGTCGCGCCATAGCCGAATTTGTGGAACTGGAAGGCCTGCTGGTAGAGGTAGTAGACGAGCACCGTCGTGGACATTCCCGGCCCGCCCTGGGTAAGAACCGCGATCTGGGCGAAGACCTGGAGCGATCCCACGATGGTGATGATCGAAGTCAGCAAAATGGTCGGGCTGATCATCGGCATGGTAATGCGCGTGAACTGCGCCCATGCCGGCGTTCCATCGACCCGCGCCGCCTCGTAAAGTTCCCGCGGCACGCCCTGCAGCGCGGCGAGAAAGAGGATCATGTTGAGCCCGACATTCTTGAACACCTGTACGATGATCACCGAAATCATCGCCGTGGTCGGTTCCCTAAGCCAGTTCGGCCCCTCGACCCCGAACAGCGCCAGAATGGCGTTGATACCGCCATTGTTCTGAAGCAGAAAGCTCCACACGATGGTCCAGGCGACAAGCGAGACCACGACCGGAGAGAAAAACAGCGTCCGGTAAACCGTGATGCCCTTGAGCTTCTGGTCCAAAAGCACCGCCAGCAGCAGCGCCAGCGACATGTTGAAGACGACGAGGCCCACCGAAAACAGTGCGGTGGCACCGAGCACCTGCGGCAGGCCGGGATCGCTCAGCAGCGCCTGGTAATTGCCCAGGCCCTGGAACCGGAACGTTTGCGCCAAAACATTCCATTCGTGCAGCGAGTACCAGAACACCAGCCCCAGCGGGATCAAAACGAAGGTGATGATCCCGATCAGTTGCGGGGCGATGAACAGATAGCCGGCCAGAGCGTCGCGGCGCTCCATCGTCCAGAAGGGCCGCTTACGCGTCTTGCCGGTTGATGATGATTGTGCCGCGACGGTCATTGGCGTGTTCCCGACAACCAGATCAGAGCATCGGCGCGATGCGGTTGCAGACCGAGGTCAGCACCGCCTGAACATCGGCGTCCGCGGTCCAGAGCGCATCGAGTTCGGCTCGCACCACCTGCTGGATTTCGGCAAAGCCTTCATGCCCCGGCAGAACCTGGCCATTCGCAATGCCTGCAATCACCACGCTTTCGATCTGCTCGGGCGAGAGCAGCGGGTTGGTTTCCCCCAGCGTCTCGGCATTGAGCAGGCTCTGGCGCGCCGGCGGGAAGAACTGGGCGAGCTTGGCGCTGTTTTCAGGGTTCGACATGTAGGCAAGGAATTCCACCGCCATGTCCACATTGTCGCCCATCTGGAAGACGCCGATACCCGCCTGCCCGATCACGGCGTATTCGCCCGCCGGCCCGGCCGGAAGCGGCACAAGATCCCAATCGAACGCATCCTCACCCTGCGGCAGAAGAGAGGCGCGGGAGATCTGGGTGATGGTCATCGCAGCATCGCCGGCGAAGAAATCGACGCTTTCGCCCGGCCCAGGCATGGCGCCCTTGTTGAAGATGGCGTCGTGGATGAAGCTCATCGCCTCGACCATTTCCGGTTCGGCGAAGGTGCAGGTGTTTCCGTCCGCGCTCCAGGGCGATGCACCCCAGCCGCGCCAGATCGAAGCAAGGTTTTGCCAGATCTGATAGTTGAAATCGCGTACGATCAGCCCATCGGCACCGTTGGCGCCGACCGCCGCTGCGGTCTCGATCGCGTTCTCCCAGGTCCACTCGCCTGCTTCGATCAATTCGGCCGGCGTTTGCGCCCCGGCTTCGGCAATGAGGTCGTTGTTGACGAACATGGCAAAGGGCGAGGTCGAGAACGGATAGGCATGGAGCTCGCCATTGGCGCGCCAGAGCGCCGTCGCCTGCTCGGTGACGTCGTCGAGATCGTAGCCTTCGGCATTGGCGAAGGCTTCGCTCAGGGGCGCCAGCGCGCCGGAATTGACGAAGTCGGCGGCGCTGGTTTCCAAAATCCAGGCTAGATCGGGCGCGTTGCCGCCGGCGATTTGGGTGGTCAGCGTCGTCGTGTAGTTGTCGAACGGCAGGGAATCGAAAGTCACCGAGACATTGGGGTGAGTTTCGGTAAAGCCGGCGGCGATCTCGTTGAACATCGCCAGATGCGCCTCGTTGGCGCTCCAGATGGTCATGCGCAGATCGATCTGATCCTGCGCCAGAACCGGGCCGGCGGCCAGCGGCAGAATCAGGCCAGCCAGCGCCGTCGCCGATTTGAGCGTATTCATCGATGTCATTGTTTCCTCCTCTGGATATCGATGTTCGCCTGGGGTCAGTATCCCCGGATTTCGGGCCAGCGGATCTCCACCCCCTCGCGGTGAAGCAGGCCCTGGAAGTCCTCGAGCTGGCGATCGTCCGCCTGCACGGCATGCGGTGTCGTCTCGGTATCGAGGCAGTATGCGGCAAGCAGACCGGCGACTTCGCCGATGTTCCACTCGACCGGATGGAGCCGGTAGCAGCCATTGGTGATGTGGGTGGTCCCGATGGTCTTGCCCGCCGGCAACAGATTCGAGCGCTCGCGCGGCAGCAGCGCTCCGAGCGGAATTTCGAACGGGCACGAGGGCACGTCGATGTAATTGTCCCCACCGGTCGACGGGTGCAGATCGATCCGGTACATGCCGGTGCCGACGCTGTCGCGATAATGGACGGCTCCCGCCTCTCCGCGCACGGCGTAGGATAGATCCTGCTCGACGATGGTGGTCACCGCCTTGATGCGGCGGCTTTCGCGGATATAGGGCGCCATGGCGAGCCCATGTTCGGTGCCGGTCACGTCGCCCCGCAGACGCAGCCCCGGAAAGCCCTGCCCGCCATCGACGCGCGGCGCCTCGGTCTGCAGCCAGTAGAAGACCGAATAAGAAAGTTCGGCGGCCTGCTTGAGCCGATATTCGTATTCGTCCTCGGTGCAATCGATGATCGGCGCCTCGAAATAGTCGATCATCGGCCAATTGACGAGGCAGATGTCGGACTCGTAGGCTCCCGGCACGAAGTTGCGCCGCGCAGCGATGCGGCGGAAAGTCCACAGGTTAGCATCCCCCGCATTGCGGCGCTGGTCGGCATCGACCAGCAGCGGATCGTCATCGGGATTGGGCGTAAAGCTGCGCTCGGTGATCTCCAGCGTCCGCGGATGCGGCGCCTTGAACCCGATAAGCGGTCCGCCCCAGAAATCGGGCTGCACCGACCGCCAGTAATCGTAGTTCTCGGGCTTATCGATCGTCTGGTCGCCGTCCACGTGATCGATGGCAAAGCAGATGGACACCGCCTGCTGGTTCTGGGGCTGGGCTTGCGAGGGCGCCGATGGTTCTCCCGTCTGCGCCTGGCTTTCAAAGCCGGTGACGTATTCGGTTCCCGTGAGCGGCAGGAGGTCGCCCAGTTCGGTGGCGTCGATCACATAGCGGGCGGAAACGACGATCTTGTCGCCGCTCTGCTTGTGCCTGAGCGTCACCGCCCGCACCCGATCGCCATCCATCTCCGCGGCGACGGGTTTATAGGGTTTGAGGAGCTTGAGGCGCCCTGCCCCGATATAGGGCGTGAGCCAGGCTTCCATCACCGCCAGCGGCACGCGGGGTTCGACGCACATGCGGCTCACCCAGCCGGCACCGGGATTGAGGTCGCCCCAATTGCGAGCAGCTTCGTTGAGCGGGTAGTGATCGCGATAGAACTGGCGGATAGCAGTGCGCAGGTTTCGGAACGTTCGGCTGCCGCCCATCTGCTCGATCCAGGAATGCTCGTCCGAGGGCACCGCCTGGCTGGTCATCTGCCCGCCGATCCAGTCATATTCCTCGGTGAGCACAACCTTGCGGCCCGAACGCAGCGCGGCGAGCGCCGCAGCGACACCACCCAATCCACCACCGATGATCGCGATATCTGCTGAATAGTCTTTCACAACTCACTCATTGGTCTTTATGGGCCCGAGCGTTTCGCCCTCGACCCGTTCACAGGAGAGAAGGGTTTGCTCGATGCCGCCGTGGCCTTCGAGCTGGTCGACCAGCGCGAGCGTCGCGCGCCGGCCCATTTCCTCGCGGGGAATGGCATAGGCCGTGAAGTTCGTTCCCGTCACGCCGGGGCGCAGATGGCTGCCAAGGACGACGACCGACATGTCGCCCGGCACAGATAGACCCTCGGCAATCGCCGCGCGCCGGAATGGAATGGCGTCGGCCAGTTCAGTGAAAAACGTCACCGTGGCCCCCGCCTCGCGCACCGCCTTGAGCACCGCCTGCGGATCGCTGCCGACCTCGGGCCAATGCCGGACCAGTTCCGCCTGCCCCTCCAATGCCCCGGAAAACCCGCGCCAGCGATCGACTGTCGATTCCGCACCCTCGTCCGGGCCGACATAGGCAAAGGCGCGATGCCCATGGCCGTGTGCCAGCGCCACCAGATCTCCCGTCGCAGCGGCATAGTCCGCGCCGACATAAGGCACCGGTCCACCCGCATCGTCGCGGCGCCCTACCGCGACGAAGGGAAAATCCCCCGCCACCAGCCGCGTCAACTCCTCTTGATCGAAGCTCCGCCCCAGAACGATGCAGCCATCGGCCAAACGCAGACGGTTGGTTTCGTCGAAAATCTTCTTGCGGCCGTCACGTCCTCGCGCAGCGGCAGTCATCAGCAGCAGGTCGTAGCCTCGCTCCTGCGCCGCCTCTTCGATGCCGAACAGGAACGGTCCGAAAAAGTCCGCCTGCGCCGAAGGGAAAGCCGGCTCGTATGTAAAGACGCCGAGGATATTGTTGCGCCCCTTGACCATGCGGCGCGCCACGGGATCGGCGACATAGCCCGTGCGGGCGATCACCTCCTGAATACGCGCCCGCGTCTGCTCCGGTATGCGCCGGCTGTCCTCGTCCGTCCCGTTGAGCACCAGCGACACGGTGGCCTGGCTGACCCCGGCCAGCCGCGCGATATCTTTCTGGGTAAGGCGCTTCACCGCCATCAGCGCCCTCCTCCAACATGCGCTAATACGTATTAGTTATGCGTATTAGCAACGCATTTGCGCACTGTCAAGGCTCAGTGTGATGGAGATTGGGGGAGCTAAGCGCGTTTGCGACCTAGGCGAGCGACGAGGTGACCGCCAACACCTCATTCCAAGCCTGATGCCGCCCTGCCCTAAGCTGCGCCGCCGCCAGCGCGGCATCCGCATTGGCGCTGCGCACGGCATGGCGGTCGAGGCAGCGGTTGATTTCGCCGAGGATAACAGGATGCAATTGCAGCACGCCACCGACAAACCGGATGGGACGCTCCCCGACCCGGCTCAGCATGGCCTTGGCCAATTCGGCAAGCTCGCCACCAGCCTGCCGTAGGATGGCCAGGGCCGTCTCATCGCCCGCCTCCGCCGCCCGCGCCACGGCAACCGCCAGACTCCCGATGCGGCCCCGGTCTCCGGCATAGATGAACTGGCGCACATCGTGCCACCTATTGCCGCCGATCTCTGCGAACATCTGCTCGGCCAGCGCTTCGGCTCCCGCGAAAGAACCTGTGTGATCCAGGATACGATATATCTGGTCTAGGGCCTTGAGCGCGATCCAGCTCCCAGAGCCGGCGTCGTCAATAAGAATGCCCCGTCCGCCCACCCGAACGAAGCTGCCATCCTGCGCGATGTGCAAACCCACCGACCCGGTGCCGGCCGCCACCAGATGCCCCTCTCCCGGAGCGAAATTGGCGACATAGGCGAGAACGATGTCATCCATGATGGTGATGGCATCGGGTTCGATACCGAGCACCTGGCCCGCAAGACCCTTCACGTCGACGGCCACCGCGCTGCCATAGCCAGTAATGCCGGCGGTTAGACTCTTCGCCGCCAGCCCCGCCTCCGCGAGAGATTTGCCGATCGCGCCAAGCGCCAAAGACAGGCGCTCCTTTTCGGCGGGATTGAAGATATGCCCTGTCGCGCCGCCCGCCTGGCCGCGCGCCAGCACCTCCCCGCCATCATCGCAAGCAACCCAACGGCTGGCCGTGCCGCCGACATCAAGCCCGAGATGAACCAATCGGCTCATGACGGCACGCCGTCACGCACGAACATGCGCGTGATTTCGCGCGGATTGGTGATCATGGTTCCCACGACTACCGCATGGGCGCCTGCCCCAAATGCCTGGCGCACCAGTTGCGGCGTGTTGTACCGCCCTTCGGCAACGACTGGAACATCCAACCTCGCCGCCAGGGCTTCGAGCAGCGCCAGGTCAGGTAATTCCGGCTTGGGCTCGGTGGCCTCGGTATAGCCGGAAAGCGTGGTCGCCACATAGGTCGCGCCCCAATCGACAGCCGCAAGCCCCTCTGCCAGCGTGGAGACGTCGGCAAAGACCTCAGCGCCCAGTTCCTCTCGAATGCGCCGGATGAGCATTTGCGGTGCCTCGCCGTCGCGCGGCCGTTCGGTGCAGTCCAGCGCCACGATTTCCGCCCCTGCCGCGACAATCGCCTCGGCCGCGGCGAAATCGGGCGTGATGTAGACCGGGTATTGGTCCGAAAAGACCTTGTGTATCCCGATCACCGGCAGCCCGGCAGCTTTGACGGCACGGATGTCGTCCGGGCCGTTGGCCCGGATCGCCACGGCGCCGCCGTCCCGCGCGGCGAGCGCCATGGCGCCCATGAAGTTCGGGCCGTGCAGGGGATTGTCGGCCCGCGCCTGACACGAAACGATGAGACCCTTTTCAAGCTTCACTTCACGGCACCCGAGGTCATGCCGGCGATGAATTGCCTTGAGAGCACTATATAGATCAGGATGATTGGTGCCGCCGACAGCGTGAGCCCGGAAAACAGCACCCCCCAATCGGTGGTATATTCGCCCATGAAGGTGGTCAGCCCCTGCGGCAGGGTCTTGAGGTCGTCGTTCTGGATGAAGACCAGCGGAAAAAAGAAGTCGTTCCAGATCGGCACCACGTTCTGGATGCCCGCGATCACCATCGCCGGGCGCACCAGCGGCAGCATGATCGACCACATGATGCGCGCCTCGCTCGCCCCATCCATCCGCGCCGCGTCCTCGAGTTCGCTGGGCAGCGTGCGTATGAAACCGGTCATGATGAAGACCGCCGTGGGCAGGCCCATCGCCGTATAGACGAAGATCAGCGAAAGCTGGTTGTTGAGGATCGAAAGGTCCCGCATCAGCATGAACAGCGGAATAATGGCGAGCTTTAACGGCAGCGTCAGCCCGGCCAGGAAGAACATCAAAATAAAGGTCGAGCCGGTGAACTGATAGCGCCCGATGGCATAGGCGGCCATGGTGCCCAGCGTCAGGATCAGCACCATCGAGGCGCCGGTCACGAGGAACGAGTTGAGCAGGTAGCGCAGGAAATTGGTCTGCGTCCAGATTTTCACGAAGTTCCCGATATCGGTGAAATCGGGAATCGAGAACGGGGACTGGAAAATCTGCGGTGTGGTCTTGAAGGCCGAAAACACCATGATGACGATCGGCGCCAGCATGATGATGGTGTTGGCGACAAGGATGATCTGCAACAGCCCGTCGCGTCCGAGCGTCCCCAGCAGCCCGCGGCGCTCGTAATAGCTCGTCGAAGCGGAAGCGACGGTCATACCTGGATCTCCCGAGCCCGCAGCCGCACGGTGATCACCGTGGCAACGGCGGCAATGAAGATGAAGATCAGCACCGCCAGCGCGCTGCCCAGCCCGAAATCCTGCTGCCCGGAGGAAACGTTGCCGAATGCCGTGCGATAGAAATAAAGCCCCAGAACGTCGGTTGACCCATAGGGCGATCCGTCAAGTCCGGCCATGATATAGGGCAGTTCGAACCAGTTGAACGCCCCCACGAACAGCAGCGTGAAGACGATGGTGGCGCTGGGCGCGACAAGCGGCCAGACGATCTTGGAGATCTTCACCCATTCGCTCTCTGTCTCCATGCGTACGGCATCGAGAATTTCGCCGGGAATGCGCTGCATGCCGGCCAGGAACACCAGCGTGGGAAACCCCACCATGTGCCAGGCCTGCGCGATGATCAGCGACCAAAGCGCGGTCGAACTCTGCCCCAGCCAGGGCTGGGCGAGCCAATCGAGCCCGATGCCGCGCAGGCTGATGTTCACCACGCCAAACAGCGGGTGCAGGAACAGCTTGAAGAGATAGGCCACGATGATGGTCGAGAGCACCACGGGCAGGAACACCGCAATCCGGTGAAAGCGGGCACCGGGCAGCTCGCGCCAGAGCGCGTAGGCCAGGATGAACCCCACCCCGTTCTGGAGCACCATCAGCGCGAAGAACACGATGACGTTGTGGCTGAAGGCGTTGATTGTCCAGCTACGGTAGGGTTCGACGAACAACACCGTATGGAAATTTTCGAACCCCACGAACGCGCCGCGCCGCAGGCCCTGCCAGTCGAAAAACGCGTAAGCGAAGGCCGAGATGATCGGATAGACGATGAACAGCGCCACGAACACCAGGGGCGGCACGATGAGCACGGTGATCCAGAGGCCGCGTCCGGTCATCCTGAGTTGGGGCATTGAGCGTTTCGCTTCGCGCTTGTGGTTTAGAGGACGGTCCCTCCCCGCACGCGGGAAGGGACCAGGCAGACAACCTTAGTCCTGGAACGGCTCGTACCAGGCGGCAAGACCGGTGGTCAGCGCCTCGCCGATGGCTTCCGGCGTGGTTTCGCCGGCGAACAGCTTCTGCATTTCGCTCTGGATCAGCACCGAGCCCGAGGGCTCGCCATAGCGGAAGTGCACCAGCATCAAATAGGGGATCGAGCTCTGGTTGAGTTCATTGACCTCGGCCAGCAGCGGATCGTCAAAGCTCACGCCCGGAACAGCGGAAATGTTGTTGAGCGTATTGGCAAAGGCCTGCCCGAACTCCTGGCTGGCGAGGTAGTTGACGAAAGTGATCGCGGCTTCCTTGTTGGGGCTGGCGGCGTTGACCGCATAGCCGCCATCAAAATAGAGGCCCACGAGCTTTTCGTCCTCGGCCGTCTCGCCCGGCGCTGCAAATACGCCCATCTCGATTTCGGAGTTGAGGCCCTCGAAGGTCGCAAGCTCATACGAGCCGCCGATGAACATGCCGGCCATGCCCGAAGCGAACAATTGCTGCGCGGATGGGTAGTCGAGCCCGATAAAGCCGTCGGGGAAATACTCCTGGGCGAGATCGTTGACCGCCGCCAGAGCGCTGGTGAAGCGCTCATCGGTGAAGTCGGCTTCACCCGCCATCAAGTCGTCGTAAAAGTCCGAGCCCATCAGCGAGGAGCCCAGCCCAAAGGTCACCGTTTCGTTCTGCCATGCCGTCGCCGTGCCGTTGGCAAAGGGGATGATCCCGGCGTCCTTGAGCGACTGGCTCAACGCCACCAGCTCTTCCCAGGTCTGAGGTTCCTCGAGCCCGTTGGCATCGAAAATCGCCTTGTTGTAGATCACGAGCTGGGTCTGGCTGGCAAAGGGAACGGCATAGATCTGCCCATCCTCGCGCACGCTTTCGGCCGCCAGCGCCGGCTCGGCGAAATCGGCCAGCGCAGGGACGTTTTCTTCCGACAGCGGCTCGAGATAGCCGGCCGTCGCAACGTTTTCGAGCCCGCCATAGGCGCGCACCATCATCACGTCCGGCCCCGTGCCACCGGCTAGGGCGGTGGAAAGGATCGTGTTGTAGTTGGTTGCCTCGAACGTCTCGAAAGTGACCGAAATATCGGGATTGGCAGCCTCGAACGCTTCGATGAACTGCTCATAGGCGGCGCGGTCCTCCTGCCGCCAGCTCCAGAACGTCAAATCCTGGGCCAGTGCCGGGGCAGCCGTGACCATTGCGGCCAGGGCAGCGCCAATACGGATCGTGTTGGTTGTCATGGTGTTCCCTCTCTTTGTTGGCATGGACATGTTTTGAGCCCTAAGGGGCCAACCGCCGGCCATCCTCGGCGGAAAAGAAATGCGCGGCGCCCGGCGCGACATCCATCGTCACTTTCTCGTCGGGCGCGTAGCTTTCATTGGGTGCGGTCCGGGCCGCAAGCAGCGTGCCATCGGCCAGCCGCACATAGACATAGGCGTTTTCGCCAAGGTATTCGGTGTAGACCACCTGCCCGGCAAAGCCCTCGCCGCCCTGTCCACGCGCCAGCCGGACCGCGTCAGAGCGCACGCCCAGCTTGATCGCTCCGGTGCCGGGGCGGTTGTCGACGGTCAAGGCACCGCCTCCTTGCATCCCGAGGTGATTTCCCTCGCCCTCCACATCGATGAGCGTCATGCGCGGCGAACCGATGAAAGTCGCAACGAACGTGTTGGCCGGCGTCTCGTAAAGCTCGCGAGGCGAGCCCACCTGTTCGATGCGCCCCGCATTCATCACAACGATCTTGTCGGCCAAAGTCATCGCCTCGACCTGATCGTGGGTGACATAGATCATGGTGCCGCCGATCTGGCGATGAAGGCGCGCGATCTCCAGCCGCACTTCGGAGCGCAACGCCGCATCGAGATTGGAGAGCGGCTCGTCGAGCAGAAACACCTGCGGCTTGCGCACCAAGGCGCGCCCGATGGCAACCCGCTGGCGCTGCCCGCCCGAAAGTTCGCGCGGCTTGCGCTGCAGAAGCGGCTCGAGTTGCAGCATGCGCGCCGCCTCGGCGATCCGCGCTTCGACCTCCTCCTTGGAAAGGCCCATCAGCCGGGCGCCGAACGCCATGTTCTCATAGACGTCCATATGCGGATAGAGCGCATAGGACTGGAACACCATTGCAATCCCGCGCCGCGAGGGCGGCACTTCGTTCATGCGCTGGCCATTGAGGAAAAACTCACCCTCGGTGATCGGATCGAGTCCCGCGATCAGCCGCAGCAGCGTGGACTTGCCGCAACCCGATGGGCCGACGAACACCACGAACTCCCGATCCCCGATTTCGAGATCGATGCCATGCAGCACCTCGGTATCCCGGAAGCGCTTCTTGATGCCGCGGAGCGAGAGCTGAGCCAAAATTCCTCCTTTGGTGGTCTTGTCCCGCCCCTCCGAGGCGCGGACGACGGAATACTGAATTCCAAAAACTGCCAGTGTCAAGAATAGAATATTACAAAACCGTCAGGATCGACAGATGCGAAACCACCGCCCAGGCCAAGCCCCCGCGCCCTTAAGTCTTGAGCACGGTCACGGCGGTTTCGCTGTTGTGGATATAGTCATGGGAATCGGCCTGGCGCCGCAACAGCATGATGAACAGCATGTCCATCAGCATCAATTGCGCATCGCGCGAGGTGATGGCCGAAGAGCGCACCCGCTCCTCGTCGGCGACGGTGAACAGGTGGATGTCGGCCATCTCGAGCAATGGGTTGGGCTGTAGCCCGGTTACCGAGATCAGCCGCGCCCCGCGCCGCTTGGCCAGTTCGGCAATGCGCAGCGTTTCAAGACTCCGTCCCGAATGGGAGAGCGCCAGCAGCACATCGGCGTCATTGAGCCCGGACGCGTTGGCAATCTGAATATGGCTGTCGCTGTCCATCAGCACCGAACGGCCGAGCTTTAAAAGCTTGTAGGAGAAATCCCGCGCCACCAGCGATGATGCCCCAACGCCCGCAAGCTGGATCTTTCTCGCGCTACCCAGGGCCTCCAGCGCTGCGTCGATGGTGTGCTCGTTGTTGGCGGCCGACGTTTCGCGCATGGACAAAAGCTTCGATCCGATCAGCTTTTGCAGGATCGTCATGTAGCTGTCGCTGGCGTCGATCGTGCCATGGATGACCCCGCCCGGCGTCTGCCATTCCAGCGCCTTGGCCTTGTTCACCGCCAGCTTGAGCTGCTGATATCCACCATAGCCGAGCTTTTGGCTGAACTTGACAACGCTCGATTGGCTGCGCCCCGTGGCCTGGGCCAGCGCCGCCGAGGACATGGCCAGCATCTCATTGGGATGATCGATGATGAACTGGGCGATCTGTCGATCGGCCGTCGTCAGGGTATCGAGCTGGGCGCTGAGAGCTTTGAGTATCGACATGCCTTTTCCCTCGCGATGCCGGTAACCGGATTCGCCGCCAACGGCCATCGCGTTGGCACCTCCCCACGGGCACGGTCTTCCACCCATTGTGCACCGGCGCGCACCAATTAGGAATACAATATTCCACATTTCGTTGACACTTGGAATAATCGCTCCTAGCATCCGAACGCGAAACTGCATGAGGGAAGCATGGCAAAAAGCGTTCTGATGGCCGAGCTGGGGCAACTGGTTTCGGAGGCCAGGAACCCGGCCACGATGCAGATCGATCTCATGTCGACCGACGAGATCCTGGCTGCGATGAATGCCGAGGACGCCAAGGTTTCCCGGGCGGTTGAAACCGAACTTCCCCATATCGGCGCGGCCGTTGACAAGATCGTCGAGGCCTTCAAGGCCGGCGGCCGCCTCATCTATATGGGCGCCGGCACCAGCGGACGGCTGGGCGTACTCGATGCGTCCGAATGCCCCCCGACCTTCGGCGTTCCCGAAGGCATGGTCGTTGGCCTGATCGCCGGCGGCGACCGCGCCTTGCGCTACCCGATCGAAGGCGCCGAGGATGATCGTGGCGAAGGCCGCCGCGAACTCGAACGCGTCGAAGTTTCGGCAAAGGACGTGGTGGTCGGCATCGCCGTCAGCGGACGCACCCCCTACGTCATCGGCGGGCTCGATTACGCCGCCAGCATCGGTGCCACCACCGTGGCGCTTTCGTGCAATCCCGATTCCGTCATCGCTCGCATGGCCGATATCGCCATATCCCCCGTGGTCGGCCCCGAGGCCCTTACCGGTTCGACCCGCCTCAAATCGGGAACGGCCCAGAAGCTGGTGCTCAATATGCTGACCACCGCCAGCATGATCCGCATCGGCAAATCGTACGAAAACCTGATGGTCGATCTCTCGGTCAGCAACGAAAAACTTGCCGCCCGCGCCACGCGCATCCTGGTCGAGGCAACCAACTGCACCCCCGAGGAAGCCGAAAACTATCTCGCCCAGAGCAACAACAACGTGAAACTCGCCATCCTCATGGCCCTCACCGGCCTCGACGCCAAGGCGGGCGAAGCGGCGCTGATCGAGGCCGATGGTTTCCTCCGGCGGGCCGCCGCTCAACATCAGCCGCGCGCGGCGAGCTAAGGGGGAAGGCCATGGATCTGCTCGTCAATCTCTATGGCCGCAAGCTCGACGAACTGCGCCAGCGCGCCGAAGCCGTTGAGGCCACCATCCGCACCGCCCTGCCTCCCGAGCAGCACATCATAAAGGACTGGGTGCGCACCCATTTCAGCGAATATTGGGTCAGCGAAGTCAGTGCCGCCATGGCGCATCAGCCGCCAGGCTGTCTCGTCGCGGTGATCGATGGCGAACTTGTGGGCTTTGCCTGTCACGACGCCACTGCGCGCGGTTTTTTCGGCCCCACCGGCGTCTCCGAATCTCAGCGCGGCAAGGGCATAGGGCTGGCGCTTTTCTATCACACGCTGGTGGCCATGAAGGCCCAGGGTTATGCCTATGCGATAATCGGCTCGGCCGGTCCTGTGGATTTCTATGTCAACGCGGCGGGCGCCATGCCCATCCCGTCAGACAATGAAGATATCTATCAGGGTCTTTTGCGCATCAAGCCAAAGCCGGAGGCGGAAAACTGACCATGGCCTCGCCCCCTCTCGCGCTTTTCGTCGGAATGCCCGGCCTTGAACTCTCGCCCGATGAAATCGCCTTCTTCCGCGAAACCAACCCCTTCGGGCTGTTCCTTTTCAAGCGCAATCTCGACAATCCCGAGCAGATCAAGCGCCTCTGTGCCCAATTCCGCGAAGCTGTGGGTCGCGAGGACGCCCCGGTCTATATCGACCAGGAAGGCGGCAGGGTTCAGCGTCTCGACAATGGCAACTGGCCGTTGTTCCGCAGCCTGGGCAGCTTCGGCGCGCTGGCGCGAAAAGATCTGGATCTCGCCCGGCACGCCCTGCGCCTCTCGAGTCTCGCCATGGGCACGATGATGGCCGAGCTGGGCATCGGTAGCGGCACCACCCCTGTGGTCGATCTGGCGCGCAAAGGCACCCATGACGTGATCGGCCAGCGCGCCTTCGGCGACGATCCCGAACTGGTCACGACACTGGGCCGTGTGGTCATCGAAGCCATGCTCGAGGTCGGCTCCATGCCCATCATGAAGCACATCCCCGGCTATGGCCGCGTGACCGTCGACCCCCATTTCGATTGCCCGGTGGTTGACGCGCCGATCGAGGATATGCGCGAGACCGATTTACGCCCCTTCGTGGCGCTCAAACACGCCTCGCCCTGGGCCATGGTCGCCCATCTCATTTTCACAAGGCTCGATCCGGAGCGCCCAGCTTCGGTTTCCCCCATCGTCTGCGACTTCATCCGCAGCGATCTGGGCTATGATGGCGTTATCGTCACCGATTGCCTCACCATGGAGGCGCTCAAGGGCACTTGGCCCGAGCGGGTCCGCGCCGCCCTCGACGCCGGCTATGACATCGCCCTCCATAGCCAGGGCGATCTGGTCGCCAGCGAGGCTGCCGCGAGGGCCGCGCACCCGCTTGGCGCCAAAAGCCTCGATCGGATTGCCAGAGCCCAGTCGCGGCTGGGCAACAAACGGGTGGAGGTTAAGGAACTCCACGCGGAGGTGGAAAAGATCTTTACGGACGCCGGCCTGGCTTGAACCGCCGGCAAGCAAAGGAGGAAATGGGAAATGCTTAGAACCTTGTTGACCACAGCGGCCTCTGCCGCGGTTCTCGCACTGGCCGCCCCGGCCCTGGCACAGGACGAAGGGAACGTTCTGACGGTAAGCGCCGAACAAACCACCACCTGGGTGCAGAACTTCAATCCGTTCAGCCAGACATCGGCCCGCTACACCACCCACGATTTCATCTACGAGCCACTCGTGGTGTTCAACCGCCTCAAGGGCAACGAGCCGCACTTCCGCCTCGCGGAAAGTTTCGAATTGGCCGATGACCTCAATTCCATCACCTTCACCCTGCGCGAAGGCCTCAAATGGTCCGATGGCGAAGATCTTACCGCCGACGACGTGGTCTTTACCTATGACTACATCCGGCAGCATCCGGCGCTCGATTTCATCTCGGTGTCCGCCGAAGTGGAGTCGGTGGAAAAGGTCGATGAGCGTACGGTGCGTTTCAACCTTGTCGAGCCCAATTCGCTGATCGCCAACACCATCGTCGGCATGCCCATCGTGCCCGAGCATGTGTGGTCGGAAATCGAAGACCCAGTGACCTTCGCCAATGAAAACCCCGTCGGCTCGGGCCCGCTAACCGAGATCACCCGCTTTACCCCGCAAGTCTACGAGCAGTGCCGCAACCCGCACTATTGGGATGCCGACAATCTCGACGTCGATTGCATGCGCCTGCCCCAGCTCGCAGACAATCCCCAGGTGCTTGCTGCCCTTGCCAATGGCACGCTCGATTGGGCGACAAGCTTTATCCCCGACATCGACAATACCTTCGTTGCCGAGGACCCCGAGCATCACAAATACTGGTTCACTCCGTCCAGCCTTGTGTCCTTCCAGCTCTCGATGGTGACGCCGGACGAAAACAACCGCAAAGCCTTCAACGACGTCAATTTCCGTCGCGCCCTGTCCATGCTGATCGATCGCCAGACCATCGTCGACATCGCCGGTTACGGCTATCCGCTGGTCAATGAAGATCCTTCCATGCTGGGCGAACTCTATGCCTCGTTCTCCAATCCGGAGGTCGAGACCCAGTTCGGCCAGTATGGCCGCTTCGATATGGATGCCGGCTTGGCCCTGCTCGATGAATCCGGCTATGTCGACGCCGATGGCGACGGCTTCCGCGACAATCCCGATGGCACCCCCATCGCCATCGACATCATGGTCCCCAATGGCTGGACCGACTGGATCGACGCGGTCCAGATCGCCATGGAAACGCTCACCGAAGCGGGCCTCAACGTGCAGATGAGCACGCCCGAGGCCGCGGTCTGGACCTCCGAGTTGATTTCGGGCGAATACTCCATGACCCTCAACGCCCTGGCGTCGGCGGCAAACCCCTACTTCCCCTATATCCGCACCTTTAACCCCGAAGATTTCGGCAGAAGCCGTTTCTCTGCACCCCATTGGGAAAATGCCGAGTTGATGGAGCTTTTGGGGCAGTACACCCAGGTCAGCGACGCGGACGAACAGAAGGCGATCATGGACGAAATCCAGATGATCGTGGCCGAGGCCATGCCGGTCATCCCGATCTACAACAGCCCGTCCTTCTACCAGTACAACACCAGCCGCTTCACGGGCTGGGCCAGTGCGGAAGACCCGAAATATTCCCCGGTGGTCTCCAACGCCAACCCGTCCCGCCTGCTGCAATTGCTCGATCTCGAGCCGGTGGCCCAGTAAGCGGAAATGACATCGGAGGGTGCGCCAAGGGCGCACCCTCCTTTCAAAAAGAGGAAAGAACGTTATGGCCTTTTTGCTGCGGCGACTGGCGTTCTACCTGGCGGCATTCATCGCCGCCGCCACCATCAATTTCTTCCTGCCTCGCATGATGCCGGGCGACCCCATCGACATCATGTTCGCCAGCGCTGGGTCCGAGCTGTCGCTGGAAAACCTCAACGCTCTCAAGCTCACCTTCGGCTTCATCGACGCGCCCCTCGGCGAGCAATACATCGCCTATCTCAAAAGCGTCTTCACGGGCGATCTTGGCCGCTCGATCAAATATTTCCCCCTGCCCGTCACCGAGCTTTTGGGCCGAGCCCTGATCTGGACCGTCGGCCTTATGGGCATCGCAACGCTTTTGAGTTTTGCTCTCGGCACCTTTCTCGGCGTCATGGCGGCCTGGCGGCGCGGCACCCTTTTCGATTCCGTCGTCTCGCTCTCGGCCATCTTTTCCAGCTCGGTCCCCGCTGTCGTCGTATCACTGATCGTGCTGTTCGTTTTCGGCTACACGCTGGAGTGGTTTCCCAACGGCTATGCCGCCGACCCCATGCTCGATCCGGGCTTGAACTGGGGCTACATCTCCAGCGTCATCTATCATGGCACCTTGCCCATGCTCACGCTGGTCATCGTCTTGACCGGCGGCTTTGCCGTCACCATGCGCAACAACATGATCAACCTCCTGGGCGAGGATTACATCGTCATGGGCCGCGCCAAAGGCCTGCCCGATGGCAATGTCATGATCTGGTATGCAGCCCGCAACGCACTCCTGCCCACCGTGTCCAGCCTCGCCATCGCCATCGGCACCGTTCTGGGCGGCTCGCTCGTTACCGAAGTGGTGTTCAATTATCCCGGTCTCGGCAACACTCTCTATCAGGCCATCCTCGCCCGCGACTATCCGGTCATCCAGGGTCAGCTCCTCATCATGACCGCCGCCATGCTCGTCGCCAATTTCATCGTCGATCTGAGCTATGTCCTGCTCGATCCACGTCTCAAGAGAGCCTGAGCCATGGCCTTGCTCAACCAGCTCCTGCACAACCGCAAGGCCCTGATCGGCCTCTCGATCCTCCTCATCATCGTCCTTGTCGCCATCTTTGCGCCTCTGCTGACCGAGTACAGCCCGGTGCGGCGCGTTGGCCGACCGCATCAGCCGCCCTCATGGGAGCATTGGCTGGGCACCACACGGCTAGGGCATGACGTCTTCTCCCGCCTCGTTCACGGCGCCCGCGTCTCGCTGGCCGTCGGATTCGGTGCGGGCCTGATGATCACGCTGATCGGCACCGTGCTCGGCATTACCGCCGGCTATAAGGGCGGCGTGGTCGATGAGGTCATCAACTTCTTCACCAACATGGTGCTGGTCGTCCCCAACCTGCCGCTGCTTTTGGTGCTGGCCGCCTTTATCGGTCAGGCAAGCCCCCTGGTGATCGCCATCATCCTCGGCCTTACCTCCTGGGCCTGGGGCGTGCGCGTCACCCGCGCCGAAACGCTCTCGGTCCGCCAGCGCGATTTCGTCAAATCCGCCGAAATGCTGGGCGAACCCTCATGGCGCATCATGGCGCTGGAGATCTTCCCCAACCTCATTTCCATCGTCGGCATCAACTTCATCGGCAGCGTGATCTTCGCGGTCATCACCGAAGCGACGCTGGAATTTCTCGGCCTGGGCGATCCCAACACCGTTTCCTGGGGCATCATGCTTTACAACGCGCAGAATTCCTCGGCCCTTTCGGTCGGCGCCTGGTGGGACCTGCTTTCGCCCTGTATCGCCCTGGCGCTCCTGGGCCTGGGTTTGGCGCTCATCAACTTCGCCATAGACGAGATCGCCAATCCGCGCCTGCGGACCGGCGGCATGCTCAACCGCTGGACGCGCATGGTCCGGCTCGGGGAGGGCAAGCTGTGAACGAGCCGGTCCTTTCCATCCGCAATCTCACCATCGATTATGTCGGTGCCGACAAAACCTTCCATGCCGTCAAGGGTGTGAGCTTCGATATCGCCCCGGGCGAATTCTTCGGCCTTGCCGGTGAATCGGGCTGCGGAAAATCGACAATCGCCTTCGCCGTCAGCCGCCTGCATCGTCCGCCCGCGCTGATCCGCAAGGGCAGCCGGATTCTTGTCGGCGGCCGCGACGTGCTCGAACTGGACGATAAACAATTGCGCAGTTTTCGCTGGCGCGAGGTGGCGATGGTGTTCCAGAGCGCCATGAACTCGCTCAACCCGGTCCTCACCATCGAAACGCAGTTCTACGACGTCTTGAGGGCTCATACTGCGATCAGCCGCAAACAGGCCCGCGAACGCGCCGCCGAGCTTTTAAGGCTTGTCGATATCTCCCCTGATCGCCTTTCGGCCTATCCGCACCAGTGCTCGGGCGGCATGCGCCAGCGCATCGTCATCGCCATCTGCCTCGCGCTCAATCCCAAACTGTTGATCATGGATGAACCGACCACCGCGCTCGACGTGGTCGTCCAGCGCGAAATCCTTCAGCGCATCGACGTGCTGCGCAAGCAATTGGGTTTTTCCGTGCTGTTCATCACTCACGATCTGGGTCTGATGGTGCAGGTCAGCGACCGCATCGGCATCATGCTCGAGGGCGAGTTGGTCGAAATCAACGACGCGCGCACGATCTATACCGCTCCCCAGCACCCCTACACCAAACGCCTCTGGGCCTCGATGCCGCGGCTCCATGGCGAACAGATCCGCCCCGAGGCGAGCGCATGACCGCCCCCGATCCCATTCTCGCTCTCGACACCGTATCGAAATCCTTTGGCCCCGTTCACGCCGCGCGTTCGGTCTCGCTCGAGCTGCGCCCGGGCCGGACCCTGGCCCTGGTCGGCGAATCCGGCTCGGGCAAAACCACCGTCGCCCGCCTCATCATGCGCGAATATCAGCCCGACGACGGCCGGTTGCTCTATCGCGGCCAGCCGCTGGGCACGGGCGATGCCAAGGCGCTAAAGTCCTATCGCTCGGCGGTGCAGATGGTGTTCCAGGATCCCTTCGCTGCGCTCAACCCTGCCCACACCATCCACTATCATCTCAGCCGTCCCCTGCGGCTGCACCAGCGCGGCCTTAGCCGGGTCGAGCGCAAGGGCAGGATCGAGGAATTGCTGGCCCGCGTGAAACTCGATCCGGCCCTGATCATGGGCAAATACCCGCACGAATTGTCCGGCGGCCAACGACAGCGCATTTCCATCGCCCGAGCCCTGGCGGTCAATCCGCAGGTGATCGTCGCGGACGAACCAACCTCGATGCTCGACGTCTCGGTGCGATTGGGCATCCTCAACTTGCTCAACGACATGAAGAGCCAGCTCGGGCTTGCGCTGCTTTACATCACCCACGACATCGCCACCGCCCGGTTCGTCGCCGAAGACATCATGGTGATGTATGCTGGTCAGGTGGTCGAATGGGGCGCCATGGAGAGCGTGCTGGGAGATCCCCAGCATCCCTATACGCGGCTGCTCCTTGCCGCGGTTCCCGACCCGGACCGGCGCTTTGCGGACTCCCTTGTCGAAAACGAGCTGGAAAGCATCGAAACCATCCGCCGCCAATCCGCCTTGCCCCAACCCGAAATCCGGCAAATGGGCGAAAACCATTTCATCAGGCCCATGCCCGCCACGTAAAGTCGTCGCTTTTGCTGGAAACGCGTTAGCTACCGCGCCACTCGCCCGCCCGTCATCGGGCGCGGAGCGCCGGTCGTCGTCGGAAAGCTGATCGGCAGCCCGGCCAGCGTGCGCGCCGCCAAGAACCCGAAGCATTCGGCCTCGATCGCATCCCCGCGCCAGCCGACGTCATCGGCATTGAGCACCTCGACGTCCGCGCGCTCTGCGATCATCTCCATCAGCGCTGGATTGCGCCGCCCGCCGCCGCAGACGATCACACGCCCGGGCCGTTCCGGCAGCAGGTTGAGCCCCTTGCCCACGGCGCTCGCGGTAAACGCCGTCAGCGTCGCCGTACCGTCTGCAAGGCTCAACCCTTCCGCCATGCTGGCGGGAAAATCGAAGCGGTCGAGCGACTTCGGCCACGGTGCGCCGAGATAGGGATGGTCCAGCAGCCGGGCCAGCCGCGCCTCATCCACCGTCCCGCTGCGCGCCAAAGCTCCGTCGCGGTCCATGTCCCCTTGCCCACTCGCCTTGACCCAATCGTTGATCGGCGCGTTCGCCGGCCCCGTATCGAAGGCGATCAGTCTCTCCGCGCCATCCCACCAGGTGATATTCGCCACCCCACCCAGATTGAGCACGGCGGTCTCGCCCCCGGCATCGACCCCACGCAGCAGCGCTTGATGATAAACCGGAACCAGCGGCGCCCCCTGCCCGCCCGCACGCACATCGGCGGAGCGAAAATCATAGACCACCGGCACGCCCAGCATCTCGTGCATAAGCGCTCCGTCCCCGAGTTGCCGCGTATCTCCGATGCGCCCCGGCGTCGGTGCCCGATGCAACACCGATTGCCCATGAAACCCGATCGCCCCGATCTCGGTCATCGCCATGCCCGAGCTTTCGACCAAGCGAAGCACGGCCTCTGCCTGAGCACGCGTCAGCGCCTCCTCGGCCCGCGCAAAAATCGCCGGCTCCGGCCCCTCGAAATTCCACCGCCGCGCCGCGGCCAGTGTCTCCTCGAGCAGCACGCGGACCTCGGCGAAATAAGGTGCAAGCGTATACGGCCCGAACTCTTCGACGCGCTCTCCATCGGTCCTGAGCAGGGCAATATCGATATTGCCGTCCAGCACCGTTCCGGTCATCAGCCCGACCGTCCAGATCGCCGCCATCGCTAGTTCCCAGCCCCGTTGATCGCATCGCCCACTGCGCGACGTAAAACGAAGATGCCGCTGTCGAAATGGCGGCTCGGATGCACCCTGTTGGTCAACAGCGTCCAGGCACGACCGCGCGAAAAATCGATCCACAGCCCGGTGCCGGTGAACCCGGTATGCCCGAGGGTCTCGGGCGAGCAATGCTCCCCGCCCGACCAGCCCTCATACGGCCGCTCCCACCCATGGGTGCGCCGCCCCGACAGCGGTGACCGCATCAGCCACACCGCTCCGGTTTCCGCCGTGAGCACGCGTTGAGCGAAATCGAGCACTGCCGAGGCCGTACCGAACAGCCCCGCATGCCCAGCGCCCGCGAGCGCCGCGCAGTTCTCGTCATGGACTTCCCCCACCAGCACCCGGCCCCGCCACGGATCGGTCTCGGTCGCGGCGGCCAGGCTCGGGTCCGCCGACCAAGCAAAACCGGGACCGGGATCCATCTCGCGTATACCTTTGCCGGCAAGCCGCTCAAGCGCGATGCCCAAAAGGATGAAGTTGATGTCCGAATAGACAGCCGGCCCCGCGCTCCAGGCATGTTGCAGCACGAAATGCCGCAACAGGTTCGGATCGGTGCCATAGGTATAGAGCGGAAACACCCCCGGAAACGGCGTCTGGTGTCCCAGGCATTGCCGGAACGTCACTTTGCGCTGCCAGTTGTCGGGGTTGTATTGGGCAAAGTCCGGAATAGCCGTGGTCAGCGGCGCATCGAGGTCGATCTTCCCCTCTTCCGCCAGCGCCAGGATACGCGGGGTCGTGAACAGCACCTTGGTGAGAGACGCCAGATCGAACCAGGTTTGGGCGGTCATTGCGCGTTCGATGGGTACCGTCTGCGCCTTCCCCACCGCCCTTACGGCCCGCGCCCCCGCCGCATCCACGACACCAAGCACCCCGCCCGGAATCCGCCCCGCAGCAACGGCCTCCGCCAACGGCGCAAGGCCGCGATCCAAAACAGTCTCCAAGCTCACGACATCTCCGGCATTAGATTTGCCGGCACTGTAGCGCTCGACGATTTTCCATTCCAGTCGCCCGACCGGATCGCCATTGGTCCGCTTGAGCGGGAGCCGCAGCCTCAATTGTTCTGACCGAACCGCCGAGAGATTGTCCGCGTCCGGCCTAGAGCTGCTTTCTGGTCAGCTTTCCCAGCACCCCGATGATGCCCTCGCGGAACAGCATCACGGCAATGACGAAGGTCGTCCCCTGGAGCACGGTGACCCAAGCCCCAAGGCCCGCAAAATAATTCTGCATGGTGACGATGATGGCCGCGCCCAGGATGGGGCCGAAAACCGTGTGCATGCCGCCCAGGAGCGACATCAGCACCACCTCGCCCGACATGGCCCAGTGCACGTCGGTGAGCGAGGCGAGCTGGAAGACCAGCGCCTTGGTCGCCCCTGCCGTGCCCGCCAAGGTCGCTGACATCACGAAGACGGCAAGCTTGTAGCGATTGACCTCGTAGCCCAGAGAAACCGAGCGCGGCTCGTTCTCCCGGATGGCCTTGAGAACCTGCCCGAACGGGGAATGGATGATGCGGTAGATCAGGAACAGCCCGGCAAAGACGATCACGAACACGAAGACGTAGAAGGCGCTATCGTTGGAAATGTCGAAAAGCCCGAACAGCATGTTGCGCGGCACAGCCTGAATGCCGTCCTCCCCGCCGGTAAACGGCGCTTGCAGGGAGATGAAATAGACCATCTGCGCAAAAGCCAGGGTCACCATGGCGAAATAGATGCCCTGGCGCCTGATGGCGAGGCTCCCGATCGCCAGCCCGAGCACAGCCGATGCCGCCGTTCCCAGAAGCACGCACAATTCCGGCGAAAGCCCCCATTGCTTGGCCGCATGGGCCGAAACATAGCTGGCGGCCCCGAAAAACGCCGCATGCCCGAAGCTGAGCAGCCCGCCATACCCCAGGAGCAGGTTGAAGGCGCAGGCAAATAGCGCAAAGCACATCACCTTCATGAGGAAGACCGGGTACAAAAAGAACGGCGCGATGGCAAAGAACGCCAAAAGCCCCGCAAAGATCGCTAGATGAAGCCTGGGAATACCCAGATCCGCCGTATGCCGGGGGCGCGAAAAGGACATCGTCTGCTCGGCCATCACACAGCCCTCCCGAACAGGCCCTGGGGCTTGATCATCAATACGATCGCCATGATGACGAAAATCACCACCGCCGAGGCCTCGGGATAGAACACACGCGTAAAGCCTTCGATGATCCCCAGGCCAAAGCCGGTGACGATGGCGCCCAAGATCGATCCCATGCCCCCGATCACCACGACAGCGAACACCACGATGATCAGGTCGGCACCCATATTGGGGTTGACCGAATAGATCGGAGCGGCGAGCACCCCCGCCAGCGCCGCCAGTCCCACGCCGAACCCATAGGTGAGCGTCACCAGCCGCGGCACATTTATGCCGAAGGCGCCGACCATGGTGGGGTTTTCGGTTGCCGCGCGCAGATAAGCGCCCAGCCGCGTCTTTTCAATGGCAAACCAGGTGCCAAAGCACACGACGACCGACGCCACCACCACCCATGCGCGATAGTTGGGCAGGAACATGAATCCAAGATTGGTTCCGCCCTGGAGCTGGGACGGTATGGAGTAAGGCAGTCCCGACACCCCGTACTGATTGCGGAACAGGCCCTGGATGATCAGCGCCAGCCCGAAAGTCAAAAGCAGCCCGTAAAGGTGATCGAGGTGATAGAGCCGCGAGATCATCAGCCGCTCGATCACCACCCCGAACGCCCCGACCACCACCGGCACGATGATCAGCGCCCACCAGTAGTCGATCCCAAGATAGGTCAGCAGCATCCAGGCCACGAACGCCCCCATCATGTACTGGGCGCCGTGGGTGAAATTGATGATGTTGAGCAAACCGAAGATCACCGCCAGCCCCAGGCTGAGCAGGGCGTAGAATGATCCATTGATCAGCCCGAGCAGCAATTGCCCGAACAGGGCGGCAGCCGGAATGCCGAAGATCTCGAACATGGGCGTATGGCTTTCAAAGGCTCTTTGAACGGTTGGGACGCGCCGGGGAGGAGGAACCGGCGCGTCCCGTTTTCGCTGCCGGCCGGCTTACCCGACCAGTTCGCACCCGCCCTGGTCGAGCGGGCGGAAGGCGCTTTCGGCCGGAATGGTGTAGCCGAGCTCGTAATAATCCCAGGGACCTTCCGACTGGTCGGGCGACTTGACGCGGAACAGGTACATGTTGTGGATCTTGCGCCCGTCGGCCCGGATTTCACCTTCCCCGAACAGCGGGTCCGAGGTCGGCATGGCCTTCATCGCTTCCATCACCGGCCCGGCTTCCACGCTCTGGGTTTCCTCGATCGCCTTGAGATAGTGGAGCACGCCCGCATAGACGCCGGCATGAACCATGGTGGGCATGTCCCCGCCATTGCGCTCGGCGAAACGCTCGGACCATTCCCGCGTCCCCTCGTTGAGGTCCCAATAAAAGCTCTCGGTGAGCACCAGGCCCTGGGCGGTTTCCAGCCCCAGCGCGTGAACGTCCGAGATAAACATCAGCAGCGCTGCCAGCGACTGGCCCGACTGGGTGATGCCGAATTCGGAAGCCTGCTTGATGGCGTTGATGGTATCGCCACCGGCATTGGCAAGCCCGATCACCTCTGCGCCCGATGATTGCGCCTGCAACAGGTAGGACGAGAAATCCTGGCCGGGGAAAGGATGCCGCACGGTGCCCAGCACCTCGCCGCCCGCCGCCTCGACCACGGCCGCCGTGTCGGTTTCCAGCGCATGGCCGAAAGCATAGTCGGCGGTGAGGAAGAACCAGGTGTCCGATCCCGATTCCACCATCGCGGTACCCGTGCCATTGGCGAGCGCCCAGGTGTCATAAGTCCAGTGAACCGTGTTGGGCGAACATTGCGCGCCGGTCAGGTCCGCCGATCCGGCTCCCGAATTGATGAAGATGCGGTCCTTCTCGCGGGTGATCTCGTTGACCGCCAAGGCCGCCGACGAGGTGGGCACGTCGACGATGGCGTGCACGCCCTCCTCGTCATACCACTGGCGCGCGATGGTCGAGGCCACGTCCGGCTTGTTCTGGTGGTCCGCCGAGATGATCTCGACATTGATGCCCTTGTCGGCGGCCATGAAATCCTCGACCGCCATCTGCGCGGCAATTACCGAGCCCTCTCCCGAAAGGTCGGCATAGATGCCGGAGCGGTCGTTGAGCACACCGATCTTGACGTCGATCGCGTAAGCCGAGCCGGCCATGGCGCCTGCCATGGCCAAAGCCAGGATTGGAGTTGAGATTCTCACGTTGCTATCCTCCCTTGGTGAACGTGCCGGGCGTCTCCGACGCCCGGATCGGCGCTACACGCCCAGATAGGCGTGCAATTTCTCGGTATTGGCATCGAGCTCGCCATTGGGGATCATGTCGATCACCCGGCCCTGCTCGACGACGTAGTGGCGATCGGCCACCGACGCTGCAAAGTGGAAGTTCTGCTCGACCAGCACGATGGTGTAGCCCTCCGCCTTGAGCCGCGAGATGGTGCGGCCGATCTGCTGGACGATCACTGGTGCAAGCCCCTCTGTCGGTTCGTCCAGCAGCAGCATCTTGGCACCGGTGCGCAGAATGCGGGCAATGGCCAACATTTGCTGTTCGCCGCCCGAAAGCTTGGTGCCCTGGCTCGATAGGCGCTCCTTGAGGTTGGGGAACATTTCGAAGATCGTCTCGACCGCCATGCCACCCGGCTTGACCACCGGAGGCAGCATCAGGTTCTCCTCGACCGAGAGCGAAGAGAAAATCGCCCGTTCCTCGGGGCAAAGCGCGATCCCCGCCTTGGCGATGGCGCGCGATGGCGCCCCGATCAGCTCCTGGCCCTCGAGGCGGACCGATCCGCTGCGCCTTGCCAATATCCCCATGATGGCCTTGAGCGTCGTCGTCTTGCCCGCTCCGTTCCGCCCCAGAAGCGTCACCACCTCCCCCGGCGCGACGTCGAAATCGATGCCGTGGAGCACGTGGCTCTCGCCATACCAGCCCTCCAGTCCTGAAACGGCGAGCAGCGGCGCTTTCACAATATGGGTTTGCGCATCAGGCATGGCCGACACCGATATAGGCCTCCACCACCTGCGGGTCCTTGGACACCACCTCATATGGCCCCTCGGCCAGAACCTGGCCGCGCGCCAGAACCGTGATCGTGTCGGACAGATCGGCAACCACCGAAAGATTATGCTCCACCATCAGAATCGTGCGGTCGGCCGATATGCGCCTGATGAGCGCCGATATCCTGTCGACATCCTCATGGGCCATGCCGGCCATGGGCTCGTCGAGCAGTAGCATTTCGGGATCGAGAGCGAGCGTCGTCGCAATCTCGAGCGCGCGCTTGCGGCCATAGGAAAGTTCCGCGGCCGTGTGATGGGCGAAATCGTCCAGCCCCACCTCTTCGACGCGCCGCAAGGCTTCGGTGTTGAACTGGCCGAGCACCGTCTGGGCGCGCCAGAAATCGAAATTGGCCCCGCGCCTGCGCTGCAGGGCAACCCGGACATTTTCCAGCACCGTCAACTTGGGAAACACAGCAGAAATCTGGAACGAGCGCACCATCCCCAGTTGCGCGATCTCCGAAGCGGCGAGCGTCGTGATGTCCCTGCCGTTGAAGGTGATGGTGCCGGCCGTGGGCTGCAAAAATTTGGTGAGAAGATTGAAACAGGTGGTCTTGCCCGCCCCGTTCGGCCCGATCAATGCATGGATCGAGCCGCGCCTGACGTCGAGATCGACATTGTTGACGGCCATGAACCCCGCGAACTGCTTGGTCATGCCCTTGGCCGACAAGATGAGATCGGTGCCCGTCATTTTGCCGTCCACCCCCCATCGATGGAGATCGTGGCGCCGGTGATCGAGCGCGCCATTTCACCGGTGAGATAGAAGGCCATTTCGGCGATCTCCTCGGGCTGCACGAAGCGTTTGGTCGGCTGGGGCGCAAGCATCACTGTCCTGATCACCTCCTCTTCGCTCATCTTATGTACCCGCGCCTGGTCAGCCACCTGCGCCGCGACGAGCGGGGTCCACACATAGCCTGGACAGATGGCATTGACCGTAATCCCCGTTTCGGCCACTTCCAGCGCCACGGTACGGGTAAGCCCCACCACCCCATGCTTGGTCGCCACATAGGCGGACTTGTATGGGGATGCGCGCAGCCCATGCGCCGACGCCACATTGATGATGCGGCCCCAACCTTTCCGTTTCATTGCCGGAAGGGCGGCCCTAATGGTGTGATAGGCGCTGTCGAGGCTGACGGCGACGATGCGGCGCCAGTCCTGGGGTGCGAGTTCCTCGACCGCCGCGACCTTCTGGATGCCCGCATTGTTGACCAGGACATCGAGCGCACCGAACCGGTCGATGACCGCTCTTGCCAGCCCGTGGCTCTGCGCGTCGTCGGCAAGGTCGCCGGGGAAATATTCGGCCCGGCCGCCCGCGCCGCCGATCTCGTGCACGATCGCTTGGGCCTCTTCGGCAGTCTCAAGCCCGTTGACCGCAACGGTAAGGCCGGCCGCCGCAAGGCGCTTGGCGATCGCCAACCCGATTCCACTCGTCGCGCCGGTCACCAGCGCGACACGATGTTCGACGTCCTCGGACACCGCGCCTCCATCCCTTTGTTCGGACCCTTTGGGCCTTGTTCTTGCCGAACTACGTATCAAGGACCATGCCAAACGCTCCCACGCCCTCCCGGCGCCCGATTTTCAGGGACCTTCCGCATATGACAGTATCGCCGACTGGCGCCTCCAGGCTCGAGGTGTCCGGCTTTAGCTACGCTATTGTCCGCTAAACCGGACATTTGACGCCTTCGACTTGCATCTCTTGCCGGATGAACCGGACAGTTCTACGCTTTAGGGCGGAGGAGACCGCACGATGCCCGATACCCAGCTTGCCAATGCCAACACGCCCCCGGCCCTCGTCTCGGCTGCCATGGGGGCCTTCGACATGCTGCGCGAATATTTCGAGGGCGCCATCATGGTGGATGCCGATGCGCGCATCGTCTGGCTCGACGGCCGCTATCGCCGTCTGCTCAAGCTGGATGACGATTACGATCCGGTCGGGCGGCCGGTGGAAGACGTTCTGCCGCATTCGCAATTGCGCCGGGTGGTCAAGACGGGGCGGCCGAGCCTGCTCGACATCATGCAGTTCGACGACCGGCAGTTCGTCGTCTGCCGCATTCCGCTCAAGGATGAAGCGGGCGCGGTCAAGGCCGCCATCGGTTTTGTGTTCTACGACAATGTCGATTACCTCGCCCCGATCCTCAAGAAGGTCGAGCAGCTTCAAAAACAGCTTTCCCGCGCCCAGGCTGCTCTGACCCGCGAGCGGCAGACCAAATATTCACTCGCCAGCTTCGTTGGTGCCAGCGAGGTGGTTCAGGAGCTCAAATCCCAAATCCGCCGCTTCGCCCTGCGTGATGGGCCTACCCTGCTGCTGGGGGAAACCGGCACCGGCAAGGAGCTCCTGGCCCACGCGATCCATCAGGCGTCCGACCGGGCCGAAGGCCCATTCGTTGCCGTCAACATGGCGGCGATCCCCGAAGCTTTGCTGGAATCCGAATTCTTCGGCGTCATGCCGGGCGCCTATACGGGCGCGGAGAAAAAACCGCGCCCCGGCAAGTTCGAGCTGGCCCATGGCGGCACGCTGTTTCTCGACGAAATCGGCGACATGCCGCTCTCGATCCAGGCCAAGTTCCTGCGCGTTCTCCAGGAGGGCGAGATTGAGGCTTTGGGCTCGAACGCGGTCAAGAAGGTCGACGTGCGCATCATCGCCGCCACCTCCCAGGATCTCGAACAGCTCATGGCTGAGCGCCGTTTCCGCTCCGATCTTTACTACCGCATCGCCGTGCTCACGGTGAACGTGCCCCCCCTGCGCGAGCGGCGCGGGGACATCGGGGTGATCTGCGAGCGCCTGCTCGAAACCATCCCCCGCGCCGAGGACATGGCCGATTGGGTTATCAGAGACGACGCCGTCGCCTTGCTCCGCCGCCATGATTGGCCCGGCAATGTACGCGAATTGCGCAACACGCTCGAGCGCGCCGCCGCGATCGCTCCCACCGAAGTGCTCAGTTCCGAAATCATCGCCCGCGCCATGCCACGCTCGCCTTCACATCCCCCCGCGTCCGGCATCGATCCATCGGACCTCGCCGACACCCGCGCCCGCGCCGAGCGCGAGGCGATCATCGAAGCGATCGGCCGGGCCGGCGGCAACAAATCCGACGCCGCCCGCCTCCTCGGCATCTCCCGCAGCCAATTCTATGAAAAGCTCAAGCGCTACGATTTGAGCTGACCCTCTCCACCGCCACCTGCCAACGATCCCTGCTGCAAGGGCCGAGCCGAGAGGAATTGCGCAACGCCAGACCTGCACCAACTTAGCTTCAGGCGCTCGCGAGGATAAGAGGCATCCAGCCCCTTGATGAATGGATGATTTTGGTAGCGGAGGAGGGACTTGAACCCCCGACACGCGGATTATGATTCCGCTGCTCTAACCTGCTGAGCTACTCCGCCCCAATGGGCCGGCCATGTATGGCCATCCGTCCACGGCAAGGGTGAACGGCACGGCGCTTATTAGGGACCGGCGGGGGCCCTGTCAAGCGCAACGCTCGCCCCTTTGATGCTTTCCATATGTTCGCGGATCGCCTCGAGGTCGCGCGCGAAAGCCACGCGTTCGCCCGCCGCCTTTTCCCGGTCCGGCATACGCAGCAGGAACGAGGGGTGCACGGTGACGAACACCGTGGTGCCATCATCGAGTTCGATGGGCGCTCCCCGCAATTTGCCGATCGTCGCGCCCGAACCGAGAAGGCTCTGCGCCGCCGTCGCACCCAGGGCCACCATCACCTTGGGCTTCACCAGCGCCCGCTCATGGTCGAGCCAGAACCGGCACGCCGATACCTCCCCGCCATTAGGCTTCTGGTGCAGTCTTCGCTTGCCGCGCGGCACGAATTTGAAGTGCTTGACCGCGTTGGTCACGAACACCTTCTTCCGGTCGATCCGCACTTCATCGAGCACCTGGTCGAGCAATTGCCCCGCCGGCCCGACGAAAGGATGACCTTCGATATCCTCGCGGTCGCCGGGCTGCTCGCCCACCATCATCAGCGGCGCTTCGGCCGGGCCTTCGCCGAACACGACCTGGGTCGCATTTTCATAAAGTGGACAGCGCGTGCACGTTTCCGCCGCCTTTTTCGCCTGGGTGAGCGAGGAGAACTCCACCGCCTCGTCTTCGGCGCTCTTGTGCCGTGCCGCCTGCCGCTGATGCCGGGTCGGCGGAGCGCTGGCCTTTGTTCTGATCATTTCCGCCTCCCTATGCTGAGCCGAACGGATCAGATCGGGAATGATTTCGGCCTCGGGCAGGTTGCGCCAATATTTGCGCGGCATTTCCGATGTCATGGCCGAAACCTTCAATCGCGCCGGGTTGAAGATCGAAGCGAAATAGGTGCGCCACGCGTCTTCGAGCGCGTCTTGGGCCGGCACATCCTCCTTTTTCGCCCCCTCCCCGAATATCAACCGCTCCCTGTTCCAGAAAACCGAGCGGCAAGGCGTGAGGATCGCCCATTCCATATTGGCGAACCGTTCGGCGAAAAACGGCGCAGTGCGCTCGAGCGTGAAATGCTCGGGCTCGAACCAGGCGGCAAAGCGCTCATTGGTTTGATCGAGCGCGCGAAACCGCACAAAGGCCGTCATCTTGTGGCTGTCGCGCCTAACGGCCTTGTTGAACCGGGTGAGCAGCACGATATCGGGATCGGTCTCGATCGTTAGCAGCTTGCGTTCGCTCTGTAGCCGAAACGCGATCCGGTAGAGTAGGTCGAGCCGCCCTCGATCGGCGTGGCAAAGCGCGATTTCCGCACACTCCATGAACTGGCGCGACACCCGCACCCCGGCCAATATGCGCGGCGGCGTGAACGCCTCGCCCAAAAGCGCATCGGCGTCCCCCGCTTGCAACCAGATGATATCTTCGGGCGATATCCGCGCCGCCAGCAGCGGCCGCACGCAATCGCGCCACCGCGCCAGTTCATTGCGCGTCGGAACGATGACCCTGTACATTTTTAAAAGAGGCTCATCTGCTTGGGCTTGGGTGCCAGCCGCGCCTTGAGATCGCCTGCATCGAGCGTCGCCCCCGGCGTCCAGTCGATCGTTTCGATGAACGGCCGCACCGCCCTAAGGCTTGCGCACACCCGACCCACATCCTCCAGCCGCAGGCTGTGATGCCGGCGCGCCGCAAGAATCTTCTCCACCGCCTTGAGACCCAATCCGGGCACCCGCAACAGCATCGCCTTGTCGGCCCTGTTGACGTCGACCGGAAACAGGTGCCGCGATTTCAGCGCCCAGGCGAGCTTGGGGTCGATCGTGAGGTCGAGCATGCCGCCCTCGGTCGCATCCGAGATTTCACCCACCTCAAAGCCATAGAACCGCATCAGCCAATCGGCCTGGTAGAGCCGGTGCTCGCGCATCAGCGGCGGCTTGACCAAAGGCAGCTTCGAGCTTGAATCCGGTATGGGCGAAAAGGCCGAATAATAGACGCGCTTGAGCCGATATCCCGCATAAAGCGCCGCGCTGCGGTTGAGGATGATCGCGTCGCTCGAAGCTTCCGCCCCAACGATCATCTGCGTCGATTGCCCCGCCGGCGCGAACCGATCCGGCCTGTGCCGCGCCTTGGCTTCTGGCTGCGCCGCCTCATGGGCCTGGCTCACCCGCGCCATGGCCGTGCGGATTTCCCCCGGCCGCTTTTCGGGCGCAAACCGGCCCAACCCCTGGTCGGTGGGCATTTCGATATTGGTCGAAAGCCTGTCCGCATATCGCCCCGCCGCGGCCAGCAGTTCAGGCGCCGCATTGGGAATGATCTTGAGATGGATATAGCCGGCGAATCCGTGCTCCTCGCGCAGGCTCTTTGCCACGCGCACCATCTCTTCCATGGTATAGTCGGGCGAGCGGATGATCCCCGAGGAGAGGAACAACCCTTCGATATAGTTGCGCTTGTAGAAATCGAGGGTGAGCTTTGCCACCTCCTCGACCGAAAACCGTGCCCGCTCCACGTTGGACGACGAGCGGTTGACGCAATAAACGCAGTCATAGACGCAGAAATTGGTGAGCAGCACCTTGAGCAGCGATATGCATCGCCCGTCCGGCGCATAGGCGTGGCAGATCCCGCTTCCCGGCGCCGTCGAGCCGATCCCGCCGGTCGCCTTGGCCGAACGTTTTTCCGATCCGCTCGACGCGCAGGAGGCGTCGTATTTGGCGGCATCCGACAGAATCGCGAGTTTGCGGGTGAGGCTGAGCTGTACCATTTGTTCATGTTATGTTCTCATCCGGTCCGTCACAAGCTCCCTCACGAAAAATGTGATCGTTCACGGTCCCCGAATAATGAATTCGGTTTACCCCCGTTTTGCCGAACCCGCCGAGCGTCTACCTTGATCGCAGCGAACACAGGAGACCATCATGGCCCTCGATCTTACTGGACTGCATCACCTCACCGCCGTCACCGCCAACGCGCGTGAGAACCTACGCTTTTACACTAAGGTTCTCGGCCTGCGGCTGGTCAAGCGCACCGTCAATCAGGACGATACCACCGCCTATCACCTGTTCTACGGCGATGGCCGCGCCAGCCCCGGCTCGGATATCACCTTCTTTGATTGGCCCACTCCGCCCGAACAACGCGGCACCCACTCGGTCGTGCGCACCGCCTTCCGCGTCGAGGGCGAATCCTCGCTCGCCTGGTGGAAGGAGCATCTGGACGCCAACAACGTCAAAACCTCCGACATCGCCGAGCGCGCCGGTCACATGTCGCTCGATTTCGAGGATTTCGAGGGCCAGCGCCTGCGTCTGGTCAACGATACCCGTGCGGGCGGTGCCCATCCCTGGGACAAGAGCCCCGTCCCGGCCGAGCGGCAGATCAAGGGCCTGGGGCCCATCACCATGAGCGTTCCCGATCTCGCCCGTACCGAGCCGGTGCTGACGACCGTGATGAACATGCGCAAGGTCCGCACCCATCCGGCCACCACCGGGCAGGGGGAGGTCCATGTCTTTGCCATGGGCGATGGCGGAGCGTCGGCCGAATTGCACGTGGCGGTCGAGCCCGACCTGCCCTTCGCCCGCCCCGGCGCCGGCGGCGTCCATCATGTTGCGTTCAGAACGCCCGACAAGGCCCAGTTCGACAAATGGGTGGCCCGCACCGCCCAGGCCGGCCTGCGCACCTCGGGGGAAGTGGAGCGCTATTATTTCACCTCGCTCTATTTCCGCGAGCCCAATGGCATCCTGTTCGAAATCGCCACCGACGGCCCCGGCTTTGATGTCGACGAGCCCATGGAAACCCTGGGCGAACACCTCGCCCTGCCGCCCTTCCTCGAGCCCAAGCGCGCTCAGATCGAGGCGGGACTGAAGCCCATCGACTGACCAGCCCCAAAAGAAAAGGCCCGGGATCGCCCGGGCCTTTTCGCTTTCACTCCAGCAGGCTCTGGGCTGTTCCCACCAGCCCGATGAACTCGGCCCGCCGGCCGTTCGCGTCCTCGCCTCTCCCCTCTTGGGCCAGCGCGGCGATCTCGTCCCAATCCATCGCCGCCAGCCAATCCGATCCGCGTAGCTTTTGCCCGAACGCGGCCACTGCCGTCGCGAATGCGATATCCCCCTCCATCGCCACCTCGCCCACCGGGATCGGCGCCTCGATCAATTGCGAGGCCTCGGCGTCGGGTTCCTTGTAGCGCAGCTTGAACCAGCCATATTCGCTCCCTTCCCCGCTCGGCGCCGCTTCGTCGCCATAGCGCAGCGGATCGACCAGCCCGCGCGCGCCCACCGGCGTGATCTCATAGATCGCCGTCACCGTATGTCCTGCCCCGATGTCCCCTGCATCGACGGCGTCGTTGTTGAAATCCTCGCGCGCCAGGGCTCGCGTCTCATAGCCGATCAGCCGGTATTCCGAGACCGTTTCGGGGTTGAATTCCACCTGGATCTTGACGTCCTTGGCGATGGTCACGAGCGTGCCGCCCATCTGTTCGACCAGCACCCGCCGGGCCTCGGTGTAGCTGTCGATATAGGCGGCGTTGCCATTGCCCGCCTGGGCCAGGGTCTGCATGGTCTGGTCGTCGTAATTGCCGGTGCCGAACCCGAGCACGGAGAGGAATATCCCCTCGTCGCGTTTGTCTTCGATCAGCCGCTCCAGCCCCTCGGGATCGGCGATCCCGACGTTGAAATCCCCGTCCGTCGCCAGCAGCACCCGGTTGGTGCCTCCCTCGACCATCGCCTGCTCGGCGAGCCGATAGGCCGCTTCGATCCCCTCGGCCCCCGCCGTCGATCCGCCCGGCACGAGGTTGTCGAGCGCGGCGAGGATTTCCGCTTTCTCGCCCCCCTTGGTGGGCTCCAGCACCACCCCGGCGTTCCCCGCATAGGTGACGATCGAAATCGTATCCTCGGGGCCCATCTCGTTGACGAGCATGGCAAAGGCCCGCCTGAGCAGCGCGAGCTTGTCAGGCGCATCCATCGAGCCCGAAGTGTCGATCAGCAGCACGAGATTGGCCGGAGGAGCCGTCTCGAGGTCCACGCTCTCCCCTTCGACCCCGATATGCACCAGCCGGTTTTCCGGATTCCAGGGCGAGTCGGTGACGCTGATCTCTGGCGCGAACGGCGCATCGTCCTGCGGGGAGGGATAATCATAGTCGAAATAGTTGATCAGCTCCTCGACCCTGATCGCCTCGGCGGGCGGAACCTGGCCCATCTCCAGCATGCGCCGCACATAGGCATACGAAGCGGTGTCCACGTCGATCGAAAAGGTCGAAACCGGCGTCTCGCGAACCGTATGCACCCCTCCCTCCTCGAAGCCGGCGAACCGGTCCCCCTGCTCGGGCTCGGCCAAAACCGCGGGCAGTTCGGACATCTGCCTTTGCACCATGGCCGGAGCCGCCGGGGCGATTGCCGGCGCCGGCATGGGCGCCGGGGCAATCGCTGCATCGCTACTTTCCATCAGGCTTTCCGCTTCGGCGGCGGCCGGCGTTTCCGCCACCTGGTCCGCCTCGCGCGCAGCCGGTTGCGCCTCGACGGACGCCGAAGAGTCCGCCCGCTCCCAAAGCTGGTCGATGGGGCTCAACGCCGTCTGGTTCATCATCGCCACACCGAGCGGCAGCACGGCGATGGCGGCAAGTCCGGCGGCCAATGAAACGCGCATATCCATTGTCCAATTTCCTTTAAATCTGGAAACAATGGATCTGAGACGTCCCCCCTCCGATGATCCTTGGCCGGGAGACGCATTTTTTTCGCCCTCGACGCTGCTTTGCCCGTGCGCCGCATCGAAGGCTGCCATGGCCACCGCCATCGCCGCCTCGCGCGCCGAGAGGCTGGGCGGCGGGGCCGCTGGTTTCGTCGCTGATCTGAGCTTGTCGTCCATGGTCGTCATACCAACCCCTTGAGGGCCTTCTTGGCCTCATGCACATACCAGGAGACCGTTGCTTCCCTCACATCCATGATGGCGGCCGCTTCGGCGTGGCTCATGTCCTCGCCATAGACCAGCAGCACCGCATCGCGCTGCTTTTCGGGCAGGGCGCGCACCGCCCGCCAGATCTGGGTCTGGGTTGCCGCGCTTTCCTGGTCGGCCGGCGCCGCCTCGGCGCTGACCAGCTTGAGCGCGGCGATCTGCCGGCTGCGCCGCGCGCCCTGCCGCTGCCGGTCGCGCACCGCATTGAGCACGATGCGATAGAGCCAGCTCGTGAACGCGGAACGCCCGTCGAACCCTGCAATCGCCGTGGCGAGCTTGATGCAGACGTCCTGGGCCACATCCTCGGCATCGGCCCGCTCGCCGCACCATTTATAGGCCGTGCGGTAGAGAAAATCGTAGTGCTCGGCAACGAGCGCCGCGAACGCCGCCCGGTCGCCGCGAGCCGCGCGCGCTACCGTGTCGTCCGCTGCCCGTCTCTCGTCCACGCTCGCCCTTCGCCTTCACCCGCGCCTATTTGCACGTGTGACGATTGGCGCGGCAATATCCTTGGAATTTTTTCTCCGCCGAAACTATGACAGGGGCCAGACATCATTTCCCGCCAGGAGCTTGCAATGACCGAGCCCGTAAAGCCCAATTGGGGCAACCGCATCGTCCTTTTGATCTTCGGCGTCGTCGCCATCGTCACGATTGGCGCCACGATTTTCGGGACATTGAACGAATGGGACGCGGGCAATTTCCGCTCCGACCAGGAAGCCGCCGAGGCCGCCGCCGAAGCCGAAGCCCTGGCCGCCCAGCAATCGGCTAACCCGTAACCGTGTCACGCTGGGTAAAGGGGTAGTGATCGCGGATATGGGCATTGAAGAACCGCCCTTTCGACGTCGCCTGCCGCAGCCTGTCGTATACCTTGGGCGGCACATCCCGATAATCATAGGCCCGCCCCGAGGGCAAGAACCAAATCGTCAGCACCTGCCGCTCCGGATCATATTCGGACCGTTTGATCACGCTTGACGGCATGTCGATCTCCGAACCGGGCACCCGCCCGCTCAAAAGAAACGATCGACACGCCGCGATGGTTCACGGGACGATCGGCGCGTAAAACGCAGGGCTGTAGTCGGCCCACCTCTCCGTCTCGTCATCTTCGTGGTGCCCCGTGATCCGCAAGCCACAGAAGAGGTTAGGCCCCGCCTTCGCCGCGCGCCCAATATGTCACCCCGGGCTTGCCCCGGAGCAAGGTGCGCGCCGCTGTGGCAGCTTTCCACAGGCTGACCGCCATCACTCCGGCGCGACCAGAGCAACGGTGGGGAAATATGTCCGATAACGGCTTGGATCCCGCGTCAGCAGCGGCAATCTCGAGATCGCCGCCTGCGCCCCGATGAAAAAGTCGGGCAAAACGCCGCTGCGTGTTCCGCCCGCCCGCCGGTATTGCACGAACACTTTTCCCGCCAGAAACAGCGCCGCACGCGGCATTTCGAGAAACTCCAGGCCAGCCAACGCCACGAAATCGTCGAGCGCCTCGATGCGCTGGTAACGCACGGAAAGCTCGGCATAGATCGTATCGTTGATCAACAATGGACCATTGAGGCTGGCCGCCTCGAGCTGCGCCGACGACCAATCCGCCCAGTTGGGGTCATCGGTCACTAGGTCCAAAAGAACGTTGGTGTCGACGAGGATCATGCCTCCCCGCGCGTCAGCGCCAAAATGGTGTCGGTCCCCAGCCCTTCGCCCGCATGACCCCGCAGTTTGTCGAACCGCCTTTTCTGCTCCTTGCCCGCGCGCCGGAGCACGATGCTTCCATCCGCCCCTCGAACGAAATCCACCTTGCTGCCCGGTTCGATTCCCAGCAAATCCCTCACCGGCTTGGGAATCGTCACCTGCCCCTTCGCCGTCACCGTCGTTGCCATGACCAATCTCGAAGTAATACCTATGATTGACAAAGGTATTACCATATAGTCGGCTTTTCAAGACTTGGTCTTGGCCGGACCCGGCGGGTGTCAATTCGGGTCAGGGCGCGGCGAAAATTGTGATCTCTGAGAACCGGAGCGGAGCGTCCTTAATGTACGTGAGCACCGGAAGCGCAGAAGATTGCGATTGCAGCCGCCCCACCCCCATCTCAAGCCACTAGCGCCGCCGGTACGGCTTCGGCGATAAACCCGCCCCCAAGCACCTGCGCGTCGTCGCTGTCGTCGGAATAGAGCACGCACGCCTGCCCCGGCGCGATCCCCGTTTCCCCGGCGATCAGCGTCACATACACTTCGCCGTCGCGCACCTGCACCACGGCCTCCTGCGGCGCGCGGGTAGAGCGTACCTTGGCCTCCAGCGCCAGCCCGTTGCCGGTTGCCATCTCGACAAGCGGCCTGGGGCCCAGCCAGTTGACGTCCCGCAGCCGCACCGTATGGGTCGAGAGCGCCGAACGCGGCCCCACCACCACGCGCTGGGTCCTGGCATCGAGTCTCAGCACATAAAGCGGTTCGCCCGAGGCGATCCCCAGCCCGCGCCGCTGCCCCACCGTATAGTGGATGATCCCCTTGTGCTGGCCGAGCACCGTGCCGGCGGTATCGACGATCTCGCCGGGTTTTTCGGCCTCCGGCATCAACTTCTTGATCACGTCCGAATAGCTGCCGCGCGGCACGAAACAGATGTCCTGGCTGTCGGACTTGTCCGCGATCGCCAGCCCCATCTCCCGAGCCAGCGCGCGGGTTTCGTCCTTGGTCATGTTCCCCAGCGGAAAGCGCAGGAAGTCGAGCTGCCCCGCCGTCGTCGCGAACAGGAAATAGGTCTGGTCCTTGTCCCCGTCGAGCGGGCGCAGGAGCTGCCGCTTGCCGTCCACCAGCCGCGAGCGCACGTAATGTCCCGTCGCCAGGCAGTCTGCCCCCAAATCCCGCGCCACCTCCATCAAATCCACGAACTTGACCGACTGGTTGCACGAAACGCACGGGATCGGCGTCTCGCCCAGCGCATAGCTCTCGGCGAACGGCTCGATTACGGCCTTGCGGAACCGCTCCTCGTAATCGAGCACATAGTGCGGAATACCCAGCGTCGCCGACACGCGTCGCGCGTCGTGGATATCCTGCCCCGCGCAGCACGATCCCTTGCGGAACGTGGCTTCGCCGTGGTCGTAGAGCTGAAGGGTAACGCCGATCACCTCATAGCCCTCACGGGCCAGAAGTCCGGCAACGACGGAAGAATCGACGCCGCCCGACATTGCGACGACGACACGCGTTTCGCCCGGCGCGCGGTCGAAACCAAGAGAGTTCACCATTTTTCTCATCCGGTTGGGGTCAAGGGCCAGCGGACAAACCGCAACCGCCAATGGCGGCGCGCTAAGGACCGGCTATTTACGCCCATTGGCTTCGGACTTCAACACCACCGCCCAACACACCTGCTTCTCCCTCGCAACGGATGCGCCCTCAACTTGCTCTCGTTTGATAACTGCCCCAACCCTCCACCATCGTCGTCGTCTTCGGGCCTGACCCGGAGACCCACAAGGCTCCCGCGAATCCCGAAGAAGTTTCTGCCCCACCTTCCCCACGCCACCGTCGCCCCGGCATTTTTTGCCCCCACTCACCCTTTTTGCCGCCCTCACCTATCGAACACCACAGCCAACCAATTGAGGGAATTGGGTTTTCTTCCCAAAGCCACTTGGCACCCCCCTTGCATGAAGCCTTCCTGACCAAGTGTGTACACCCCAAGAGTTCGACGGCAGTGACCAACCCGATCGCCATCGCCCCCAAATCCGCCCCCCTGCTTGGCGCGCCCATTGACAAGCTCGCCGCCAGCACGCCGACCGCGCCCGATTTCGCCAGCCTCATCGCCGTGAACGAACCAGCCGCGTCCGGCCGGACCATCGGCGCATCTCCGGCAAACCCGATGCCGGCCGATCTCACCGCCACCCCCGCGGCAATCGAACTCGCCTCCGAACTTTCCGCGCTTCTCGAAAAGCTCTCCGGTCTTTCGGAAAAGCTCAAGGACGGTCCGCTGGACGAAATCGATCTCGACGAACTCGAAAACCTGCTCGCCGGCATCGAAACCCTTCTCGATCAAGGCGCACCCCTGCCTTTGCCGGAAACGCCGGCTTTTGCCGCCCTCGCCGACCTCACCTCCACCCTCGGCCTCGACACCGCCGAGAGCGCGACGGCGCCCTTCGACGCCCTCGCGGGCCTTTCCGCCGAGATCGCCGACAATCTACGTGAAACCGCTCCCGAACTCGCCACCCGGCTGACAGGGCTCGCCCGCACCCTGGACGGGCACGCGGCGGCGATCCAATCCGCGCTCGCCGACGAACAGGCCATAGCCGCGACCTCGATCCGCCATATCGAGAGCGAAACCAGGCTCAACGCCGCCGCGACCATTGAGGAACAGGCCACCGCCACCACCGAGCAAAAACCGGCCCAGCCCGCACCCGAAATCACCCTCAAGGACGCCGCGCCGCAATCGGACCGCTCGCTCGTCCGGGACGGCCAGCAACCGGCCCCCACCGCCGATGCCCGCCCCGCCCAACCGCAATCCAGCGCTGCCACCGGCACCGCCGCTTCCACTGCTCCGACAGCGCCCGAGCTCGAAACGCCCGATGGCCTCACCATCGCCTCGCCCCAATCCCAGGCCCCCACGCCGGGCACTTCCGCCGCCATCCGCCCCGAAGCGGCGCTCTACCAGCGGCCCGAGGTGCAGGTGAACCTGCCCCACATCGCCGCCGAGATTTCCCGCCACGTCCAGAACGGCACCTCCCGTTTCGAGATCAAATTAAATCCCGCCGAACTGGGCCGCATCGATGTGCGCATGGAAGTGGACACCTCCGGCAACGTCGTCGCCCGTCTCGCCGTCGAGCGGAGCGAAACCCTCGACCTGCTCCAGCGCGACCAGCGCGCCCTCGAACGCGCGCTCGCCGATGCGGGTTTGGACTCGGCCAAGACCGAGCTCGAATTTTCGCTGCAGCAACAGGGTGGGAACGCTCATGACGAGCCCGAAAAATCCCCCTGGCGCACAACAATTGCTGTGAACGCGGGTACAGACCCCTCGATCACAACCACAAACGCAGATCCCAACCCGTATATGCGGGGCTACGCACGGCTCGACGCCGTCAACCTTTGGGTATGAGGAATTAGACAATGGTCGACGCAGTTTCCAACACCACCTCGAGCGGATCGAGCCTGGGCTCCTCGCGCCAGACCATTGCCGACAATTTCGATACCTTCCTGCAACTGCTGATCACCCAGCTCAAGAACCAGAACCCGCTCGAACCGCTCGACACCAATCAGTTCACCCAGCAGCTCGTGCAATTCACCTCGGTGGAACAACAGCTTAAGACCAACGAGTTCCTTGAGGCGATGATGCAGTCATCCCAGAACTCGACCAATTCCCAGGCGGTGGGCTATGTCGGCAAGACCGTCACCGCCTCGGGCGCCTCCACCGATCTGGTCGATGGCTCGGCGAGTTGGATCTATCGTATTGAAAACCCCGCCGAAAACACCACCGTCACCATCAAGGACGCCAACGGCAACACCGTCTATACCGAGTCCCTATCGCTCAAGGCCGGCACCGACCGCATCGTCTGGGACGGCACCACCAACACCGGTGAAAAGCTCACCTCAGGCCGCTTCACCATCACCATCGATGCCCGCAACACAAACGGCCAATATGTCCCGGTCACGACCGAGATGATGGGTATCGTCGAGGGGGTCGATGTCAGCGGCACCGAGCCCTATCTCATCATCGGCGACCTGCGCATTCCGCTTTCCTCGGTCACCGCCGTACACGCCGATATGCCGCCGCCCGCCCAGGACCCCGATCCCGAAGCGGAAGCGGCCTAGCCTTATATCCTATCTCCTTGATTTTGCTCGCCCTGCGCCCGCATGCCTCGCGTTTTGCGATGGCATTCTGCATGTCTTGTTAACTGGTTGTAAGTTTCCGCTTAGCCAATTTTTAAGCGACACGCGTTAGTGTGAACTCTGGTTATGGTCAGGTTGAGTAGAGAGTAAAATGACCGTACAGATGCGTCCGCGCGTAAAGTACGTGATCGGGCCCGATGGCAGTCCGCTGACCATCGCCGATCTTCCGCCGCCCAATACGAAGCGCTGGGTTATCCGTCGCAAGGCCGAGGTCGTGGCCGCCGTTCGCGGCGGGCTCCTGAGCCTCGAAGAGGCTTGCGAGCGCTATACCCTCAGTGTCGATGAATTCCTCAATTGGCAGGCTGCCATCGACAAACACGGCCTTGCCGGCCTGCGCACCACTTGGATTCAGCACTACCGGGAAGGTTGAGCCACGCTCCTCCGCCCCCGCTTTATGCGCATCAATCTCCAAAACCCGTCGCGCCCCGCGTGACGGGTTTTGTGTTTTGCGCTTCGCTAAGATTTTCCCCAGTGCATCGACGCCCCGTTCACCGCAAGCCGGCAGGATTTGCCGGTTTTTTGCATTATGATAGAGCCGGTTAACACCTTGTTTACCATACGCTAGGCATATTTTGCCCAGTGGGCTCGGCGATTTGGTTTGCCCGCATATTTAGACGTATCGGGCAGAGGGCGCCGCGTGAATCAGTTGGGGGAATTGCTGGGCAAGCTCGGCGTGGCACGTATTGCCGCCATGGCGGTGGTCGCCGTCATGCTCATCGGCTTTTTCGCCTTCATCATCGTCCGCTCGACCGCCCCCCAGCTCGCCCCGCTCTACACCAATCTCGAATTCGACGATTCGGCTGCCATCATCGAGGCACTGGGCGCCATGGGCACGCCCTATGAGATTCGCTCCGAGGGCGCGACGATCCTGGCCCCGCGCGACCAGATCACCACCATCCGCATGTCGTTGGCCCAGGATGGCCTGCCGGCCCGCGGTCAGGTCGGCTACGAAATCTTCGACAACCAATCGACGCTCGGCGCCACCAGCTTCGTTCAGAACATCAATCACATTCGGGCTCTCGAAGGCGAACTGGCCCGCACCATCGGTGCGCTCTCGCGCGTCCAGAGCGCGCGTGTGCACCTTGTCCTGCCCGAGCGCGAACTGTTCCGCCGCGACATCCAAGAGCCTTCCGCTTCCATCGTTCTCACCGTCCGCGGCCAGCTTTCGTCCGGCGAAATCCGTGCCATCCAGCACCTTGTCGCCTCGGCCATCGAGGGACTTTCGCCCAATTCGGTTTCGATCGTCGACAGCTCCGGCACCCTTCTGGCCTCCGGGTCTGGCGAAGGCGAAATCTCCGTCACCGCCCAGGCGCTCGAGGAGCGCACCCTGGGCATCGAAAGCCGGATGCGCACCCGCATCGAAGAACTGCTGGCTTCGGTCGTCGGCCTGGGCCGGGCCCGCGTGCAGGTTGCCGCCGAACTCGATCTCAACCGCTCCACCCGCACGTCCGAAGTTTTCGATCCCGAAGGCCAGGTCGTGCGCTCCTCCCAGTTGGTGGAATCGGGCGACCAGTCCACCGGCCCCGGCAATACGGGCGAAGTGACCGTCGCCAACGAATTGCCCGGCGCCAGCGAGCAGGGCGCCAATGGCGCCGGCGGCACCCAGCATTCCTCGTCTTCGCTCGAAGAAACCCTCAATTACGAGATTTCCTCGACCACCGAGACCCAGGTCACCGAGGCCGGGGGTATCGAGCGGCTTTCGGTCGCCGTGGTCGTTGACGGCATCTACACCTATGACGAAGCCGGCACGGCCACCTACCAGCCCCGCAGCCAGGAAGAGCTCGACCAGATCACCGCGCTGGTGCGCACCGCCATGGGCTATGACGAATCGCGCGGCGATCAGGTCGAAGTGGTCAACATGCAGTTCGCCGAACGTCCCGGCATCGAAGCGGGCACCGAGGCTCCGGGTCTGTTCGAATTCACCCAGGCCGACCTGATGCGCTTTGCCGAAATGGCCGTCACCCTGCTGATCGCCCTGGCGCTGGTGCTCTTTGTGATGCGTCCTCTGGTCAAGAAGGTGCTCACGCCCGAACCTCAACCCCTTGCCCTGCCCCCCACCGCCAGCGTTCCGGCAGAATATCAGGAGCCCGAGGAAGACCCCGCGGCCCTTGCCCGCGCCCGGGAAATGGCGACCGAAGCCTGGCTGGAGCAGGCCAAGTCCCTGGGCGAATCCCAGGTCAAGGCCCTCAAGATGGTCGGCGAACTCGTCGAGGAAAATCCAAAACAGGCTTCGCTCATCGTGCGCGACTGGTTGAGCGAAGCGGCATAGGACGATTATGGCGCTTACCGAACCTACCAACGCCTCACTGACCACCGATCCCATGCGGCAGGGGATTCAGGTCGGGGCAGACGCAACCCAGCGCGAGATGCGCGGTGACGAAAAGGCCGCTGCCCTGCTTTTGGCGCTCGGCCCCGATTTCGGCCGTCCCATCCTCGAAGAGCTCGACGAGATCGAAATCCGCGTGCTCTCGCGCGCCATGGTGCGCCTGGGCCCCATCACCCAGGAAATGCTCGATGAACTTCTGGCCGAGTTCATCATGGGCGTCTCCTCCACCGGCACCATGGCGGGCAATACTGACACCACCGAACGCCTGCTGCTCTCCTTCCTGCCCCAGGATCGGGTCGAGCAGATCATGGAGGAAATCCGTGGCCCCGCCGGCCGTAACATCTGGGAAAAGCTTTCCAACGTTCAGGAAGACATCCTCGCGAGCTATCTCAAGAACGAGTACCCCCAGACCATCGCCGTGGTGCTCACCAAGATCACGCCCGATCATGCTTCCCGCGTTCTCTCCGTCCTGCCCGAAGAACTGGCCATGGACGTCGTCCAGCGCATGCTCTCGATCGATCCGGTGCAAAAGGAAATCCTCGAAAAGATCGAATCCACCCTGCGCACCGAGTTCATGTCGACGCTCTCCCACACCCAGCGCCGCGACAGCCATGAGCAGATGGCCGATATCTTCAACGCCTTCGATCGCCAGACCGAGGCGCGCTTCATGACCGCGCTCGAAGATCTCAGCCGCGACAGCGCCGAACGCATCAAGGCGCTGATGTTCACCTTCGACGACCTCACCCGCCTCGAATCCGCGGCCATCCAGACGCTCCTGCAGAATTTCGACAAGCGCGAAATGGCCCTCGCCCTCAAGGGCGCATCGGATCAGGCGCGTGACTTCTTCTTTGCCAACATGTCCGCCCGCGCCGCCGGCATGATGCGCGACGACATGGAAGGCATGGGCGCGGTGCGATTGAAGGACGTGGACGAAGCCCAGGCCCGCCTGGTCAACACCGCCAAGGATCTGGCGGCGCGGGGCGAGATCGTCATCAACAAGGGCAAGGCCGATGAGGAGATGATCGCGTGAGCGTCGCCCACAAATTCACCTTCGACCTTGATCTCGCCCGCAAGCCGCCCGCCAACAAGGTGCTGCCCGAGGACGAATTCAACCAGCTTCTCGCTGCCGCCCGCGAGGAAGGCTATCGCCAGGGCGTGGCCGCAGGGCAGAAGGCCGTCGAGGCGCAATCGGCCGCCGCTCTCGCCAAATCGGCTGAAAAGCTGGCCGTCCAGGTCGCCGAGATGGTCGGAACCATCGGAGCCTACGAACAGCGGCACCTCGCCCAATCGGTCGAGCTCGCCGCTTCGGTGGGCCGCAAGCTTGCCGCGCACCTGCTTGCCCGCCAGCCTCAGGCCGAAATCGCCGCGCTGATCGGCGAATGCATGGCCTCGCTTGAGAACGCCCCGCATCTGGTGATCCGCTGCCATCCCGATCTCTGCGATGCGGTCAAGACGATCGCCGAGGAGCGCATGAAGGTTTCGGGATTTTCCGGTCGCCTCGTCGTTCTGGGCGATCCCGACATCCGGCTGGGCGATGGGCGCCTCGAATGGGCCGATGGCGGGCTTGTGCGCGACATCAACGCCATTTCCAGTGAAATCAACACCCGCATCTCCGCCTATCTCGCGGCCCGCGGCGCCAAGCAGGGAGACTGATCCATGGCCAATGGCGACGACGACATCCACACCGCTCCCGACGGCATCTCCTTTGAGGAAATGCTTGCGGATATCGACAGCGGCGAAACCGCTGCCGGGGAAAAATCCGCATCCGATCTCGAAGCGGTCTTCGACGTGCCCGTCCGCCTCTCGGTGGTCCTGGGCCGCACCAAGATGCCGGTGGCCAAGCTTTTGAAGATGGATATCGGCACCGTGGTCGAACTCGACCGCCAGGTGGGCGAGGCCATCGACATCTATGTCAACGACCGTCTCGTCGCCCGCGGCGAGATCGTCCTGGTCGAGGGGCGCCTGGGCGTCACCATGACCGAAATCATCAAAGCCGGTTAGTTCCGGGGAGAATTAGACAATGCGCTTACTCATCATCGGTGCTCTCGAGGGACAACTCAGCCAGGCCTCCAAGATGGCCATGGATGGCGGCGCCAAGGTCGCCCATGCGGCAACCATCGATGTTGCTCTCGCAACCCTGCGCTCGGGCAAGGGCGCCGATCTGCTGCTGGTCGATGTTATGGTCGATATCCCGGCCCTGATCGCCGCCCTCGAAGCCGAACGCATCCACATTCCGGTTGTCGCCTGCGGCACCGAGACCAACGCGGCGGCGGCGGTCAACGCGATCCGCGCCGGCGCCAAGGAATATATCCCCCTCCCCCCCGATGCCGAGCTGATCGCCGCCGTGATCGCCGCCGTGGCGCGGGAAAATTCCGATCTCCTCTACCGCGATCCGGCCATGGCCAAGGTCGTGAAACTCGCCGATCAGATTGCCGGCTCGGACGCTTCCGTGCTCATCACCGGCGAAAGCGGCACCGGCAAGGAGGTGATGGCCAAATACCTCCACGCCCGCTCCAAGCGCGCCAGCCGCCCCTTCATTTCCATCAACTGCGCCGCCATCCCCGAACACCTGCTCGAATCCGAACTGTTCGGGCACGAAAAGGGTGCTTTCACCGGCGCCGTCGCGCGCCGCATCGGCAAGTTCGAGGAGGCCAATGGCGGCACGCTCCTGCTCGATGAAATCTCGGAAATGGATTTCCGCCTGCAAGCCAAGCTGCTGCGCGCCATCCAGGAACGGGTGATCGACCGCGTCGGCGGCACTCGGCCAGTGCCGGTCAATATCCGCATTCTTGCCACCTCCAACCGCGACCTGGCGCTCGAAGTCAAGGAAGGGCGCTTCCGCGAGGACCTTCTGTTCCGCCTCAACGTCGTCAACCTCAAGCTCCCGCCCCTGAGGCAACGTCCCGGCGATATTGTCGCCTTGGCCGAGCATTTCGTCGCCCGCTATTCGGCGGCAAACGGGCTCACCCAGCGCGTGCTTTCCCAGGCAGCGCGCGACGAGCTGCTCAAGGCGCCCTGGCAGGGCAATGTCCGCGAGCTGGAAAACACTCTCCATCGCGCCGTGCTGCTTTCCGAGGGCAACGTCATCGAGCCCGAAGCCATCCGCATGCCCGATGGCACCGGACTGGCCGAAGCTGTCGCCAGCCATTCCCTCGCCAGCCAGGCCGCCCAGGCCGCCGAAGCGGTCTCCCGCTCAATGGTCGGGCGCACTGTCGCAGATGTCGAGCGCGATCTGATCCTCGATACCCTCAGCCATTGCCTGGGCAACCGCACGCATGCGGCCAACATCCTCGGCATCTCGATCCGGACGCTGCGCAACAAGCTCAACCAATACGCCGATGAAGGAGCGAACATCCCCGCTCCCGGCGAGCCCCGCATTAGCGCCGCATGAGCGTAGCGGCGCCCCTCCCGCCCGCACCTCCGCCCCTTGCGGGCGCGAACCGTGGCGTGGGAAGCGCCGCCGCGCCCCGCCAGACCACACCATCGCAAACAGCCCGGCAGACCATGACCGACACCGCCCCCGCCCGTTCCGGCATTCCGATGGGCCGCCTCAATGACATCTTCGAGGTTATCCGCCAGTCCAACGCCGGGCTGGCGATTGGCGTTGTGGCCATTCTCGCCGTGCTGGTTTTGCCGATGCCGGCGATCCTGCTCGATATCCTTTTGACGATCTCGTTCGTCTTCTCGGTGATGATCCTGATGACGGCGCTGTTCATCCAGACGCCGCTCGAATTTACCTCCTTTCCCACAGTGCTGCTGGTTTCCGCCATGCTGCGCCTGGCTCTGAACCTTGCCTCGACCCGCCTCATCCTGGCCGAAGGCCACAATGGCGTCCATGCCGCGGGCCAGGTGATCGAAGCCTTCGGTAACTTCATCACCAAGGGCAATTTCGTCATCGGGATCATCGTTTTCGCGATCCTGCTGATCGTCAATTTCGTCGTCATCACCAAGGGTTCGGGTCGCATCGCGGAAGTCGCGGCGCGCTTCAACCTGGACGCCATGCCCGGCAAGCAGATGGCCATCGACGCCGATCTATCGGCCGGCCTCATCGATGAAAACGAAGCCCGCACCCGCCGCAAGAACCTCGAGGACGAAAGCTCGTTCTTCGGCGCCATGGACGGCGCCAGCAAATTCGTGCGCGGCGACGCCATTGCCGGGCTGCTCATCACCTTCATCAACGTCATCGCCGGCATCATCATCGGCACGCTGCAGATGGGCCTGCCCATCGGAGAAGCCGCCAACAATTATACGCTGCTCACCATCGGCGATGGCCTGGTGAGCCAGATCCCGGCGCTCATCGTTTCGACCGCCGCCGGCATCCTTGTCTCCAAGGCCGGCGTCACCGGTTCGGCCAATAAAGCGCTGACCACCCAGTTCACCTCCTACCCGGTGGCGCTGGGCATGAGTTCGGGCGTTATGTTCCTCATGGCCCTCGTCCCCGGCATGCCGCTCATCCCGTTCGTGACCCTGGGCGGCGCTGTCGGCTATCTCGCCTGGACCACCTCCAAGCGGCAGAAGGCGCAACAGGCCGAAGTGGCCAAGGCTCAGGCCGTGGAGCAGGTCGCCAAGGCGGCCGCGAACCCCACCGAAGCGCCGATCACCGACAGCCTCAAGATCGATGAACTCAAGCTCGAACTCGGCTACGGGCTGCTGAGCCTCGTCAAGGAGGACGAATCCGGCACCGATCGGCTGACCGAGCAGATCAAGGCGCTGCGCCGCCAACTTGCCACCGAACTGGGCTTCGTGATGCCTTCGGTGCGCATCCTCGACAACATGCAGCTCGAACCGAGCGTCTATAAGATCAAGATCAAGGAAGTCGAGGCCGGCCACGGCGAGGTCCATGCCAACCAGCTCATGGTCATGGACCCTTACGGCAACAAGATCACCCTGCCCGGCCAGCACACGGTCGAGCCCACATTCGGCCTGCCCGCCACCTGGATCGATGCCGCGCTGCGCGACGAAGCCGAGGTGCAGGGGCTCACCATCGTAGACCCCTCGACGGTGATCTCCACCCATTTAACCGAAGTGCTCAAGGCCAACACTGCCGACCTTCTAAGCTATGCCAACGTCCAGTCCCTGCTCTCGGGACTCGACAAGGACCAGCAGAAGCTCGTCGAGGACATCGTCCCCTCGCTGATTTCGGTGTCCGGCATCCAGCGCGTGCTCCAGGGCCTGCTCGCCGAGCGCGTCTCGATCCGCGACCTGCCGACCATCCTCGAAGGCATCGCCGAAATCGCCGGCAGCGCCCGCAACACGAGCCAGATCATAGAACATGTCCGCGCCCGCCTCGCCCGCCAGATCTGCGCCGCCAATCTGGGCATGGACGGCAATCTGCCGCTTCTGACCCTCTCGCCCAATTGGGAGCGCGATTTCGCGGAAGCCATGGTGGGTGAAGGCGAGGAACGCCACCTCGCCATGGCACCGTCCAAGCTCCAGCAATTCATCGCCGGCATCCAGAACGGTTTCGAGAACGCCGCCCAGATGGGCGAAATCCCCGTGCTGATCACCTCGCCCCACATCCGCCCCCACGTCCGCGCCATCATCGAGCGCTTCCGGCCCCAGACGGTGGTAATGAGCCAGAACGAGGTTCATCCCCGGGTCCGGCTGCGGACGGTCGGCAGCATCTGAAACAAAAAGGGGCCCGATCGGGCCCCTTTCCTTTATTCCGCCGCCACCGGCCTTGCGGCCGGGGCCGGGCTCGCATCGAGCGCCTCTATATCTTCGGTGGTGTCATAGACCGCCTGGTCCAGGATGCCCTGGCGCTTGGCGACGATGGTGGGTACCAGCGCCTGCCCGGCGACGTTGACCGCCGTACGGCCCATGTCGAGGATCGGGTCGATCGCCAGCAGCAAGCCCACGCCTTCGAGCGGCAGCCCCAGGGTCGAAAGCGTCAGCGTCAGCATGACGGTAGCGCCGGTGAGGCCAGCCGTCGCGGCCGAGCCAATCACGGCGACGAAGACGATCAGCAGATATTCCTGCAGCCCCAGATCGATGCCGAAGAACTGCGCCACGAAGATCGCCGAGATCGCCGGATAGATCGAGGCGCAACCGTCCATCTTGGTGGTCGAACCGAGCGGCACGGCAAAGCTCGCATATTCACGCGGCACGCCCAGATTCTTTTCCGTCACCCGCTCGGTGATCGGCATGGTGCCGACCGAGGAACGCGAAACGAAAGCGAACTGGATCGCCGGCCATGCGCCCTGGAAATAGCGGATGGGGTTGAGCCCGTGCACCGACAGCAGCGCCGGATAGACAATCAGCAGCACCAGCGCCAGCCCGATATAGATCGCCGCCGCGAACCAGCCGAGCTGGGCCAGCGTATCCCAGCCATAGACCGCCACCGCATTGCCCAGCAGGCCCACGGTCGCGATCGGGGTCAGGCGGATGATCCACCACAGAAGCTTATGGATGACCTTCAAAAACGAGCGGTTGAGCGCCAGGAACGGCTCGGCCGCATCGCCCACTTTGAGCGCGGCGACGCCCACGGCGATCGAGATCACCAGGATCTGGAGCACGTTAAAGCTCAGGCTGGTCGATGCTCCGCTATCGTTGAGCGAGGTCGAAGCCTGCAGCCCGAAGATGTTGGCCGGGATCAACCCGGTGAGGAAATCGAGCCAGGAGCCGGTGCGCGAGGGCGCCCGAGCCGCAGCTTCCGTCACCGCCGTATTGAGCCCCGGCTGGATGATCAGCCCCAGCGCAATGCCGATGACGACGGCGATAAGCGCTGTGATCGCGAACCACAGCAGCGTCTGCCAGACCAGCCGCGCCGCATTGTTGAGCTCGCGCAGATTGGCGATCGAGGCCACGATGGCGGTGAAGATCAGCACCGGCACGATGGTGCGCAGCAGGGACACAAAGCTCGACCCGACGGTCGAAAGCGTCTGGGTCAGCCAGTTGGGTCCATCCGCGCCCGGTCCCATCTGGCGCGCGATCAAGCCGAGCACGAGGCCGATGACGAGCGCGGCCAGGACCTGAAAGCCGAAGGATGTATAGAACGGCCCGCGCGGCCGTCTTGCTGAAGTTGCAGTCGTAGATGACATCATTGCCTCGCATCGATGACTGCGCATTGCGCGCAGTGCATAAGGATTGGGCAAGAATCTACGCCTCGACGCGCAAAACGCCAAGGTTCTGCTCTACTGCGCCCTGCCGGAGCGGCGGAATATCGTCCCACCGTTTCGCTGCCGCGTGGAAAAATGTTAGTAAGCGGTACGATCCCGCAGCGCCAGGATGCGTTCGGCAACCGGGCCGCTCCCGGCAGTGTCGGCCGGGGCGGACAGTTCCTCCACTTCGAACCCGTCGGCGAATTTGCGCACCTTGTCGAACAGGCTCTCGGTCAATTCCGGCTCATCTTCGGCGTCGCCTGCATAGACCAGTCTCGAGACGTCCGATGCAATGGTCTGCAGCCGCTCGCGCAGCGCCTGTGCATCGAGACGTTCGGTTTCCCAATCGTTCATGATCGTCTCCTGCAGTCCGGCAACGCTCGCCTCGATGCGGGCGGACTGCTCCTGTTGGGAAAAGTCTTCCGCCAGCAGGCGGGGCTGTCCGTCGGTCTTGGCCGGGCCGGCCGGCACCGCATCCGTTTCGGCAAGCAGGGCATTGAGCCGGCTTTCGGCCCCCGAAATCCGCGCCTCGGCCCTGCGCAATTCCACCCGCGCCTCGCTTTCGGGGTCGTTCTTGGCGAGCGTATCGCGCAGCATGGCGATCGCCTCGTCCTTGAGCCCGCTCTTTTTCTTCTTTTCGAGCCGCGCCAGCAGCATGCGCGTCTGGTCTTCGAGATAGGAATTGCGCTGCCGCTCGATATTGAGCGCCGTCAGAAGATCCTCCACATCGGCGCGATAGTCCCCGGTCAATTGTTCGGCGCTCACCGGCTCGACGGCTTCGGGCACCAGCGAAGGATCGATATCGGTAAGATCGACATCGGCCTGGCGCAGCCGCGCCGCAAGCGCCGCCGAATCGCGTTCGAGATCGCGGATGCGCGCCACCAGTTCCTGCTCGCGTGCCGTGAGGCTCTCTATGGCGCTGAACTGCTCGTCGCGCTCGCTGCGCAAAGCGGCAAGCTCGATATTGGCGGCGTCGAGCGCAACGACCCGCTGGGCGATCTGCTCGCGCAGCGCCTCGATCTTGAGTTGATGCTTGCGCAAAGTAATGGCGAATTCGGCCCGCAGCTTGTCCTTGTCGGCCCTGAATTCGGCGAAGGTCACCGGCGTCGCCGCCTCCATGCGGCGCTTGGTCAATCGCACCGCACGACGCCAGAAAGCCGGCCCGATACCAATGGCAATCAGGGTCGCGGCAAGAAAGCCCAGCGCCAGATACATTGCATTCTCGATGACCATATGCCTCTCCCCGCCGGGAAGCCTGACAAAGCCCGTGGCGACAACTTTACGCGATCGAAATCGCGCCGTCATCTCACAGCTATGGCATGGCGTCCACTGGGACTTCGCTTCTGTGCGAACTCGCAGGGTTCAGAATGGGTTCCACGTGGGTTCGCGGGTGAAGTTGAGATACCCCACCGCAACCCCGGCCCGCAGCCCGACGCCCGAGCTGATCGGCACCACATAGACATCGTTGAGCTTGAGTGCCGTCATGCCGATGCCGCCAACGGCAAAGATCGATCCCTCGACACCCGGATAGCGATCGTAGATCGCCTCGACCGCGGGAAGGTTATAGACCAGCATCATCACCCGGCTGCCGTCGGCGCCGATATTGAGCCCCAGGCTCGGTCCCTGCCAGAACACCTGATGGGTGCCGGCATTGCGGGTGTACATGGTCCCGTCGCCATATTTGGCGCCGATGAACAATGCCCCGCCTCCCTCCTGGCCCAGGATATAGGCGTTGGGCTGGCCGTACTGTTCGAAGGCCTGTTCGATCACCGATGCCAGGCCCTGGGCCACCGATCCGAAGAACTGATGGCCGGCGGTGAGAATTTCGTCGCTGGAATAGGTCTCCGACAAGGACCCGCCTTGCTGGGTCTGCACCGGGCCTTGCGCCGGCAGCTGCGCCTGGGCATGAGCCGGCGCGGCCGTGGACAGAAGGCCCAGGGAAAGAACCAGTGCCGCCAAAAGGCGATTGATGCTCACGTTAATGCTCCCTCGCGTTCGGTATCGCGATATGCGTGCCCGGTTAACCAAGGCCAAACGGCCTCTGCGCTAGAATCGACCGGTCCGCCCCCAACAGCATAGCGGTTCATGAAGCGATAATGCGGCAAATTGGTAAACAAATCTTAACCCTTACAAAGTCTTACGCGACTTTCTGCGTCCTCGCTCTCGTTCTGCTGGCCGCCCCTGCCCTGGCCCGGGAAAAAGCCATTGTCACCAACGTGCTGACCGGTGTCGCCATCTCGGGTTACGATCCGGTGGCCTATTTCACCGAGGATGCCGCCATCCAGGGCAGCCCGCTTTACGAACTGCAATGGAGTGGGGTCACTTGGTATTTTTCCTCGGCGGCCAACCGCGATGTGTTCGCGCGCGCCCCGGAGGTTTACGCTCCGCTTTTCGGCGGCCATTGCGCCATGTCCATGGCGCGCGGTCACCTTTCCCAAGGCAATCCGCAGATTTTCCGCATCCTGGGGGGCCGGCTGATGCTGTTTTATTCAATCGGCAACCGGGCAGCCTTCGATCTCTCTCCGGCCAATGCTCTGGTCCAGGCCGCGGCCAATTGGGACGAGTTGCCCGACTCCCGCTCCGCCCATCTCCAATAAATTGGGCGCAACCGTCTTCCGGCGGGCAGCTTTGCGTTGCCCTGCCGCACTTGCACTATAAAGTGCTGGAACATTGATTCGAGTGACAATGACGCGGCGCATGCGCTGCCGAACCGAGCGAAAGGTGAGAAGGCCATGACGAGCATTGTGGAACTGGAAGCGGCCGATCTTGCCGCATTGCTGTGCTCGCGCGTTTGCCATGACCTCATCAACCCGGTCGGTGCCATCGGCAACGGGCTCGAAGTGCTGGCCGATCCGTCCCAGGCCGAAATGCAGGGCTTTGCCAAGGAGCTGATCGAGAACTCGACGCGCCAGGCCCGCGCCAAGCTCGAATTTGCCCGTCTCGCCTTCGGCGCCTCCTCCACCGCCGGCACCGATATCGACACCCGAGAGGCCGATCGCGTGGCGACGCTTCTGATGGCCGGGGAAAAGGCAGACCTTGAGTGGAAGGTCACGCCCATGCTCCTGCCCAAGAACAAGGCCAAGCTGCTGCTCAACATGCTGTTGATCGCCGTGGCTGGCGTTCCGCGCGGCGGCACGGTGACCGTCGAGGTCGAGGGGGAAGCGGGCCGCGAAAGCTTCACCATCACCGCCACCGGCCCCAAGACCCTGATCCCCAATGCCGTGCAGGGGCTGATCGCCGGAACGCCCGAGGACGGCAACGTCGATGCCCGCGGCATCCAGCCCTTCTACACCGGTGTCCTCGCCCGGCTCTCGCATATGGGTCTCAATCTCAGCCTCGACGGCGAGGTCCTGCGCTTCACCGCCGACCCGCTGCCCCACGACATCGACTGAAAGCCGACCTGTTCGGCAGACGAGGTACGCCTCTAACTCGTCGCAGTGGCCAGAAAACCAAAGGATGAATGGGCGACCGCTCGCTATTACCCATTCGCTAACCAATATCGCTTTAGACTTCGCGCCGTCCCGCCTGTCTTTTAGAGGGATGGAGCATGAAATCCTGCCTGATCGTCGATGATTCCAGCGTGATCCGCAAAGTTGCGCGGCGCATTCTGGAAACCATGGATTTCATCGTCGATGAAGCCGAGGATGGGCAGGAGGCGTATGAAAAATGCGCCCGAGAAATGCCCGACGTGATCCTTCTCGATTGGCAGATGCCGATCATGAGCGGGCTTGAATTCCTGAAGGCCCTGCGCGGTTATTCCGGCGGCGACAAGCCCAAAGTGGTCTACTGCACCACCGAGCGCGACATCGGCCACATCGCGATGGCCCGCAAGGCCGGCGCCAACGATCACATGCTCAAACCCTTCGATCATGCGATGCTGGAAGCCAAATTCCAGTCCTATGTCTAGAGCGTGTCCAGCAAAAGCATGTCCCCGGCGTGACCGGGGATGGAAACGGTTTTGCGGTTCGGACACGCGACAGAACAAGGACTTAGAGCATTGAAGCGATTCGGAGAAAAGCGGAAATGCTCTAGCCAGCGTTTTGCGGCTCGAAGCGCGCCCAAGCAAAGACTTGGAGCAATTGGAACGTGCCGAAGAAGAGCTGAAACGCTCTCGTTCCCACACATATGCGTGAAAACCGGTCCCGTTTTCCGTAAAATCGAGTTATGATCAAAATTGGGTAGAGCCCCTTTTGGGCAATACCTCGAACGGCGTGGTGTGCCCGCGCCTTGGGGGAAGTGTGACGGCACCCCGCGCTCCTTTTGACCGAGGAGGCCAGGTATGCCTGTGTACCCCGAACAAGCCTATGCACATGCCAGCGACGCCGATATCGCCGTCCGTCCCATCACGACCGGCGATGTCTTTGATGCCCTTGGCAAAGGGACGGCCGACTTCTGGCGCCATCCTTCGCACTATCTCTTTATTGCTCTTATCTACCCGCTCGTCGGCATCGCGCTGGCAGTCTGGAGCGCTGGCGGGGCGACCTTTGCCCTGCTCTACCCTTTGGCTGCCGGCTTTGCCCTGATCGGGCCGGTCGCGGCTCTAGGGCTTTACGAATTGAGCCGCCGCCGCGAACGCGGCGAGGACGACGACCCCCGCCATGCCCTGGCGGTGCTGCATCACCCCGCCATCGGTTCGATGACCGCGGTCGGGTTGCTGCTCGCCGTTCTCTTCATTCTTTGGATAACGGCCGCCGGAGCCATTTATGAGGCACACTTCGCCATCGACCCGCCCACCACCCTCATGGGGTTGATCACCGAAACGCTGACCACGGCCCAGGGATGGAGCCTGTTGTTCTGGGGCAATCTGGTTGGCCTGGTTTTCGCCCTCGTGGTTCTGGCCACCACGGTCATCGCCTTCCCCCTGCTCGTCGACAAGGGCGGAAGTCCAGGGCGCGCCATCGGCACCTCCCTGCGCGCCTTCGGCAAAAACCCTGTTCCCATTCTCCTCTGGGGCGCGGTCGTCGCATTGATCCTGCTGATCGCCTCGATCCCGCTCTTTGTGGGACTGGCGATCGCCCTGCCCATCCTCGGGCACGCCACCTGGCACCTCTACCGCAAACTGGTGCCTTGAAATAAGAAAGGTCCCGCGCGGGGATTGTCGCGCGGGACCTTGCAAAATTGCGGCTAAAGCGCCGATCAGGCGCTTTCGGCCATCTCGGTTTCGTCGGGCTCGCGCAGCACATAGCCGCGGCCCCAGACGGTTTCGATGTAGTTCTTGCCGGCCGTGGCCACCGAAAGCTTCTTGCGCAGCTTGCAGATGAACACGTCGATGATCTTGAGTTCCGGCTCGTCCATCCCGCCATAGAGATGGTTGAGGAACATTTCCTTGGTGAGCGTCGTGCCCTTGCGCAGCGAGAGCAGCTCGAGCATCTGGTATTCCTTGCCCGTCAGATGCACGCGCTGGCCACCCACCTCGACCGTCTTGGTGTCGAGGTTGACCGAAAGATCGCCGGTGTTGATGACCGACTGGGCGTGCCCCTTGGAGCGCCGCACGATGGCGTGGATGCGGGCGACCAGTTCGTCCTTGTGGAACGGCTTGGTCATGTAGTCGTCGGCCCCGAAGCCGAGCCCGCGCACCTTGTCCTCGATCCCGGCAAGCCCGGACAGGATCAGGATCGGGGTCTGAACCTTCGCAACGCGCAGCGTGCGCAGCACTTCATACCCGCTCATGTCCGGCAGATTGAGGTCAAGCAAAATGATGTCGTAATCATAGAGCTTGCCCAGATCGACACCTTCCTCACCGAGGTCGGTGGTGTACACATTGAAACTCTCGGATTTGAGCATCAACTCGATGCTCTGCGCTGTCGCGCTGTCGTCCTCTATCAAGAGCACACGCATGCCAATCCCCTTATCCAACACATCCCTTGCTGGGACCGAGCCCGGATCGATCCGCGACCCTTAACCAAACCCTACTGGGTACGATTCGAACCTACCGGTAATTAGTTAACAAAGTTTAATTCAGTCGGGCAATATGCGAGCTTCATTAACTGAATAAGGTGTTAATGCATTGAAATGTAAGGATAAATCGGCAGAACTTTTCTTAATGCACAACGTTAAGAAAGCCCTTCAAGCGACTCTTGGGACTCACTGAAACAAAGCTATGGGGGAAAAGAGCGCACGCGCAGGGGCGCGGCGAAAAATTTTGCTCAACTTCTGGCAATATCGCCATAACCTTAAGGATGAGTTACCAATGTGGCGCAACAGAGGTGCGAATCGCTTCCCTAAGGGCCCCGTGTGCAGTCGCTGATTTCAGACATCGAGGCGATCGACGAGATCGAGGTGTTCGGCCGCGTCAAGGCCGTGCAGGGCCTTTTGATCGAGGTGGTCGGCCCGGTGCGCGAATTGCGCGTGGGCGGACGCGTTTCGATCGAAACGCCCAACGGCCCCGACCTCGCCTGCGAGATCATCGGCTTCCGCGACGGCCATGCGCTCTGCCTGCCCTTCGGCCCGGTGGAAGGGGTGCGCCTCGGCTGTAAGGCGGTTTTTGCCGGCCATGACGGCGCCGTCTATCCCGACGATAGCTGGCTCGGCCGTGTCATCAACGCTGAAGCCCAGGCCATCGATGGCGGCGCCCCGCTGCTGCGCGGCCCCACGCCATACGGACTGCGCAACCTCCCCCTTCCCGCCCATGCCCGCGGCCGCGTCGGCGACCCCATCGATCTGGGCGTGCGGTGTTTGAACACCTTCACCACCTGCTGCGACGGCCAGCGCATGGGCATTTTCGCCGGCTCGGGCGTGGGCAAGTCGGTGCTCATGTCCATGCTCGCCCGCAACACCGATGTGGATGTCTCCATCATCGGCCTGATCGGCGAGCGCGGGCGCGAGGTGCAGGAATTCATCACCGAGCAGCTCGGCGAAGAGGGCATGAAAAAGGCCATCGTCATCGTCGCCACCTCCGACGAATCCGCCCTCATGCGCCGTCAGGCGGCCTATCTGACCCTCACCCTTGCCGAATATTACCGCGATCAGGGCAAGCGCGTGCTCGCCATGATGGATAGCCTCACCCGCTTTGCCATGGCCCAGCGCGAGATCGGGCTGGCCACCGGCGAGCCACCCACCGCCAAGGGTTATCCGCCCACGGTCTTCACCGAACTGCCGCGCCTCTTGGAACGAGCCGGTCCGGGCCTGGTCAACTCGGGCTCCGTTACCGGTCTATTTACCGTTTTGGTGGAAGGTGATGATCACAATGAGCCCATTGCGGACGCCGTACGCGGCATTCTCGATGGTCACATCGTCATGGAGCGATCCATTGCCGAGCGGGGACGCTATCCGGCCGTCAATGTGCTTCGATCCGTGTCGCGCACCATGCCTGGCTGCGTGCCGGAGGATTTCCGGCCCACACTGAGCAGGGCGCGCGAGTTGATGTCGGTTTTCGCCGACATGGAGGAACTGATCCGGCTAGGGGCTTACCGGAAAGGATCGGATCCCAAGGTTGACCGCGCCATCGCGCTCAACCCGGCGCTGGAGGCGTTTTTGAGCCAGCGTTCGGATGAGCGCACCACTATCGCCGACGGCTACAATCTGCTGGCGACGATTTTGGAGACAGGCGGCGCGGACGGCTAGGTTGGCTTGATGAGTAAGGAGTGCAAGTCATGAAGTCCAAGAGCGCGAGCCTGATCCGGTTGAAGAAGTTTCAGGTCGACGAAAAGCGCCGCCAGGTTCTCCAGATCGAGACCATGATCGCCGATTTCGAGCGCATGGCCGCCGAGCTCGACCAGCAGATCGAGATCGAGCACAAAAAGACCGGCATCTCGGACGTCGCGCACTTCGCCTATTCCACCTTCGCCAAGGCCGCCATCACCCGCCGCGACAATCTTCTGACCTCTGCCGGCGACATGAAGGGCAAGCTCGAAGCCGCCCAGGACGAACTCGCCGAAGCCATCGAGGATCTCAAGAAGGTCGAACTGCTCGACGCGCGCGAACATCAGCGGGAAAAAGACGAGCAGGCCAAACGCGAGCAGGCCGAATTCGACGAGATCGGCCGCCTGCGCTACCGGCGCTGACCATTGGCACGGCGATGACCTGGGAAGAGCTCGTCGCCCTCGCCCTCTCCTTCCCCGGCGTGGTCGAATCCACCAGCTACGGCACACCCGCCATCAAGCTCGGCACCAAATTCCTCCTCCGCCTGCGCGAGCCCGACATCATCGCCCTCCAGCGTCCATCCATGGATGAGCGCGACATGCTGCTCGAAGTCGAGGCCGACCTGTTCTTCATCACCGACCACTATCGCGATTACCCTTACGTCCTCGTCCGGCTCGACAACCTTGCCCCCGATCACTTCCGGTCGCTGTTTGAAACGATTTGGCGCGAAAAGGCGACAAAGGCGCAGCTCGCCGCCTACAAATCCCAATAGCGTGAGAATGCCACCACCAAATCCGGCTTGACGAGCGCAATAGCTTTCTATTCCCTCACCGGCCAACGAACCCCACGCGAGCGAGGGGAAGGCCCGCATGTTCGTCTCGGTTTTCGATGTCTTCAAAGTCAGCGTCGGCCCGTCATCCTCCCACACCATGGGCCCGATGCTGGCTGCGGCGCGGTTTCTCGACCGCGTTCGCGAGTTGCCGCCCCGCGAGGGCACCCGGCTCCAGATCACGCTTTATGGTTCCCTCGCCTTCACCGGCGTCGGCCACGGCACAAATGCCGCCGTCCTCGCCGGCTGCCTGGGTTTTGCGCCCGACATCTATGACCAGGCAAAAGCCGACGCGGCACTTTCCGAACTCGCCTCGCGCAAGACGGTCTCCCCCGCCCCCGGCTGGACCATCGCGCTCGATCCCGACGCCGACCTGATCGTCGACCGCAAGACGCGGCTCGACGCTCACCCCAACGGCATGCGCTTTGCCCTTCTGGATGCGGACGGGAAAACCATCGTCGCGGAAACCTATTTCTCGATCGGCGGCGGCTTCGTCAAAACCCTGGCCGAAATCGAATCCGGCGATCTGCCCGCAACACCCGCCGACGATGTCCCCTTCCCCTTTGCCAGCGCCGCCGAAATGCTGGAAATGGGCGAAGCCTCAGGCCTCTCCATCGCCGAAATGAAGCGCCGCAACGAATGCGCCCGCCTTGATGGCGAAGCCTTCTCGCACCGCCTGATGCACATCTGGGATGTGATGGATTCCTGCATTACCCGCGGGCTCGAAGCCACGGGCGAACTTCCCGGCGGGCTCAAGGTCAAGCGGCGTGCCCGCGCCATCTTCGAAAACCTCTCGCGCCGCATCGGAGCCAATGACGTGCCGCTGCATTCGGCCATCGATTGGCTCTCGGCCTATGCAATGGCGGTCAACGAGGAAAACGCCGCCGGCGGCCAGGTCGTCACCGCTCCCACCAACGGTGCCGCCGGCGTCTTCCCAGCCGTCCTGCGCTATTATCTTTCCCACGTCCCCGGCGCGAGCCGCGACAAGATCCCCGATATGCTGCTCACCGGTGCGGCGATCGGTGGGCTCATCAAATACAACGCGTCGATTTCCGGCGCCGAAGCGGGGTGCCAGGCCGAAGTGGGCTCGGCCTCCGCCATGGCCGCCGCGGCGCTCTGCGCGGCGCTTGGCGGCACCAACGCCCAGATCGAAAACGCCGCCGAAATCGCTTTAGAACACCACCTAGGGATGACCTGCGATCCGGTCAAAGGCCTTGTCCAGGTCCCCTGCATCGAGCGCAACGGGCTGGGCGCGGTCAAGGCCGTCGCCGCCGCATCGCTCGCCATGCAGGGCGATGGCAGCCATATCGTGCCGCTCGACGCCTGCATCGAGACCATGCGCCAGACCGGCCGAGACATGGACGAACGCTATAAGGAAACTTCCCTGGGCGGCCTCAGCGTAGCGGTGCCCGACTGCTGAGCTATTCAGCGGTAATCGCGATCTCGCGCACCATTTCGCCGGTCTCGCCATCGAAAATGCGGATAGCCTGCGCTTCACCGGCCACATAGGTCACCGTCAGCAAGCCGTCCTGCACCTGGCTCGAAATCACCTGCGCGTCCGCCGGCAGCGCGATCGATTGCAGCGCGTAGCGGTCCGATACGTCCGACCCCATGGTGACCAGGCGATAGACAACCACCAGCACAACCGCCATAAAGCCGATCAGCATGACGAGCATCGATATTGCGGCCCGCCGCCGCGCTTTCGCCATAACCGCCTCGGCCTCGGGGCTCAGCGGCTCGTCTTTGTCGAAATCGGCTTGAGGTTGGGTCATGGCAGCGGATGGGCTCCAGGGAAACAGGCATGACGCCACGGTGCTCGAAAGCGAGGCCGGGACGCGGCTCGATGCATTTCTAGCGGCCCGTTTCCCCGCCTTTTCGCGCAACCGGATCAAGGACTTGATCCAGGGGGGCGCGGTGAGCGTGGGAGGAACCACGAACGATGTGCCCAAATATCGCGTCAAGGCCGGCGAGTCCATCACCCTTGCCGCCCCCGAGCCGGTCGAAGCCGAGCCCGAACCGCAAGCCATCCAATTGGCCATCCTCTATGAGGACGAGCACCTGATCGTCATCGACAAGCCCGCCGGCATGGTCGTCCATCCCGCGCCGGGCAATGAGAATGGAACGCTGGTCAACGCCCTCATCCACCATTGCGGCCAATCCTTGCGCGGCATTGGCGGTGTCAAACGCCCCGGCATCGTCCACCGGCTCGACAAGGACACCTCCGGCGTCATGGTGGCCGCCAAGACCGAGCAGGCCCACAATGGCCTCGCCGCCCAGTTCGCCGATCATGGCCGGACCGGCCCGTTGGAGCGGGCCTATACCGCTTTCGCGTGGGGCATCCCCAATCCGCTTGTCGGCACCGTGGAAACCCTCATCGGCCGCGATCCGCACAACCGGCTCAAGCAATCGGTATTGGGCCGCGACGGGCGCGAGGCGATCACCCATTATCGGGTGAGCGGGCGCTTTGCCGACGAAAAATGGACCGTGGCCCAGCTCACCTGCAATCTGGAGACGGGCCGCACCCACCAGATCCGCGTGCACATGGCCCATATCGGGCACCCGCTCCTGGGCGACGGGCTCTATGGCGCTGGCTTTGCAACAAAGATTAATCGGGTGCCCGAACCCATCCAACAGGCCATCAGAGCCTTGAATCGGCAGGCTCTCCACGCAAGCGTGCTCGGTTTCGCCCATCCGGCAACCGGCGAAACGCTGCACTTTGAGAGCCCGCTGCCGCCCGATCTCGCAAATCTCGCAACCGCCCTTGCCCCTTACACATTGTAACCTCTGAACCCGGCGACCCATGCATCCCGCGAATGGCAAAAATTCGCGGGGCGGGGGTGTAATCGCCTCATTGCGACCTATATCTACTCTCCAAATGTGTCTCGCGCGCGTGCCGGAAAGGGCGTTTTCGCGAGCTCACCCGCCGGGATTTCCCGGGGGTTCGATAAGAGGGGGTGCAATAATGGCCCAGTCCAATCTACCTGTCCTGAGTTCAGAAAGCGGGCTCAACCGCTATCTTCAGGAAATCCGCAAGTTTCCCATGCTCGACCCTGACGAGGAATTCATGCTCGCCAAGCGGTACAAGGAGCATGCCGATCCCGAGGCGGCACAGAAACTCATCACGTCACACCTGCGTCTGGTGGCCAAGATCGCCATGGGCTATCGCGGCTACGGCCTGCCCATTTCCGAAGTCATTTCGGAAGGCAATGTCGGCCTTATGCAGGCGGTCAAGCGTTTCGAGCCCGACAAGGGTTTCCGCCTTGCCACCTATGCCATGTGGTGGATCCGCGCTTCCATCCAGGAATACGTGTTGCGCTCGTGGTCGCTTGTCAAGATCGGCACCACCGCGGCGCAAAAGCGCCTGTTCTTCAATCTGCGCCGTTTGAAGGGTCAGATCGCCGCGCTTGAGGACGGCAATCTGCATCCCGACCAGATCAAGCAGATCGCCACGACCCTCAACGTCTCTGAAGACGATGTGGTGTCCATGAACCAGCGCCTGACCGGCGATGCCTCCCTCAACGCGCCCATGCGCGCCGATGAAGGCTCCAGCCAATGGCAGGACTGGCTGATCGACGATGCGCCCGACCAGGAAGAAATTCTCGGCGAAAGCCAGGAATTCGACGAACGCATGGGGCTGCTCGAGGGCGCGCTTGAAGTTCTCAACGACCGCGAGCGTGCCATCTTCAAGGCCCGTCGCCTGCAGGAAAATCCCTCGACACTCGAGGAGTTGGCCCAGGAATACGACGTCAGCCGCGAGCGTATCCGCCAGATCGAAGTGCGGGCGTTCGAGAAGGTTCAGGATGCGGTCAAGGAGGCGGCTCGGACCCAGGCTGCGCATTGACGCAGCCTCTCCGAGCCCTCATTGTGCAGCTCCCCGGAACCAACTGAAGGACAAAATCGGACCGGCTGAAAAGCCGATCCGTGCCAAATGATAGAAATCGCTATCGTCGCGGGTCTGATCCTGCTCAACGGCGTGTTCGCCATGTCCGAACTCGCCATCGTCTCGTCCAGCAAGCCTTTGCTGCGATCCATGGCCGACCGTGGCCACCCCGGCGCCTCAGCAGCCGTCAAGCTGGCCGACGACCCCGGCCGCTTTCTCTCCACCGTACAGATCGGCATTACGCTCATCGGCGTCGTGGCCGGTGCGTTTTCCGGCGCCACGCTCGGCGCGCAACTGACTGAAATCCTCATAGCCGCCGGCCTGCCCAGCGCTGCGGCATCCGCCTTGGGCTTTGGCGGCGTCGTGGTCGTCATCACCTATCTTTCCGTGGTCGTTGGCGAGCTGGTTCCCAAACAGTTCGCCTTGCGCAATGCCGAGAGCGTGGCCTGCCTCGTCGCCCGGCCCATGGCGCTGCTCTCCAAGGTGGCCGCGCCCATCGTCTGGCTGCTCGACGCTTCCACAAAGCTGATCTTCCGCCTGTTGGGAATGAGCGACTCCAACGAGGACCAGGTCACCGAGGAGGAGATCAAGTCGATCGTTGCCGAAGCGGCCGAAACCGGCGTCATCGAACGCGACGAAAAGCGCATGATCGCCGGCGTGCTGCGTCTGTCGGACCGCCGTGCCCGCGGCATCATGACCCCGCGCACCGATGTGGAGATGATCGATTTCGACGACGATTTCGAAACCATCCGGTCCGAGCTAGCCCGCTTCAGGCATTCGCGCGTCCCGGTTTCGAGTGGCGAAACCGACAATATCATCGGCGTGCTCGTGGTCCGCGATTTCCTTGCAGCCCAGCCCGAGGACCACGCCGCCCTTCGCCGCCTGCTGCGCAAGCCCCAGGTCGTTCCCGACACCATGGGAGCGCTCGACGTGCTCGACGTCCTCCGGCACGCCGCCTTTCCGCTGGCCTTGGTGCTTGACGAGTACGGTCATTTCGAGGGCCTCGTGACGCCTTCGGACCTGCTCGAAGCCATCGCCGGTGTCTTCCGCTCCGACCTCGAGGAAGGCGAGGCCGACGAAGCCGTTCAGCGCGAGGATGGCTCCTGGCTTCTGGCCGGCAGCCTCACGGCAGACGACCTTGCCGACCGCCTCGGCCTGCTGCTGCCGGAAAAGCGCGATTACCAGACCCTTGCCGGTTTCATGATCGACCGCCTGCAGCACTTGCCCACCACGGGCGAGGCTCTCGAAACCGACGGTTGGCGGCTGGAAGTCGTCGATATGGACGGCCGCCGCGTCGACAAGGTCTTGGCAACGCCGGTGACCGCCGAGGCCGAGGCTTAAATCACGGCATCGAGCAGCTTTCGATCCAAAATCAGCAGCCAGGGGTCCTGCCCCCCTGGCGCCACCTCGATCTCGATCCGATCCTCGGTGGCAAGGTTCGACGTCCCGATCGCCTCGCCCTGCGCCATTTCCAATCCGTCGAGCCGATAGAGCAGCCCCTTCGAGCGCGCAAACCGCGTCCGCCCCAGCGGATAGATCGACACCCGCTCCCCAGCCCCAACGTTAAGCGCGATCGACCCGGCCACCCCCATGGCCAGATCATGGCCGTCGATCAAGATCACCCGTCGCTCGTGGGCATACCGCGCCACCGCGTGCAGCGCGGCCAGCGTATGGTCGAACCGCCCGCCGGTCATCCCGATGGCCAGGGTGATCGGCGCCCGCGTCGAATAGAGGCATTTCTCGAAATCGGTGGTGTCCTGCTCGGCCAGCGTCAAGACCCGCGTGCGGCCGGAAAAGCGCGCGCTGTCGGCCACGGAATCCATGTCGCCAATCACCGCGTCCGGCACGAGCCCCGCCGCCAGAACGATATCGCCGCCCCTGTCGGCCCCCACGATGCCTTGGACGCGCGCCGCGAGCCGTTTGAGCATCTCCGGCTCCACGCTCCCGCCCCCTACAATGAGCAGCATGCCATCGAACCGGAGCGGCAGGCCCTCTCCCCCGGCGCTCTCTTGCACTGAACCTTGGACGCCTATAGTCTCGCCTCGTCTCGCTGGGGTGTCCGTCCGAAAGGACGGGCTGAGAAAAACCCATGGAACCTGAACCAGGTCATGCTGGCGGAGGAAGTTCGAGATGGCAAGGGCTCTTGAAGAGCCCTCCATACGCTCACCTTTCCCCTCGTCCATCCGTGGCCGCAACAATGGCTTGGCGCTTGCGCCCGAAATCGAGGAAATCGATGATCGTTTCGCTTAAAAAAGCCCTGTGTGCGGTTGCGCTGGGAGCCTTCGCGCTTCCCGCGTTCGCCCAGGATAATCCCACCCTCACCGTCTACACCTACGATGCCTTCGCCGCCGATTGGGGCCCCGCCCCCGCGCTCAAGGAAGGTTTCGAGGCCCAATGCACCTGCACGCTGAACTTCGTTTCCGCCGAGGACTCCATCTCCGCCCTGCGCCGCGTCCAGCTCGAAGGCGAAACCACCGAGGCCGATATCGTCCTCGGCCTCGATACCGCCACCATCGGCGAGGGCAAGGCCACGGGCCTTTTCACCGAACACACCCTGGACCTGCCTGAGTTCGAGCTGCCCATCGAATGGACCGATGAGGTTTTCGTGCCCGTCGACTACGGCTATTTCGCCTTCGTCTACGATTCAGAAACCCTGCCCACCCCGCCATCCAATTTCGAAGAGCTGATCGCGCTTCCCGAAGACTTCAAGATCGTCATCCAGGACCCGCGCTCCTCGACCCCCGGCCTGGGCCTCATCCTCTGGATCAAGGCCGTCTATGGCGATGGCGCCGCCGAGATCTGGGAGGGCCTCGCCCCCCATGTCCTCACCGTCACCACCGGCTGGTCGGAATCCTATGATCTGTTCCTGGCCGGCGAAGCCGATATGGTGCTTTCCTACACCACCTCCCCCGCCTATCACGTGATCGCCGAAGGCGAGGACCGCTACAAGGCCACCAGGTTCGACGAGGGCCATTACACCCAGATCGAAGTCGCCGGCATTCTCGCCTCCAGCCCCGACCAGGAGCTGGCCCGGCAGTTCCTCGCTTATCTCGTAACCCCCGAGGCCCAGGCCGCCCTGCCCGAAACCAACTGGATGTACCCGGTGCTCGAGCCGGAAGGCGGCCTCAATCCCGGCTTTGCCGAGATGATCGACCCCGCCCCCGCGCTCCTGCTCGATGCCGACGAGGTCACCGCCAACACGCGCGCCTGGATCGACGAAGCCTTCGCGAACCTGAGGTAGACCACCATGGCCGGGACAGCTCCAACCTGGCGTCCCGGCCGCCGCATTGCCGGCGCTTTGATCGCCGCCGCCATCGCCGTTCTGATCGCCGCCCTGCTGATCGCCCTCTGGATCGCCGGACAGCGTTTCCCCAGCACGGGTTCCAGCGTTGCCGGCATCGGCAGCATCGTCGCCATGGCGGCCATCCAGGCCAGCCTCTCCACCATCCTCTCGATCCTCGCCGGCCTGATCCTCGCCTGGACGCTCGACAGCCTGCGCTTTCCCGGCCGCGGCCTGGTCATCGGCCTGCTCTCGACCGCGCTGGTCATGCCGTCCCTGGTGATCGTTTCGGGGCTGCTGGCCATCTGGGGCCGAAATGGCTGGGTCAATTTCCTGCTCGCCCCCTTCGGGCTCGAAACCGGTTCTTCGATCTTCGGCCTCTGGGGGATCGTCACCGCCCATGTGGTGCTCAACGGCGCCTTTTCGGCCCGCATCTTCATCGACAGGCTCGCCGCCATCCCGCCCGAAAAGCTCAAGCTCGGCCGCAGCCTGGGTTTAGGCCCGCTCCAGCGCCTCGCGATCATCGATTTGCCCGCCCTGGCCTCGTCCATCCCCGGCGTTGCCGCGACAATCTTCCTTCTCTGCTTTACCAGCTTTCCCGTCGTGCTCACCCTGGGCGGCGGCCCCGCCAACCAGACGCTGGAGGTCGCCATCTACGAAGCGGTCCGGCTCGATTTCGATCTCGGCGCCGCCGTCAATCTCGCCCTCGTCCAGCTCCTCATCTGCGCCGCCATCATCATCCCCGCGACCACCCTCGCCCCCGCCGCCACGCTTTTCGGCGCCCGTGCCGGCATCCATTGGCCCGAGAGAGGCTGGCTCGCCGCCCTTCAGGTGGTCCTGCTCATCGTCCTGCTCTTGGGCTTTCTCGCTCCCCTCGCCGGGGTCCTGGGCGAAGGTCTGGCCGCCATCGCTCCCGTCCTCGCCCAACCGGCCTTCTGGCACGCCACAACCACCAGCCTTGTCATCGGCACCCTCAGCGCCCTCCTGGCGGTCGGCCTCGGCATCGCGCTGGGCATGGCCCGCGCCCTCCAGCCCCATGGCACGCTTGGCCGGGCGCTGCTCGGCTTCCCGGTCTTTGCCTATCTCGCCGTCCCCGCCGTCGTGCTCTCGCTGGGCTTTTTCCTCCTTGCCCGGTTGACCGGCCTCCCGCCCATACGGGTTGCCCCAGTGGTATTGATCCTCGCCAACGCGCTTTTGGCCTTGCCCTTCGTCTTTGCCACGCTCGCGCCGCCTCTCGAAGCGCTCGCCCTGCGCCACCGCCGCGTCATCCGCGCCTTGGGCCTTTCCGCCTTCACCCAATGGCGCCGCATCGAATGGCCGCTGATCGGCCAGCCCGTGGGCTACGCGCTGGCCATCGCCTTCGTCTTTTCCCTGGGCGATCTCGGCGTCATCTCGCTGTTCGGCACGTCCGAGTTCTCCACCCTCCCCTGGCTGATGTATCGAGCCTTCGGCGCCTATCGCACCAATGATGCCGAAGCGATCGCGGCCATTCTCTTGCTGCTCTCGGTATCCGCCTTCATCCTCATTCCCAAGCTTCTGGACCGGTTGACCAATGCTCGAGATTGACCAGCTCACCTTCCGCTATCCGGGCGGTGATACCGAATTTTCGTTCGAGATGAGCATCCAGGCCGGAGAGATCGTCGGATTGGTCGGCCCATCGGGCGCGGGCAAATCCACTCTTTTCGATCTGATCGCCGGCTTTCTCGATCCCGCCTCCGGCGATATCCGCCTCAACGGCGCTTCGATCCTCGCCCGCCCGCCGGAAGAACGCCCGGTATCGATCCTTTTTCAGGCCGATAATGTGTTCGATCACCTTTCCGCCGGCGCCAATGTGGCGCTGGGGCTCGGCGGCCGCGCCCGTGCCGATGACCGGCGGGTGATCGAAGCCCTCGGCCGCATGGATCTGCCCGGCCTTGCCTCCCGCCGCGCCGATCGCCTCTCGGGCGGCCAGAAACAGCGTGTCGCGCTCGCGCGCACGCTCCTGCGCAACCGGCCGATCCTTTTGCTGGACGAGCCCTTCACCGGGCTGGACCCGCAGACCGTCATTCCCATTCGTGATCTGATAGCGCGGCTGGTGCGGGAGAACGGCTGGCACGCCATCATCGTCTCGCACCAGGCCGAAGATGTCGCCGCCCTGGCGGCAAAGACCTATCGCATTGAAGGCGGCAGGACGGTAGCAGCTTAGAGCGTTCCAAAAAAAACATGTCCCCGGCTTGGCCGGGGACGGTATCACTTTGTGGTTCGGAAACGCGACGAGGGCTGAAATGCTTTAAGCGTCGGTCGCGTCCGCGGCCGGCGCTGCGTCCTCGGCAGCGGGCGCGGCCTCCTCTTCGGCCGGCGCCTCGGCTTCCGCATCGAGTGCCGCCCAGGCAGCCAGCACGTCCTCGAAGATCGTTTCGCCGTCCTGGCCCTTTTCCAGTGTCAGTATGGCGCGCCGCCCCGTTCCATAGACCATGGCGAGGTCCACCCAGGCCCGCTCGGTCAGAAGCTCGATATTGTTTTCCACATCGATCTCGCTGGCGCTTGAAAGCGCGAACAGGAACGAATTGCCCACGATGCGCGCCGACGCGCCGGTCAGCGGCTGGCCCTGCACCAATTCCTCGTCCTTGAGCAACACCCCAGGCAAATTGGCGATCGAGCCGCCGATAAAGCTCTCGGCCACAGTGAAATTGACTTCCATCAAATGGCTCGCCGGCAGATTGGCATCCGCATTGCGGCGCAAGAGCACCTCGACTTCCAGATTGCGCGCCGGGATGGAGGCGTCGGCGATGATCGTGGGATGCCCCAGCTCGTCGGTGCCGCGCGACCACTCGACGCTTCCCGAATAGGGAACGGCCCCGGTCGAACCGCCGGTCTGTTCCTCGAGCAGCAGCGATTGCGCGCCTTCGGTCGAAAGCGCGATGCCGGGCTCTTCGAGCATTTCCGCATCCGGCTCGATGGGGGATTGCGCTTCCGCTGGCAGCCGATCCTCGAACGTCGCCTCGGGCTCGGTCTGGGCCGGGCTCGGGGTTTCGGTTTCGGAGAAGGGAAGTTCTTCCCCCGGCATGGTCGATCCGCTGACCTCGCCGCTGGCCGAGGGCACTTCCGGGGTGGTGTTGGTCGCCGGGTTCTGCGCCTCCGTTTCCGCCGGAGGCGTGGTCTCGGGGGTTTCGGGCACTTCGGCTTCCGCCACCTCGGTGGTCGGCTCGGTCTGGCCCTGGGCGAAAAGCGCGTTGAGGTCGATATAGCCCTCGCGCCAGGCCCAATAGCCCGCGACCCCGCCGCCGCCGAGCAGCAGCACCGAGATCACGAGGAATATCGTAAAGGCCCCGAAGCCGCCGGACCGTTCGCCGCGTTCCTCGCCCGCTTCCCCGGCTGGCGCTGCTTCCTCGGCCGGTTCCTGTTCCGCATCGGCGGTTTCCGTGGTTTCCCCGCGTGCTTCACGGTCGAGCGCGGCGATAGCCCGGTCTATGGCCACCTGGGCATCAGAGATTTCGGGGCGGCTGATGATGCCCGGTTCGAGCTCCACTTCGCGTACGCTCGACATTGCCGTTTCCGGCTCGGACGGCTGGGCGGCCGTCCCGCCCAGCGGGCGCCCGTGCATGTCGACCAGCGATACGGTGCTGCGCGGCTCGGCCTGCGCTTCGGAAAGAATGAAATGCCGCTCGCTCGATGGCGTCGGCTCGGGCTCGAAGGCGCTCCGTTCGGGGAGCGGCGAAAACGGAATGACGCGGTTGTCCTCGTGGGGCGACACCGGCTCCACCGGCTGGCTCTCACCCGACTGCGCCGCCCGCTCGGCCGATGCGATGATGTCCTCGATCGATCCGGCCCGATATGGCGCAGGCTCTTGCTCCTCGGGCGTTTCCTGCGTCGGCTCCCAGGCAATCTCGGGCTCCTCGGCCTCCGGAACATCGTCGCCGGGCTGCTCCGGCTCAACCTCTTGCTCGGGCTCGACGAACGCATCGCTCTCGGGGCGAGTGTCGAACTGGTCGTCTTCGTCGACAATGACCTGCTCATCCTCGCGCGACCACACAGGCTCGGGCTCGACGATGTCGGTTTCCCCATCGTCCAGGCGCGGCTCTTCCGGCTCTACCCGCTCCTCCTCGGCCTCCGGCTCGAAATCTTCGACCGGCGAGGTCTCGAAATCGTCGGGCTCAAGCTCCGGCTCCGGCTCTGGCTCGGGTTCGCGCTCCGGTCCGGCTTCCGGCTCCGGCTCCAGTTCCGGCTCGCTCTCGGGCTCGGCCAGATAGTCTTCTTCGGCTCGCGGCTCCTCGGCAACCGGCTCATCGACAACCGGCTCGTCCGGGTAAGCCTCCTCATAGGCTTCCTGCTCGGCGGTCGCCTCGGCCACCGGCTCGGGCTCAACCTCCTCGACGGCACGGAATCGGCCCAGAAGCTTTTCGGTCGCTTCGTGTTCGACCTCGCGAATACAATCTTCGAGATTGAGACGGTGAGTGGTGATTTCGCGCGCCGGCAGTGGTGGCTCGATGGCACGCAATTGTGCGACAAGGGCACTGCGCGCTTTCTCATAGACTGCTCGGCGATTGGCACCGGTATTTTCCGGCAGGGCATCGATCGCCTTGCGCAAGAGTTCGCGATAGTCGGCCATTATCTACTCAATGTCACTTTCTGCCGGCGGTATAACAAAATTGTTTTTAAACAAGAAAACTCAATCTTGAAACGGGTCCTGGACCAAAATCGTGTCTTCGCGTTCCGGGCTTGTCGACAACATGGCGACCGTGGCCCCGATCAATTCTTCCACCCGCCGCACATATTTGATCGCCTGGGCCGGCAGATCCGCCCAACTCCGGGCGCCGGCGGTGGTTTCCTTCCAGCCTTCCAGCGTTTCATAAATGGGCTTGACTCGACTTTGTGCCCCCATTGAGGCAGGCAGATGGTCGATGCGCTGCCCGTCGAGTTCATAAGCGACACAGACCTTGATCTCCTCGAGCCCGTCGAGCACGTCGAGCTTGGTGAGCGCGATGCCGTGGATGCCCGAAGTGCGCACCGTCTGACGCACGATCACCGCGTCGAACCAGCCGCAACGCCGCTTGCGGCCGGTGACCACGCCGAATTCATGCCCCTTCTCGCCCAGGAACTGGCCGATTTCATTGTTCTGCTCGGTCGGGAACGGCCCCTCGCCAACCCGCGTGGTATAGGCCTTGGTGATCCCCAGCACATAATCGATAGCCGCCGGTCCCAGTCCCGATCCCGGCGCCGCCTGTCCCGCGACCGTGTTGGAGGACGTCACGAACGGATAGGTGCCGTGATCGTTGTCGAGCAGCGCACCCTGCGCACCCTCGAACAGGATACGCTCCCCACGGCGGCGGCGTTCGTCGAGCAATTCCCACACCCGGTCCATGAACGGCAGGATCTTGTCGGCCACCGCCATCAGTTCCCCATGGATGGCCTCGGACGAAATTTCTTCCGCCCCCATGCCGCGCCGCAGCGCGTTATGGTGCGTCAAAAGCCGCTCGATCTTGTCCATGAGCGTTTCGGGCTCGGAAAGGTCGCACACCCGGATCGCCCGGCGGCCCACCTTGTCCTCATAGGCAGGCCCGATGCCGCGCCGGGTCGTGCCGATCTTGAGGCCGGAATTGGAATCCTCGCGCAGCGCATCGAGTTCGCGGTGCAGCGACAGGATCAGCGGCGCGTTCTCGGCAACGCGCAGAACCTCGGGCGTGATCGAAACCCCCTGGGTGCTCAGCTTTTCGATCTCGGCCACGAAATGGTGCGGATCGACCACCACGCCATTGCCGATCACCGAGAACTTGCCCCGCACCAGCCCCGAGGGCAGCAGCGAAAGCTTGTAGCTCACCCCGTCGATCACCAGCGTGTGGCCGGCATTGTGCCCGCCCTGATAGCGCACCACCACGTCGGCGCGTTCGGAAAGCCAATCAACGATCTTGCCCTTGCCCTCGTCGCCCCATTGGGAGCCGACCACCACAACATTCGCCATTTGCGCTAGCTTTCCTTTTCGTGTCCGAGGTTCCGCCGGTGAATGCCCCGCGGCGGCCATTGGCGCTTTTGGTCTTCGCCAAGGGCCGAAACGCTGATAAGTCCGGGCTCTATAAAGTACAAGGCCCGATATGACAAAGACCACCCAGCCCCCTTCTCCTGCGACCGATCGGCCCTCCGGCATCATGAACCAGCCCTATCTGCTGCTGACGCTTTCGGCACTGTTCTGGGGCGGCAACATCATCGCGGGCAAATACGCCATCGGCGAGCTCGATCCGTTCGAGCTTTCCGCCCTGCGCTGGATCGTGGCCTTCCTTGTCATCCTCCCCTTCGCCTGGCCTTCCCTGCGCGCCGAATGGCCCGAAATCCGCCGCGGGCTGGGCTGGCTGGCCTTTTACGGCGTGGTGGGCTTCACCAGCTTCAATGCCCTGCTCTATGGCGCGACCAATTTCACAGCCGCCGTCAACGTCGCCATGATCCAGGCGGCGATCCCCGTGCTCGTCATGGTGGGCAATTTCCTCATCTTCCGCGTCCGCGCCTCGGCGCTCCATATGGTGGGCGTTGTGCTCACCATCTATGGCGTCATCCATGTCGCAACCCACGGCGCACCGGCCCGCCTCATCGGCCTCGACGTCAATCTCGGTGACGCCCTGATGCTGGCCGCCTCCCTGCTTTACGCGCTCCATTCGCTCATGCTGCGCTACAAGCCCAGGATCGGCTGGATGACCTTCATCCTCACCACCAGCTTTTTCGCCGCCCTCTCGGCGGTGATCTACCAATCGCTGTTTTCCACCGGCCTTTCCGGCCTGGTTTCGGCCACCGTTTCCATGAGCCCGCGCGGCTGGCTCGTGGTCGCCTATGTCGCCCTGCTCCCCTCGATCGTCGCCCAGATGACCTATGCCCAGGGCATCGAACTGATCGGCCCCAATCGCGGCAGCCTGTTCATCAACCTGATCCCGGTGTTCGGTGCCCTGCTCGCCGTGTTGATGCTGGGCGAGACGCTGGAAACCTTCCACCTCATCGCCGCCATCTTCATCATCGCCGGCATCGGCCTCGCCGAATATGCCGCCCGACGGAATTTGAGGCAGATTCTAAAGCCGCAGTAAAAAGGCCGGCAACATTGCCGGCCCTTCACCATTCAATACCGGTCAACCTACACGGTAAAAACCAGCCGTTTAGCCTGCTTGACCCCTTCGAGCCCGGAGATCTGCGTCAGCTCTCCATCGGTCAATTCGCTATCGATCGACACCAGCGCAATCGCGTCCTTGCCCTGTTCCACGCGGCCCAGATTGAAGTTGGCGATGTTGATCCCGAGCTGGCCGAGCAGCGTGCCAAGCCGGCCGATAAAGCCCGGCTTGTCCTCATTGGTGATATAGAGCATCCGCTGCGTCAGCTCCGCTTCGAGCGTGATGCCCTTGATCTCGACGATGCGCGGCGCGCTCGAGCCATAGACGGTGCCTGCTACGCTCCGCTCCTGCCGCTCGGTCACGACCGTCAGCCGGATGAGGTTGTCATAGGCCCCGACCTGCTCGCGGTTGACCGTTTCCACCGCGATCCCGCGATCCTTGGCCAGCGCCGGCGCCGACACCATGTTGACGTCGCCCAGCAAGGGCTTGAGCACCCCATTGAGCGCCGCCGCCACCATCGGGCGCGTATTGAGTGCGGAAACCTCGCCCTCGAATTCGATGCGGATGCCCTTAATGGCCGTTTCGGTGAGCTGGCCGGCGAACGAGCCCAAAAGCTCGGCGAGCTTGACGAATGGGGTCAGCTTGGGCGCCTCTTCCGCCGAGATCGAGGGGAAGTTGAGCGCGTTGGTGATCTCGCCGGTCATCAGATACGCCGAAATCTGCTCGGCCACCTGCAGCGCCACATTCTCCTGCGCTTCAGTGGTCGAAGCGCCCAGGTGCGGGGTGCAGATGACGTTAGGCACGTCAAACAGCGGATTGTCCTTGGCCGGCTCTTCGAGGAAAACGTCGAGCGCCGCGCCAGCGACCTTGCCCGATTCCAGCGCATCTTTCAGCGCAGCTTCGTCGATCAGCCCGCCACGGGCGCAGTTGATGATGCGGACCCCGTCCTTCATCTTGGCGAAGGCTTCGGCATTGATGATGTTGCGCGTCGCGTCGATCAGCGGCGTGTGCAGAGTGATGAAATCGGCCCGCGCCAGAAGCTCGTCCAGTTCCACCTTCTCGACTCCGAGATCGATGGCGCGTTCGGGCGTGAGGAACGGATCGTACGCGATCACCTTCATCTTGAGCCCCTGGGCGCGGTCGGCAACGATCGAGCCGATATTGCCGCAACCGATCAGACCCAGCGTCTTGGACGTCACTTCCACGCCCATGAAGCGGTTCTTTTCCCACTTCGACGCACGCGTCGAGGCGTCCGCTTCCGGGATCTGACGGGCCAGCGCCAGCATCATCGAAATGGCGTGCTCGGCCGTGGTGATCGAATTGCCGAACGGGGTGTTCATGACGATCACGCCCTTGGCGGTCGCGGCCGGGATATCGACATTGTCCACGCCAATGCCGGCGCGGCCGATCACCTTGAGGTTGTTGGCCGAAGCGAGGATCTTTTCGGTCACCTTGGTCGCCGACCGGATGGCGAGGCCATCATACTGGCCGATGATTTCGGCCAGCTTGTCCTTGTCCTTGCCGACATCGGGCAGATAATCCACCTCGACGCCATTGGCCTTGAAAATCTCGATCGCCGCCGGGCTGATCTTGTCCGATACGAGTACCTTGGGCATATCCCTGTTCCTTGTTCGATTTGGGCCGCGGCCCTTAAAAATGTCTCTGAAATAACCGGCCGCTCCTGGCGCCCGGGAAACTGTTTGTCTATCCGCCCAGTGACATCGGCTTTTGCCCCGGCCCGCTCAATCCGAACCGCCTGCGCACGAAATCGAGCCACAGCCCGTAGGGCCGTCCGAGGACCAGCATCAGCACGGCAAATCCAATGGCTCCGGTCGCAATCCCCATGCCCCTTGCCCCGCCGGCAAAGATGATGAGCACATAGACCGGCACCTGGAAGCTGAGCAGCGCGACGGAGTCCATAAGCAGAGTGGCGGTCGGCGTTGCGGGTTTGGTCATGGTCAGGAACCAGTCCCGCCAGTAGCCATAAGGCCGCGCCGTCAGCACCATGAGCACCGCGCCGATCGAACGGGAGATGGCCACTTCCGGCCAGCTCATTCCGGCGATGAACCGCTCGTTGAGCCCGCTCACCACCGTAAAGAAGATGACCAGCGCCAGCGTGTCGGCAGCAAAGCTGCGGAGACGTTGGTTTGCCATCTCACGATCTCCCGCCCGGGCCTGGTTAGGCCAGCGCCGCCTTCTTTTCCTCGGCAAACGCCCAATCGAGCCACGGGGTGAGCTTTTCGAGATCCGCCGTTTCCACCGTCGAGCCGCACCAGATACGGAAGCCGGTCGGCGCATCGCGATAGCCGCCGATGTCGTAAGCGACGCCTTCCTTGTCCAGCCGCGAAACCACCGCCTTGGCAAGCTTGGCCTGCGCCTCGTCGGACAGTGCCGCGACGTCGGGATCGACGATCTTGAGACACACCGAAGTGTTCGACCGCACTGCCGGATCGGCGGCGAGGAAATCGACCCAATCGGTCTTGGCCACCCAATCGGCGATGACCTTCTCATTGGCATCGGCCCGCGCCTGCAGCGCCTTGAGCCCGCCGACCTTCAATCCCCATTCCATGGCATCGATGGCGTCTTCGACACAGATCATCGAAACCGTGTTGATGGTCGCGCCTTCAAAAACATCGGCCATGAGCTTGCCGCCCTTGGTGAGGCGGAAGATTTTCGGAAGCGGCCGGTTGGCCGGCGTGAAGGTTTCGAGCCGTTCCACGGCACGCGGGCTGAGGATCAGGATGCCATGGGCGGCTTCCCCGCCCAGCGCCTTCTGCCAGGAGAACGTCACCACATCGAGCTTGGAGAAATCGAGGTTCTGCGCAAAAGCCGCCGAAGTGGCGTCGCAGATGGTCAGCCCCTCGCGGTCGGCCGGAATCCAGTCGCCATTGGGCACGCGCACGCCCGAGGTCGTGCCGTTCCAGGTGAACACCACGTCGCGCGAAAAATCGACCTGCGAAAGATCGGGCAGCTCGCCATATTCGGCCTTGAGCACCCGCACATCGTCGAGTTTGAGTTGCTTCTGAACGTCGGTGACCCAGCCGGCGCCGAACGATTCCCAGGTCAGCATGTCGACGCCGCGCGCGCCCAGCATGCCCCATAGGGCCATTTCCACGGCACCCGTGTCGGAGGCCGGCACGATGCCGATGAGATAGTCGGCAGGAACCTCGAGCAGCTCGCGCGTCAATTCGATGGCGCGCTGAATCCGCGCCTTGGCCGGCTTGGCCCTATGGGACCGTCCCACCAGCGCACCAGCAAGCGCCTCGACCGTCCACCCGGGACGTTTCGCGCAAGGACCAGAAGAAAAATTGGGGTTGTCCGGACGCACGCCCGGCTTCGCCACGTCCGTGGCGGCAGAAATATCTGTCATGTTGCTCCATCCTTACAGATGGGCGTCCCTCGTTGGGGAGGGATGGCCCGCACCCCGTATAGGGGAGGATGGCGCGGTTGGCAAGAACAGCAATACCTAACTCGTGCGCAGTTGCCTAAAAAAAGCGGTTTGCGTCTTATCCAACCGTAGCTGTCCTAACGTATGAATAGCTTTGATACCCCAATCAACAATCTTGCCGTCCTTGGGGTTGGAATAGAACTTCTTTCTGAGTTCACTGAGATAGCGCGGCTCAACCACTCCCATATTGCCTTGGCTTTTATCTACGGCCTTGAAAAGTGCGTGAGCAATGAGGTCTGCGTACTGCAACAGTGGAACAGCAGCCTTCTGCGCCACGAAAATGCGCCTAGGGTCGATGCGCTTTAAATAGCGAGCCTTCGGATGCAGTGGTCGAAGCCTGCACTGATCGATGTAGCTCCGCAAAGCCTGAAGATCACATACACCGTCCTCGACAACCACATCGATATCTTCTTGTTCAATCCTGTGCTGCACGCACGCTCGCCCCACTATCTCGAAAACATATTGCATGCATTTATGATAATAAAACTGGTTGCTATAGTCGATATACTGTCGATAACGCCCAAGTGTCTCTTTTCTAGAAATTACGCCGAATGACTGAAACCGACCACCTCTAAATTGCTCACAGAGAGCGACAATTTGTGTGTGACTCATTTCTGCACAGTGCAGTTTATTTCGCCGAATTTTTGATGCGAAGCTCTCGGCTCTTTCTATCAAATCAGATTCATGACTTTTAGGGACGAGTACGGCGCCAATCGTCATGTAGGGCGATGCGCCAGGCGTCTCCATAGTACGGATTTTGCGAATACCTGAGTCCCCAGACTCATCAACATACAGAGTGTATTGCACAAGCTACCCCCAACTGCGCCGCCCCTGCTTAGCTTCTACAATAGATACCTCATTTAGATTAATCGACCCGCCTGTGACCCGCTAGATTTCGTATCGCCTCCTTTATTGGCTGGGATGAGTGGCACGATTTGCTGCAATAGCCCAAAAAACGTATCCCCGCCCCCAGCGCTTTCCCCATAATCCCCCTCACGAGCCCGCACTTATGGACGCAAGCGCTACGAACGTTTGGGCGGGCTCGGTTCGGGTCCGTTGGCGGTCGCGTCAGCGGAGGCAGAAACGTTCCCAGCGCCAGCCCACGGTAAGGCCGAGGGTGTACTGGTGAAAGCCAGCGGGGATTGGCCCCAGCATGAGAGGACGACCAGGCCCAAAATCCCGAATGCATGGGGCGATGGAAGCTTCATATATAAAAATTTCAATGCGGAGCGTTCATCGCCCCATGCCGTCCATCCAATCAGCAACCGAGGCCCTTGGCCGTCGGAGGTTTTCTCATGCGCCGTCCCCTCACCCGCCTGTCGGCCACCCTCTCCCCAGAGGGGCGAGGGTTAAGCCGCAGCAGCGCCAGCTGCTCGCGTTATCGCACCGGAAAGCCACAGCGGGACTCCCTCTCCCCCCTGGGGAGAGGGTTGGGGTGAGGGGCCGCTGAGCTGGCTATGCCCAACGCCCCTTGCGCCAACCGAAAGGCGCTAATGCCGCAGCCCCGGAGCCTCCTGCCCCGTGCTCTCGACATATTCCCGATATCCACCCCCGAAGGTCCGCACCCCCTCGGGCGAAACTTCCAGCACCCGATTGGAAAGCTCGCTCAGAAAATGCCGATCGTGGGAAACGAACAACATCGTGCCTTCGTAATTCGACAGCGCCTCGATCAGCATTTCCTTGGTCGCGATGTCGAGGTGGTTGGTCGGCTCGTCCAGCACCAGGAAATTGGGGGGATCGAACAGCATCATGGCCATCACCAGTCGCGCCTTTTCCCCGCCCGAAAGCACCCGGCACTTCTTTTCCACCTCGTCGCCGGAAAACCCGAAACACCCCGCCAGTGCCCGCAGCGGCGCCTGCCCGGCCTGCGGAAACTCCTGCTGCAGCATGTCGAAGATCGACAAATCCCCGTCCAGTCGATCCATGGCATGCTGGGCGAAATAGGCCATCTTGACGCTCGGACCGCGATTGACGGTCCCCGCGTCGGGCTCGGCCGCCCCGGTCACCAGCTTAAGGAGCGTCGACTTGCCAGCCCCGTTCACCCCCATGATCGCCCAGCGCTCCTTGCGCCGCACATGGAAGTCGAGCCCGTCATAGATGACCTTTTCGCCGTACCGCTTCGAAATGCCCCTGAGCACCGCCACGTCCTCACCCGAACGCGGCGCGGGACGGAATTCGAACACCACCTTTTGTTGGCGCTTGGGCGGCTCGACCCGGTCGATCTTGTCGAGCTTTTTCACTCGGCTCTGCACCTGCGCCGCGTGGCTCGCCCGCGCCTTGAAGCGCTCGATGAAGGCGATCTCCTTGGCCAGCATCGCCTGCTGGCGCTCGAACTGGGCCTGCTGGTTGCGATCGGCGATCGCCCGCTGTTCCTGGTAGAACTCGTAGTCGCCGGTATAGGACGTGAGGTTCCCCGCATCGATCTCGATGATCTTGTTGACCACCCGGTTCATGAACGCCCGGTCGTGCGAAGTCATCAGCAGCGCGCCGGAAAAGGTCTTCAAAAACTCCTCGAGCCAGATCAGGCTCTCGATATCGAGGTGGTTGGACGGCTCGTCGAGCAGCAGCACGTCGGGCCGCGCCAGGAGAATCTTGGCCAGCGCCACGCGCATCTTCCAGCCGCCCGAAAGCGCCCCCACATCGCCATCCATCATTGCTTGGGAGAAGCCCAGCCCATCGAGCACCTCGCGCGAGCGGCCATCGAGCGCATACCCGTCGAGCTCTTCGAACTTCTCTTGCACCTCGCCATACCGCGCAATGATCGCATCCATCTCGTCGGCCTTGTCGGGATCGCCCATATCGGCCTCGAGCTGCCGCATCTCGGCGATCAGCGCCGCCACCGGCCCCGCCCCGTCCATGGTTTCCGCGACGACAGAGCGTCCGCTCATTTCGCCCACATCCTGGGAAAAATACCCGATGGTCGTGCCGCGATCGATCGAGACCTGACCTTCATCGGGCGCTTCCTCGCCAGTGATCATGCGAAACAGCGTCGTCTTGCCCGCCCCGTTCGGGCCCACGAGCCCGATCTTTTCTCCCTTCTGCAGCGCAGCGGAGGCTTCGATGAAAACGATCTGCTTGCCGTTCTGCTTGCCGATATTTTCGAAACGGATCATGGGGGCACCTGCAACAATAAGGCCGCCCCGACGGGAGCGGCCAGACTTTGACTGCCGTAAACCATTTCACCGCGACAGATGCAAGACGGGTGCGGCTAAAGGGCGTAGGGCCTCGCGGGCTAAAGCCGGCCCGTCCGGTAAAGCGCGATGCGAACGCCATTGTTGTCGACGCTTTCGCCTGGCCTCTCGAACGGCAGGCCTGTCGCCCGCGCAAGTGTCGGATCGGCCGTCACCAAACCCACGCGCCAACCCGAAAACCGCGTCCGCAGCACCTGCCCCAGCGTGCCGTAGAGCGGGTAGAGCTTTTTACGGTCCCCGATCCGCAGCCCGTAGGGCGGATTGACAATCACCAGTCCCGGCTCCCCTTCAGGCCGCTCGAGGGCTTCAACCGGCGTCTGGGTAAAACGGGTGATCAAACTTACCCCCGCCCGCTCCGCATTGGCGATACTCATCCTCACAGCTCCGGCATCGCGGTCGCTGCCGTGGAAAATGAGGTCCGTCGTCTTGGGAAGGCTCCCCCGCATCCCCGTCCAGTGCGCCGCATCGAACGTCGCCAGCTTCTCGAACGCAAAGCCGCGCGAACGCCCCGGGTGCAACCCGAGCGCGATTTCGGCTGCTTCGATCACGAAGGTTCCCGAGCCGCACATGGGGTCCAGCACCGGTTCAGTACCGCGATATCCGCACTCGCGCAGAAACAGCGCCGCAAGCGTCTCGCGCATGGGCGCCTTGTTCACTTCCGCCTTGTGCCCGCGCCTGTACAAGCCCTCGCCCGAGGTATCGACGCTGATGGTGCAAAGATCGTTTTCGATCCGCACCAGCACCCGCACCTCGGCGTCCGCGGCAAGCGGAGCACCCAATTCCGCTACGATGGCCGTCTCGATGCGCTGCGCGGCGGCGCCGGAATGATAGATCTTCGATTTCCGGCAGCTCGCTTCCACCTTGAACGGAACGTCTGGCCGCAAAACCTGTCCCCAGGGAACCTGCCGCGCCCGCTTGTCCAATTGTGCAAGATGGTTGACCCGAAAGCTCGCGATCCGCACCAGTACCCGCCCGGCGCCGCGCAATTGCAGGTTGGCACGCCAGACATCGGGCCAGTTCCCCGCGATATCCACACCGCCACGCACGGGCCGTGGATCGGCAAAGCCCAGCGCTTTGGCCTCGGCGCAAAGCGCGTGCTCCAATCCGGGCGTGGCAACGAGAAAGATATCGAGAGGGTCGGCGTCCATCCGGCCTCAATACCCCGAACCGACAGTTCGGGCGACCAAATTATGGATCGGGCCGGATTCTCGGAGGCGAAGGCGTCAGCACGGGTTGAAACGGCCAAACCAGCAACGCTTCGAGTGGACCGCGCTGGAAATACCGCCGCCACAACACAGCGAATACCATCGCCGCCCCGCTTATCGCGACGACCGACATCACCGCTTCTGCCACGCTTTCACGCCTCAAGACGCCGGCGAGCATGTGCAGCAGGAAAAGATGCGCCACGTAAAAACTCAACGCCAATTGCCCCAGCGCCACCAGCGGCGAAAACCACTGCGGGAACCGCCGCACGGCGATCAGCATGACACCTGTTACCGCCACCGCGCTCCCGATCGCCCCGATCAGCCACAACGGCATCTGGCTATGTGGCCCCCCGTCGAAAAGCCATCGCCAATCCGCTGGCGTTTCGGCTTGCTCGAGGAGCGGTGTGCAGACGATTGCCAGCACTGCAGCGGCGAATGCAATGCCCGCGCCGCTCAAGGCGAGCCGCAATTGGGTCGATGGGGCGCGCAGGTCGAGCCGGCCGACCCACAACCCCCAAACCAATGCCGCGCTCCAGGTCACCAGCGGATAGGGTCCGGTAACGAGAAGTCCACCTGCGATCTCGACCAAATTATCGCCAGCCGCCACCGTATCGCGGTCGACGCGATCAGGCCATTGCGCGTTGAGCAGGAAATAGATGAGAGGCCCGGCGATCGAAAGCAGAGCCGCAATCGCGGGCAGGTATCGACGTGGAGCGGTCAGCATCAGAATGCCCAGGAGATAAAAGGCTGCGTAGTGATGCAGGATCACCGCTATGCCATGATCGAGCCGCTGCAGCACCAGTCCGAGCGGCAGAAAAACGACCGCCATCCATCCCAACCGGGCCCGCGCCAATCCTCGTTTTCCGGCTCCCTCCGACAAAAGCGCCATGCTGACGCCGGCCAGGAAACCAAAAAGGATGGAGGCTCGACCGTGAGGCAGATTGTAGAACGTTTCCCCGAGTGTATCCCGTCCGCGCGGCCCCACATGCACCATCAGCATGCCGATGACGGCAAGCGCGCGGGCAGCATCGAGCCCTCCGATCCTGCCTTTCGCGGCGCTAGTGCTTGCCGTCCCGCTCAATTGGGAATTCCTCCCAGACGCCATGCAAAAGGGGCGCCCGATCGGACGCCCCTTTCATGGAAAATTTTGATGCGCCTTATTGCACCGGGGCGGCCGGAGCCGGCTCGGTGGTCACAGCCGGATCGGCAGGCGCTGCGGTTCCATCCTCCGGAGGCGGCATGTCGCAGGCGGCAACGGCCAGCATCAGGGGAAGAGCCAGAAGGGCAAGAAGCTTACGCATTTGTGGTCTCCTTTTCTTTCGCCAAACAAAATGGCCGATGGCGGGAATCGTTCCCATTTCGCAGGGCTGCGGCGCGATCGGCCATTTCAACCCAGGAGCGGCGCTGTTTTGACGATCAGACAGTGGTGATCGAGGATGACGAAAATGTGATCAATAAAGAAGACGTTATAATTCAGTGACTTGAGATCAAGCCGCCGTCACCTCAACGCTCGCCAGACCAGTAAAAATGGCGCAGAAAAGGCAAATTTGCCGACTTTGCCGATCCCTCGGGTGACCCGGACTTTCCGATCACCTATAGAAATAATCACCCGCCTGCTTCGAAAGCATCTGTATGTCCGTCCAGCCGAACCAGTCTGCCCCCGCCCGTCCCTTCGATCTGGCGCAGCCGATTTTTTCCGGCGTCCTGGCATCGATCGTCGGCTCGGCCAGTTCATTTGCCATTGTCCTGCAAGGCTTTCTGGCGGTGGGGGCAACACAGGAGCAAGCAGCGTCCGGTCTCTTCGCCCTGAGTTTGAGCATGGGGATCGTCGGCATCATCCTTGGAGCGATAACGAAAATGCCGCTGGCGATCGCCTGGTCGACCCCGGGGGCGGCACTGCTCATCGCAACCGGTAGTGTCACCGGCGGCTTTTCCGCAGCGGTAGGTGCCTTTATACTGGCAGCACTTCTGGTTGTGATTGCAGGCTTCTCAAGAACCTTCAGCCGCGCGGTTGCCGCCATTCCCATGCCGCTGGCAAGCGCCATGCTGGCCGGCATCTTGTTTAATCTATGTTTGGCACCAGTCCGCGCGGTCGGCGAAATGCCGATGCTGGCCCTGCCGATCGTCCTGGTTTGGGCTCTGCTGCTCCGTTTCGCACGGGTCTGGGCTGTTCCCGCAGCGGTCGGCGTAGCCGCCGTAATGATCGGTATCTCCACCAATCTGCCGCCCGATCTGCTGGCCAGTCCCTGGCCCAACCCGGTTTTTGTGACTCCCACTCTCAATCTTGACGCGGTGATCGGAATTGCAATCCCGCTGTTTGTTGTCACCATGGCGTCCCAGAACATTCCCGGCCTTGCTGTCCTGCGCTCGAACGGCTTTGAGCCCGACGTCCGGCCGGTGTTCGTCTCCACCGGCATCGTGAGTGCGCTGGGTGCTCTGATCGGCGGACAGCTCATCAATCTTGCCGCGATCACGGCCGCCCTCTGCGCCGGCCCCGATGCCCACCCGGATCGATCCAAGCGCTACGTCGCTGCCATTGCCGGCGGCTTCGCCTATCTGCTTTTCGCGCTCGGCGCAGGCGCTGCAGCCGCCTTCATTTCGGCGGCCCCGCCCATCCTCATCGAAGCGGTGGCCGGGTTGGCGTTGATTGGTGCTTTGGCGACCTCGCTGACCGGTGCAGTGGCCGACGAGGAGTTCCGCCTTCCCGCCGTCCTCACCTTCGTCACCGCTGCCTCCGGTCTCACCCTTTTTGGCATCGGCGCCGCGTTCTGGGGGCTGATCGTCGGCGGCGCGGTTTACCTGCTGCTCAGAAAACAATAGGGCGGCCGCGGGGGCCGCCCTCATATTCAGCTCGACCGCCGGTCAGAACCGGTAACGAAGCGTGGCCCGGACTTCGTGGACCCAGGCGTCATCAACCCTGTAGTTGGGCGTAGCATCGGTATTCTCGATCTCGTTGATATAAAGGCCCCGGTAACCGAAATCTGCAACGAGCGCGCCGAAATCGTAACCAATACCAGCCATGCCGGCGGCAGCCAGGCTCGTGTTGGAACCCCACTCGCCATAGCCGACATTGTCTTCCACACGGGACTCGTTGAACGCCACGCCAACGCCTGCGCCCACATAGCCGAAGGCGCCGCCGGCAGCAGTGAGGCCCATGTCGCTCAGGCCGAAATCGTAGTAGGCATTGGCCAAAACGATGGTCGAGCGCAGATCCAGTTCGCGATCTCCCAAACCATCATCGACGTCGGCCGTCATGCCGCGGTTGGAGAGGTAGTCGACGGTCGCATCGAAGCGCAAGCCAGTGCCGGTTTCATAGCCCGCGCCGATGCCGGCGCTGTAACCCCAACCGTTTTCGATGATGTCGAAGGTTTCATCCGTTTCAGTGTGCAGGGCTTCGCCCGCCCAGCTCGAATTGCCGGCGACGCTGCCACGCAGGTAGAATGAACCGCCGAGGCCCTCGTCGACCGGAGGGATGTAGGGCGGGATGTATTCCGGGTAGACCGGATCGGCGGCCAGAGCCGCCGTGGTGAGGAATGCGGCTGCTGTAACGGCAGCCAAACCAACTAGCTTTTTCATGCGCTTGTGTTCCCTAAGCGGATCAAACCTGACAATTGACCGAGAACTTAAGGGAAGTCTCTTAAAGCGCGATTAACCGTATTTCTTAACCTTATCAGGCAACCTTGCCGATGGCCGTCGCGATTTCATTGACGACTTGCGAGACCAGCGAGGCATCATCACCCTCGCCCATGACGCGGATCACCGGCTCGGTTCCCGATTCACGGATGATCAGCCGGCCGGTCTTGCCCAGCCGCGCCTCGGCATCGGCGATCAGCTCGCGCACCGATTTGTCCTCGAGCGGCTTGCCACGCTGGTAACGTACGTTCTGGAGCAATTGCGGCACCGGATCGAACCGGTGGCAGACCTCCGAGACCGGCTTGCCCTCCTGCTTGACCACCGCAAGGAGCTGCAGCGCGGCCACCAGCCCGTCCCCGGTCGTGGTGAAGTCGGAAAGAATGATGTGACCGGACTGCTCGCCGCCCACGTTGAAGCCCTTGCCGCGCATGGCTTCGAGCACGTAGCGGTCACCCACCTTGGTGCGTTCGAGCGAAAGCCCCTGCCCTTCAAGATAGCGCTGCAGGCCGAGATTGGACATGACGGTGGCCACGATGCCGCCGCCCAGAAGCTGCCCCCGCGCATGCCAGGAGGCGCCGATGACAGCCATGAGCTGGTCGCCATCGACCTCATTGCCCTTTTCATCGACGACGAGCACCCGGTCCGCATCACCATCGAGCGCGATGCCGATATCGGCCCGCAACTCCTTGACCTTTTCGATCAGCGCACCCGGCGCCGTCGATCCGCACCCGTCATTGATATTGAAACCATCGGGCGCCACCCCGATCGAAATGACTTCGGCGCCCAGCTCCCACAGCACCTCGGGCGCGGTCTTGTAGGCTGCGCCATTGGCGCAATCGACGACGACCCGCAGGCCGGTAAAATCGATATCGCGCGGCAGCGTGCGCTTGGCGTATTCCACATAGCGCGTGCGCGCTTCCTCGACGCGACGAGCGCGGCCAATCGTGGTGCCGCGCGCCAAGCGCGGAGCAAGATCGGCATCGATGAGATTCTCGATTTCGGCTTCGAAACTGTCGGAGAGCTTGTAGCCATCGGGACGGAACAGCTTGATGCCGTTGTCGTCAAACGGATTGTGCGACGCCGAAATCATCACCCCCACATCGGCGCGAAGCGAACGGGTGAGCATGGCGACGGCCGGGGTCGGCATAGGGCCGAGAAGCAGAACGTCCATGCCCACGGCGGTGAACCCTGCGGTCAGCGCATTCTCGATCATATAGCCGGACCGGCGTGTGTCCTTTCCGATCACCACCCTGTGCGCATAGTCGCCGCGCTTGAAGGCCAGGCCCGTGGCCATGCCGACGCGCAGCGCGAGTTCGGGCGTCAATTTGGAGCCGTTGGCCAGACCGCGAATGCCGTCGGTACCGAAATATTTACGAGCCATGGGAGTGTTCCGATTCGTCAGCAGCGAGCCAAATTATACCGGCCGATGTGCAAAAAAAAGGCAAAGCGATGGGGCGCCTTATGATGTCAGGCACGTTCGAGGGCGAGGAAGCGGTAAGTATTGGCGGAAGCGAACATTTCCGGGGAGCGATAATCGGCCTTGAGGCGGGCAACGATGTTGTCGCGCTCCTTGCGTGGAACGAAAAGATTGTAGGCTGTCTTGGCGAACCAGTAGAGCACAGGCCGTTTGTGCGAGAGCAGCGCCCGTACCTGCTCGACCGTGGGAGCCACAAAGCCCCTATAGACATTCTGGTCGATGGCCATGCTCTGCGCTGCGGCAAGCGTCACATCCTCATTGGCGACGAAACGGAAACCCGCCTTTTCGACAGCCTCCACGAACTGCGTATAACGGTGACCACCACCGGGCTGTCTCTGACCTTTCCTGTACCCTTCGGACCGGAAACAGTCGGCGATGATAACCCGGCCATTGGGGGCGAGGATATCCTGAAGCTTTTTTAGCGCGATATCGAGTTTGACGTATTGGAAGCTCTCAGAGAACAGGCACACATCGTATGGCCCCTCTCCCTGGAAATCCTCGAACTTCGTCTCGTGAACGCGGGCGTTTGGACCGAGCTTTTGCGCAGCGACTTCGGCCTGCAGATGGCTCGGCGTGATCATTTCGACGGTATAGCCCTTGTCGAGCAGGAGCTTGGCCATTTCCCCCGTGCCTCCGCCGATATCGAGAAGGCGGGCCGGAGCGGGCGGGATGAGGGCAAGGAGCTTGTCGACATACCGCTCCTGGGCCATGCGCAACTGGGGGATGTTGGGCTTTTCGCCCGGTTCCCACAGACCGTAGTGAAGCCAGGGGCTGTCGGCGAAGGTCTTGGCCACGTAAACGTAGAGGTCAAGTCCTTCGGTCTTGGTGTCGATCTTGGCCACGAAAGGCTCCTCTTTGGTCCCGCGCCTTTCGGTAGCGGAGCGGGCATGTGATGACAAGAGGCGCCGATTTGAGCCGGCAATGTGGTTAGAATTCGTCCCAATCCTCACTAACCGCGGCATTGCCGCTGCTCTGTGGTACGAGCCGGGGCCGCTGGGGTATCGGAGTAGGACGGTCAGCGAGCGTAAAGATCGAGGCGATGCGGTCGAGTTCACCCGCCTGCCCCTCGGTCTGCTCGATGGCGGCATTGGTTTGTTCCACCAGCGCGGCGTTGTGCTGGGTCATCTCATCGAGCTGCCGCACGGCGGTGTTGACCTCCTCGATGGCAGCCGATTGCTCGGACGCGGCCCTCGCGATGGCATCGATCACGACCGAGCTTTCCTCGGCTCCCTTGAGGATGTCGAGCAGGCGTCCGGCGGCCTGCTCGACAAGCCGGCTGCCGCCCGCGACCTCGCTGGCGCTGGTTTCGATGAGGGTTTTGACTTCTGCCGACGCTTCGGCCGCCGATTGGGCAAGGCGCCGCACTTCGATGGCCACAACGGCAAAACCCTTGCCTGCCTCCCCGGCCCGCGCCGCTTCCACCGAGGCATTGAGCGCCAGAAGATTGGTCTGGAAGGCGATATCGTCGATCATGCCGATGATCGAGGAAATCCGCGCCGAAGAAGCCGAAATGCGTTCCATGGCGGTATTGGCTTCGGCCATTACCGTGCCGCCCTCGCTGGCGCTGGCGGCGACCGACCTTGCCTTTTCGGCGGCGACACGGGCTTCGCGGGCGCCCGAGACAACGGCGCTGGAGAGCTGCTCCATGGCCGCCGAGGTTTCCTCGATCGTTGCCGCCTGCCGCGTCGTGCGTTCTGACAGATCGTTGGCGCCGGTGAGCAATTCGCTGGTCGCCGTCTTGACCGTGCGCGACGTGGACTTGAGCTGGGAAACGATTTCGACGAGCTGGTCGAGGGTCTTGTTGTAGGCCAGACGCAGCGCCTCGTACTGGCCGGTAAAGGTCTGCTCGATCCGTCCGCGCAGATCGCCTTCCGAGAGGCGTTCGAGGCTTTGGGTCAGGTGCTCGATGATGGCTTCGGCGCGCTTGCGTTCGGTGATGTCGGTGGCAAACTTGATGACCTTGACCGGCTTGCCGGCGGGATCGAGAACGGGATTGTAGCTGGCCTGGATCCAGACATCCTTTCCGCTCTTGTCGCGGCGGCGGAACTCTCCGGCGGCGAATTCGCCCTGGCGCAGCCGGTCCCAAAAAGCCCGATATTCGGGGCTTGCCGCATAGGCGGGATCGCAGAACATGGCGTGGTGCTTGCCGACGATGTCCTCGAGCGCATAGCCCAGCGTCGAAAGGAAGTTCTGGTTGGCGGTGATCACATTGCCATCGAGCGTGAATTCGATAACCGCCTGTACCCGGCTGATGGCCGCGATTTGCGCGGCGTGATCCGACGCGCGCAATTTCTGCTCGGTGATATCGGTTGCGAACTTGATGACTTTGACCGGTTTGCCCGAGCGGTCGAAAACGGGATTGTAGCTCGCCTGGATCCAGATCTCGCGCCCGCCCTTGGCGATCCGCTGGAATTCACCGGCCACGAACTCCCCCTCGCCAAGCCGTTTCCAGAAGGCGCGATAGGCTTCGCTCGCGGCAAGCTCGGCGGAAACGAACAAGGAGTGATGCTTGCCCGCGATTTCGGGGAGAGCATACCCCATGGCCGCGAGAAAATTCCCGTTTGCGGTGAGGATCGTTCCCTCGAGCGTAAATTCGATGACCGCCTGGGAGCGGTTGATCGCATCGACTTTGGCTTGCGCGTCCGCAGCAGCCGAGCGTTTCGAAAAAAAGGTGAGCATGCCTGATATCCCCTCAAAGCCACCCGCCTGTGGCCCTCGCATCAGAGTTCAGCACAGGTCGTTAAATGGGAGTTTAGAAAACTCATCGGGGTGTTCACCTATTGTGATCGCTGCAGGCATGGCAGAGCGCCCGACGGCCATGGGGCCTCGGTTGATGATGGAAAGACGGCATGGGGCGATGAACGCCTCGTGCTGTATTTGTTAGTATGAAGCTTCCATCGCCCCATGCGTCCGGGATTTTGGGCTTATGGCGGCTTCTCGGGCTGGGGGTTGTTGAGAGTTTTTAGTGGGTCGGTTGGTCGAACCGAAAAAGTGGGAACCACTTTTTCTGCCAACCTCCCGGCCGTCCCCTCGCTGCCCCTCCGGGTTTCCCCGGTGCGACGTGGGAGTGATTGGATTGGTAGTCCGCTCACACCTTTTATCCACATCCGGCCATCTGTCCGCTTTGGGCCTTCCCCACGGCGACCCGTGAGGAACCCGAACCGATCCCGCCCAAACGTTCGTAGCGCTTGCGTCCATATGCGCGGGATCGTGAGGGGGAGTATGGGGGAAGTGCAGAGGGCGGGGATAAGTTTTTTGCGCCGGTGTTCGGTGGAAGCTCAGCGCCCCCCTCATCCCCGGCCATTCGAGCCCCGCCTTCGCGAGGGGCAGGCTCCGCTCTCATGGCCTTCTCACCTCCAATCGTGCCACCGGCACGATTGGCCAAAGGACGGTTCGAAGTCTCCCACCAGGGGAGAAGGGGGCTCTTGGGGAAGCGCTACGGCTGAGGCTCAAGCGCTGAGTGTACTGGATCCCGGCTCAAGGCCGGGATGACGGTGGGTGGGGTGATGGTGGGGATAAGCCGTCGGGCTGCTGGAGACCTCGGTGGTGGAGCATGTTGAGGGCCGGAGGCGGGGCTGTGTTCTGCCTCACGCCCACCGTGTCACCCCGGGCTTGACCCGGGGCAAGGTATGCGCGCCGTTTTCGGCTCTTGCCATGACGCAAGCTCAGCGCCCCCCTCATCCCCGGCCCTTCTCCCACCAGGGGAGAAGGGCGATTGGCGCGGGCGTTGCAGCAAGAAACTTGTCGCTCTTCGTCTCCAACCTCTCCTCTCGTCATTGTCGGGCTTGACCCGACAATCCGCAACGCTGCCTGTGGTGCGGGAGAGGTTGGGGACACACTTCTTCGAGAAACGGTGGCGCTGGACGCCGTGCGCACACGGGGGCTGCCGTTATCGAACATTTCTGCCCGCCATTAGGAGAGTGGCGAGAAACGCCCCCTACTCTGCTTGCGTCTCCGGGTCGCCATCGGCGGCGGCGGCGAGTTGGGCGGGGAGGATGTCGAGCAGGTAGCCCAGCGACAGCGGGGTCTGCCAGCTCATGGCCGCATAGGCGAGACCGTCACCGTCGTCCAGCCACACCGAGCGGCCTTCCCGCGCGATGGCCAATGACTGATAGGTCGGCAGAGCCTCGACGACGGCTTGGACGTCCGAGCCCTCCGCGACCGGCCAGACGGCGACGTCCATTTCCAGCAGGTCGATGTTTTCCGCACTGATGGTTATGCGATTGTCCTCCGCGGCCAGCCCTTCGAGCTGGGGCGGGAAGACGAGGCCGAGATCGACAAGGAACTTGCTGGCGAGATCGTTCGGGCCCCACGCGGTGAAATTGCCGTCGTCCTCGAGATAGATGTTGGTGCCGGTCATGCCTTCGAGTTCGGGATAGGCGGAGCGCACCTCGGCGTAGCGGGCATCGAATTCGGCGACGATCGCATCCGATTTTTCCGTATTGCTCGACGTCGCCTGATCGATGATCGCCAGTTCCGCCTGCCAGGGAGCCGCCCAGACATCGTAACCGGCCGGGCTTGCGACCACGGGGGCGATCTCGGACAGGCGATCATAGTCCTCCTGTTCCAACCACCAATAGATGCCGACGATCAGATCGGGGTCCTGGGCCAGCACCCATTCGAAATTGATGCCGTCGCCGGTCATCACCTCGGGCTCGGCGCCGAGCGCGGCGCGCTCATCCTCGGCCCAGGGCCAGGTCGCATAGGGCTTTTCCCCGAACCACTCCTTGACGCCAATCGGGGCCACGCCCAGGGCGTAGAGGAAATCCTGCTCATGCAGGCCGATGGAAACGACGCGCTGAGGCCGCTCCTCGATCGTCGTGGTGCCGTAAACGTGCTCGATGGTGACCGGAAAATCCTGGGCCGCGACCGGCGCGGCAAAGGCAAGCAAGGAAATGAGCGCAACGCTGGGACGCTTGAACATGATGGGACCCTCCCCCGAAAACTAATCAGCTTCATGCTTTATTTGGATCAATTCAGTCAAGTTAAATGATGGCGCAAAAGAAAAGGGCCACTCGCGAGAGTGGCCCTTTGCATCAGGTGCCCGGCTGGGGTTCGAGCCCGGCGTCGGGTTCGCCCTGATCGCCGCTGCGCTTCTTGTGCGCCTTGCCCGCCTTGGGCACGCCGGTCGATTTGGGCGTGTTGTCATTGTCGATGTCGCGGACCGGCTGCTTGCCGTCCATCAGCCCGCGCAGCTCGTCACCGGTCAGCGTCTCATATTCGAGCAGCGCCTGGGCGAGGGTTTCGAACTGATCGAGATTGTCGCGGATCATGTTGCGGGCGGCGGTTTCGCCGTCCTCGATGAGCTTGCGGACTTCTTCGTCGATCAGCTTGGCAGTCTCGTCAGACATGTGCTGGGACTGGGTGACCGAATGGCCCAGGAACACTTCCTGGTCGTTCGACTTGTACCGCACCCGGCCGAGCTTTTCGCTCATGCCCCATTCCATGACCATCGAGCGGGCGAGGTTGGTCGCCATCTGGATATCGCCCGAGGCGCCGGAGGTGACCTTTTCGGGGCCGAACTTGTAGATCTCGGCCTCGCGGCCGCCGAACAGCATGGCCAGACGCGCCACCGCCTTTTCGCGGGAGAACGAATAGCTGTCCTTTTCCGGCAGGGTCATCACCATGCCCAGCGCGCGGCCGCGCGGGATGATCGTCGCCTTGTGGATCGGATCGAGCTTGCCGGCGAGCTTGAGGTTGATCAGCGCGTGGCCGGCCTCGTGATAGGCGGTGAGCGCCTTTTCCTCGTCGGTCATCGCCATGGTGCGGCGCTCGGCGCCCATGAGGATCTTGTCCTTAGCGTCCTCGAACTCGGCATGGGTGACGAACCGCTTGTTGCGGCGGGCGGCCAGAAGCGCGGCCTCGTTGACGAGATTCATGAGGTCGGCGCCCGAGAAACCGGGCGTACCGCGGGCGAGGACCTTGAGATCGACATCGGGGGCCAGCGGCACCTTGCGGACGTGGACCTTGAGGATGCGTTCGCGGCCGGCGACATCCGGATTGGGGACGACGACCTGGCGGTCGAAGCGGCCGGGGCGCAGAAGGGCGGGATCGAGAACGTCGGGACGGTTGGTCGCCGCGATCAGGATGATGCCTTCATTGGCCTCGAAGCCATCCATCTCGACAAGGAGCTGATTGAGGGTCTGCTCGCGTTCGTCATTGCCACCGCCCAGGCCAGCGCCACGCTGGCGGCCGACGGCGTCGATTTCGTCGATGAAGATGATGCACGGAGCGTTCTTTTTGGCCTGCTCGAACATGTCGCGGACGCGCGAGGCGCCGACGCCCACGAACATTTCAACGAAGTCCGAACCCGAGATGGTGAAGAACGGCACGTTGGCTTCGCCGGCCACCGAGCGGGCGAGCAGCGTTTTACCGGTACCCGGAGGGCCCACCAGCAGCACGCCACGCGGAATGCGGCCGCCAAGGCGCTGGAACTTGCCGGGATCGCGGAGGAATTCGACGATTTCCTCGAGGTCCTGCTTGGCTTCTTCGACGCCCGCCACATCCTCGAAGGTTACCTTGCCCGAGGCTTCTGTGAGCATCTTGGCGCGGCTCTTGCCAAAGCCCATGGCGCCGCCACGGCCACCGCCCTGCATCTGGCGGATGAAGAAGAACCACACTGCGATGAGGACGATAAAGGGCAGCCAGCTCGAAAGCAGGATGGACCAGAAGGGCGAGCCTTCCGGCGCGCGGGCGGTGATCGCCACGCCCTGGTTTTCGAGGCGCTCAACGATATTGGCGCCTTCGGGGATGGTCACCTCGAACCGCGTGCCTTCATTGGTGCGGCCCTGGACGGTGTTGTCGATGATGGTGACTTCCTGCACACGGCCATTATCGACGTCGGAAACGAACTGGCTATAGGTCCGCTCCACCGTGGAAACCGTGCGGGTCGAGGACTGGAAGACCTGGAACAGCCCCAAGAGCATGAAAAGGATCACCAGCCAGATGGCCAAGTTGCGAAAATTGCCGTTCATCAATCCTGTCCTGGTCGGGCCCGAGGCCCGGGGTTGCAGCGGGCTCGGCTAAGCCCGCGCGGCACACCTGTGCCGGAAATGTCGAGCCCGAATGTAAGGCCCTCATTCGGGCGATACAAGGGCGCCGGGCATCTGTGGTGGCCGATTGCCGCAGTTAGCGCTTGAAGCGGTTAACGGCGGCTGGCCGACCCTAACGCCCGGTTGGATGACCAAAGCGCCGAGCGCCAGAACGGTGCCATGGTCATCACAAATCAGTGGGGCGGCGCGCAAGGCCGCAACCGGGCACCACAGCGGCGTTCCGGCCAGCGCCTTGAACCGCTCCCGCGTCATGGCCGTGGCCGGCCCGACCCGGGCCGGCACTGACGCTGTGATGGTGAAACGGCCATCCCATAGATGGGTTTCACCGGGAGCGAGTTGAACCGGGGCAATCGGCTTGCGTCCGGCTTCGCGGTAGAAAACCACGGTGTCATTGCCGGCCTCGCATCGCGCGCCGCCCAGGGTAGCGGCAAAGTTTGCGCCCGAACCGATCCGCTCGGCCAAGGCTTCGATACGCGCAAGCGCATAGGATCGGCTGCCCGACGCAGCCGCAAGCAGGCGGGCCAAGGCCCGGATCGCAATCTCCCGGTCGGCCTCTACCAACGCCGGGCGGGTGAGTTTAAGAACACCCAGTCGATCCCGTGTTACATGCGTGGCCAGAAATTCGTCCGTGATCCGCTCGGCCAAGGCATCGATGCGCTGCAATCGCCGGGCGGCGCGGGCGAGATCGTCCTCCGTCAACCCCAGAGCCTCCAACTGCGCGAGCGCCTCGCGCCAGCGGGTACGCTCATAGGCCGGATCGGCATTGGAGGGATCGTGGGCGGGTGAAAGGCCGGTCTGCTCCACACAGGCGGCAAGTGTATCGGGGGAAATCTCGAGCAACGGCCGGAATACAGCAACGCCTTCGACGCAGGAAAAGCTGCGCATGGCGCCGAGCCCGGTGACCCCGCTGCCATGGGCGAGGCGCATGAGCATGGTTTCGGCCTGATCGCGGCGATGATGGGCGGTGAGCAGCAGGGCCACGCCATCGGCCTTCATCGCCTCTCCGATCAGGCGATAGCGCGCGGCACGGGCGGCTTGCTGTTTGCCCGACAAAGGCTTGGGGCCCTCCCAGGTCAAGAGCCGGGCGGGCAATCCCAACCGGGCCGCCTCGCGCACTACCATTTCGGCTTCGCCACGCCCCTCGGGCCTTAACCCGTGATCGAGCGTATAGACGATGGCTTTGGGTTTTTCCGGCGCGGTCCAGCCGGCATAGAGCAGCATGAGCGCCAGTGAATCGGCCCCGCCCGAAACGGCGAGGCCGATGGTTCTTTGGTGAGCGACCGGCGCGAAAAGCCGCGCCGGGTCGAGATCGCTGGAGCTCTCAGAGCCAATTTCGCTCGTCATCGAGGTGCCCAAGCTCCAGCATCCCTTGGTTGGTCGCGCTTCCGAACCGCAAAAGTGGATTCCACTTTTGCTGGAAGCACTCTGTCAGCACCCTGCCCGCGCCTGCTCGGCCGTCACCCGGTCCCGGAAGGCCTGGGTGGAATCGGGATAGCGGCGCAGCACCTCGCCATAGGTGCGGCAGGCGGTATCGAATTCGCCCGCTCCGTGGAGCGCCACGCCCAGATTGAGCAGCAGGTCGGGGGCCCGGGTTGAGGTCGGATACCGCTCGAACCCTTCCAGCAGCACCTCGGCCGCTTCCCCGAAGGCGGCGCGCTGGATCAGCGTTTCACCCAGCCAATAGGTGGCGTCGGGGGCCTGCGGGTTGTCCGGGAAGCTCTCGACGAACTGGCGAAACTGGTTTTCGGCGAACGCATATTCGCCCCGCACAACCGCATCGTAGCCGGCTTGATACTGGGCGTTGGCATCACCCTCGTTGAGGGGGGTGGCGTCGGGGTCGAAGCTCAGATCGAGCGGCTGCGACGGTGGGGTCGTTCCCAGTTCACCTTCCGGCGGACCAAGGACCACGCCTTCTTCTGCCGGAGCCTGATCCTGCGACGGCTCCTCGGACTGCCCTTCCGGCCCTTGCGGGCCGAACACATCGCGGGCGTACAGGTTGTCCTCGCTGCCCATCTCGGTGCCGTCCATCAGGTCGGCATCGCCCACCAGGGGATCGATGACCGTAGGCGCCTCGGCATCACCTTGCGTCTGGGGGTCCTGCGGAGCCGTTTCCTGCGGTAACCGATCGGCAGGCGTCTCGCCGCCGGAGGGGGTTACCGCATCAGTTTCCCCCAGGCCACCGCCCTCCAGCTGCTGGAAGCGGAATTCATTATCTTCCTGCATGCGCTCAAGCAGGCTCTGGAGCTGGGTGAGCTGGAACTGAAGCCCTTCGATCTGACCCGAATTGACCCGCTGCTGCTCTTCGAGCTGGCTGAGCCGCACCTGCAGGCTGGCAAGATCGTTGCCCTGCCCCTGGCCGGCAACGGTCATGGCGAAAGTGAGCAGTCCGGCTGTCGCAGCGATCGCGGCACCCTGCCGCCACCGCCTCGCCGGCGCACTGGAAAGTCCTAACACGGCAAATTACTCCTTTTGCGTCCCGTCTTCGACGGGAACGCGATCAACCCTTTAAGGATGCGCAATTAAAGCAGGTTTTTGGCAAAAAAGAAGCGCCGGGACCATATACGCGGCCCCGACGCTATTGCCTCCAGATTCGTGACGCTTTCACCGGGCAAGGTGGCCCCCCACCTTTTCCCGAAGCGCTCGAGCGCGTACTGGATTGCTAGTTTGTCAAGACTGTGACCGCGCGGCGGTTCTGGCTCCAGCACGAGATGTCGTTGCAGATGGCGACCGGGCGCTCCTTGCCGTAGGAGACGGTCGAGAGCCGATCCTGCGGAATCCCGCGGGAAACCAGGTAGTTGACCACGGCTGTGGCGCGGCGGGCACCCAGCGCAATGTTGTATTCACGCGTGCCGCGTTCGTCCGCATGGCCTTCGATGACGATGCGGTATTGCGGATATTGCTGCAGCCACTGCGCCTGCTTGTCGAGCGTTGCCTGGCCGTCGGCGGTCAGAACCGAGGAATCGGTTTCAAAGAACACGCGGTCGCCGACCGAGACGAGGAATTCCTGCTGGCTGCCGGGAGCGCCACCGCCCCCTACCCCACCGGGGCCCGTGCCGATATTGCCGACGCCAGTGGTCGGGGTGCGGGCACAGGCGGCGACGGCAACGAGCAAGACCGCCATGAGGAGGCCTTTGCCAAAACGAAGAAGGGGCATGGTCGAACCCATAGCGAAACGCTCCAGAATCGGAAAAAACGTGGTTAGCGGTTTTACAGCGCGTTATCTTAATCGCGCGTGTCTGAGCATGGTTAATCTTGCGTCAATCGGGCGCAAATGGGGCATGTGGCGGGCAAAAAGGCGTCCCGCAACGGGACGCCTGCAATGTGTTGCAGCCTTGCACCTCGTCTATGACAGCAGCGGCCCCCAAGCCGGGTCGGAGGCAAAGCCTTCGGTGGGGATGCGGCGCTCGTTGCGGCCCCAGATGTCGATGGAATAAAGCTGGGAACCGTCATTGCCGCCGGGATCGCGGAAGAACATCAGCACGCGCCCATTGGGCGCCCAGGTCGGCCCTTCGGCATGGTAGGAGGTGGCAAGGATGCGCTCGCCCGACCCGTCCGGATTCATGATCCCAATCGAGAACTGACCGCCGGATTGACGTGTGAAGGCGATGAGATCGCCCTTGGGCGACCATACGGGGGTCGAATAGGAGCCGTCGCCATAAGAGATGCGCTCGGCACCCCCGCCACCGGCCGGCATGACGTATATCTGGGGACGGCCACCACGGTCGGATTCAAAGGTGAGGCGCTGCCCGTCGGGCGAATAGGACGGCGAAGTATCGATGGCTGAGCCGGTCGTGAGCTGCAGGGGCTGCCCGCCCGCCAGATCGAGCCCATAGATGTTGGTGACCGCGCCGTTGGTGACCGAGAACACCAGCCGCCGCCCATCGGGCGAAAAGCGCGGCGCAAAGCTCATCTGGCCGAACCGGCCCAGCGATTGGGTCTGGCCGGTCGCCAGGTTGAGGATGAAGATGCCCGAGGAATTGGGACCGTCCAGCACCATATAGGCGCAAAGCTGGCCGTCGGGGGAAAGGCGCGGGGTGAGGATCTGCTGGCTGCCATCGGTCAGGTAACGAATGTTGGCGCCGTCCTGATCCATGATGGCCAGCCGCCGGACACGGTTGGCGCGCGGGCCGCTTTCGGCCACGAAGACGGCACGGGAGTCGAAATACCCCGTCTCGCCGGTGAGCCCGGTATAGATGGCATCGGACGCCATATGGGCGATGCGGCGCCAGGAATTGGCGTCCGCGCCATAGGATTTTCCGGTGACCTGTGCGCCCGCCGTGGTATCCCAGAGACGAAGGCTGGACTGGAGCTGACCGGTGTTGTTGACATCTGCCATCACCACAGCGTCGGCGCCCGTCGTGCGCCAGGCGCCAAAATCCGGCGTGGCATTGGGATCGCCCACGGCCTGCGGATAGCCGGCCGGGTCGACCAGCCGGAAAAGGCCCGAACCCGTGAGATTGTTGCGCACCACCTGCGCGACCTCGGCGCCGAAGGCCGGATCGCCGGAATTGAAATTGGGCACGGCGATCGGCATCGGCGTGAAATTGCCGCCGGTGACGGTGATCTGCAACTGGGCGAGCGCCGGGCCCGCTGCAAGCATCGCGGCGCCGGACAAGCCCAGCTTGAGCGCCGCGCGGCGGTTGATCAGGGTATTCTGCACGTCAGTCTCCATGTTGCACGGACTTTGCCGTTGCCATCGATCCGGACACCAACCGGAGAGGCGAAATCAAGGTTGCGCCCAATAGCGTCAAAACGTGACCGAATGGCGATAAGGGGCGAGTTTTCATCGAAATATGGCATTTTGGCCACGCTCATCATCCGCCTCTCCTAGACCTCGCGCGGGTCGAACGTGACGTCGACCTCGCGCCAGCTCTGGTATTTTTCGGGCGGCAGGATGGTATAGGGCGCGCATTGCTGCACGGCACGCTGGGCCGAGAGTGCGGTGGCCCGCACCAGATCGTCGGTCATCGCCGAAAGGATCTGCGGGGTGGCGGCCAGAGAGCCATCCTGGTTGAAGGTGACCAGGAGGCGCACGGTTAGGCCCGGCGTGTTCTGGGCCGCGATTGGGGGCGTCCAGCACCGGCGCATGGCGGCAGCCAGCGCCGCCTGCTCGGACTGGGTGAGCGTCGCGGCGGTTCCGGTGGACTCGCCCAGGCTTTGCTGGCCGCCCTGCCCCGTGGTGGTGCCACGCGACGTGTCCTCGTTGATGAGGTCCGCGATGCGGTCAGCAAGGTCATCCGAGAGCGGATCGGTCGGCTGGTCGGTCGGCGGCGTCGGCTGCTGCTCGGCGGCTTCCTGCTCGGCCTGCTCCTGCGCCTGTCGCTGCTGGGCAAAGCGCTCGCGCAACTGCTCGACGCTCGCAGTCACCTGCGGCGGCACGGGTGCGACCGGCTGCGGCTCGGGCTCGGGTTCGGGCTCCGGCTCCGGTATCGGTTCCGGGATGGGCTCGGGCTCAGGTTCCGGCTCCGGGGTTGGTTCCGGAGTGGGGGCCGGCTCGGGCTCAGGCGTGGGTTCGGGTGCGGGCTCGGGCTCCGGACGCGGCGTGGGCGCCGGCGGTGGGGTCGGTTCGGGCTGAGGTTCGGGCTCGGGCGCCGGTTCAGGCTCCGGCTCGGGGGCTGGCTCTGGCTCGGGTTCAGGTTCGGGCGCGGCTTCGGGCTCGGGCGCCGGAGCGGATTCGATAGTGGGCGCCGGCGATTCCTCGGGCGTGACCTCGGGGGTGGGCTGGTCCTCTTCGGTATTGCCCGTGCGCTCGGCGAGTTCGGCCTGTTCCTCGGTTTCCACCGCAGAAGGCGTCTCGGTTTCGACCACTTCGCTCTGGAGATCGCCGACGCGGATGTTGGAGAATTCGTCGATGGGAACCAGATCGACCGTGATGGCGCGGTCCATATTGGGGTCCAGGCGCTCGACACTCGACAGCGAAACGAGGGTCAGCGCCAGAACCGCGGCATGGCCGACAACCGATACGGTGGTCCCGATCCGCATGGGCTATTGTCCCGAATTTTCGGTGTTCGCCTGCTCGGTGATCAGCCCGATGCGCGTATACCCTGCCCCCGACAGCGTCCCCATGACCTGCATGACGGCGCCATAGTAGACCGCCGTGTCGCCGCGTACATAGATGCGGTCCTCGGTGCTTTCGGCCAAAGCCTCCACGGCGGCGACGAGCCCGCCCGCTTCCACCTGGTCCTCGCCCACATAGACCGCGCCGTCTGGGGTGACCGATATGGTGATCGGCTCACGGGTGGCTTCGAGTTCTCCGGCCGCCGTCTGCGGCAGGTCGATGGCGACGCCTGCCGTCATCATCGGGGCGGCAACCATGAAGACGATGAGAAGCACCAGCACCACGTCCACGAACGGGGTGACGTTGATCTCGCTCATCATGCGATTGCGCTGGCCGCGACGGCGGCGTCCGCCGCCCCCGCCTCCTGCAACACCCATGCCCATTACTTGCGGCTCCGCGCTTCGAGCTGGCGGCCCAGGATGGCCGAGAATTCATCGGCGAACCCTTCGAGCCGGCCGATGAGCTTGTTGGCATCGCCCGAAAGCTTGTTGTAGGCGATAACCGCCGGAATGGCCGCGACAAGGCCGATGGCGGTGGCAAACAGCGCCTCGGCAATGGGGCCGGCGACGACGCCCAGGCTGGCGCTTTGCGACGCTGCGATCGAGGAAAAGGCGTTCATGATGCCCCAGACGGTTCCGAACAGCCCGATGAACGGGGCGGCAGAGCCGACGGTGGCCAAAAAGGACAGGCGCTTTTCAAGCGTTTCGCTTTCGCGCGAGATGGCGACATCGAGCACTTTTTCGAGCCGCGCCTGTACGCCCACATAGCTCGAGGCGTTCTGCTCGTGGCTGCGCTTCCATTCCTTCATGGCCGCGACGAACACCGAGGCAAGGCCGGTGGTGGGGCGCTGGGAGAGCGTCTGGTAAAGCTCCTCGAGCGACTGGCCGGACCAGAAGGTGCGCTCGAACTGGTTCATGTCGCGCCGGGTACGGGTGAACATCATCGACTTGTCGATGATGATGGCCCAGCACCAGATCGAAGCGGCCAAGAGCCCCAGCATCACGAACTTGACGACGATGTCGGCCATCATGAACAGGCCGATGGGCGAAAAATCCGTATGCGCGGCCGCGCTGCCCACTGCGTCCATTGCTTCCATATCAGTCTTTCCTCGGAAAATCGTCCTTGCCGATGGGTGCCCCGCCGCCAGCAATGACCCGAGCGTTGGCGGTCAAATTTGTCAAAAGTGAGAGACAAATGCCGACTATCGGGTCGCTGCGGCGAAGCGGCGCCGCTTGCCCCATTTATGGTCAAGAAAAGGTTAAGAACCGCTCAACGCGGGCCCAGCAGGGCTTTGAGCCCCGCCGGCAGCCGCACGGGGCGGCCAGCGGCGTTGAGCAGCACCGCCACCACGCGGGCGCGGCAGATCACCTCACCGGCGCGGGTCAGCGTCTGCTCAAGCACAAAGCGGGCGCCGCCGGCCTCCGCCATATGGGTTGCGACCTCGAGCAGGTCGTCGATATGGGCGGGGCGATCATAGGAAATGGTCATCTCGCGCACCGCGAAAGCGAGACCGTCCTTGATCAATTCCGAGTGATGAATGCCGTGGGCCCGTAAAAACTCGGTCCGTGCCCGCTCGAAATATTTGAGATAGGCGGCGTGGTAGACATTGGTCGAAAAGTCGGTGTCCTCGAAATAGACGCGCACCGGAAAGCGATGCACGCCTTCGGACCCGATTTCGCCGCCGAAAATGGTCACCGCTCCGCTTCCCTGTGGGTAATGTGGGTGAGCCCGGCGTCCGAACCGAGCAGCCTCCCGCGCAACCTCTCCGGCTGAAAGCCGATCTCGGTCAAAGACGGTTCGCGCGCATCGACCCATTTGAATTGCAGGTGGGCATTTCCGTCGACGCATTCGTGACAGATCTCCCCATCGACGCGAAACGGGAAGGCCTCGGGCAAGGTGACGGTGTAGTAAAGGCCCATCTCATGAAACGAGATGCCGTTGTAGGAAAAGAAATTCTCCATCACGAACCGCAGGGCGCCGATCCGGGCGATAACGCCCATCTCCTCCTCGATCTCGCGCGCCAGCGCCACATCGCTTTCTTCACCCACTTCGACACGACCGCCGGGCAGCGTCCAATGGGTGTCCCACTGCGCCCTGTGCACGAGGACACGACCCTCGCGCAAGGCAATCGCGGCGGCCCGCAAATTGAAGCGCCCGCCGCCCAGATCGATGCTGATCATCTGCCGGGGCGCGTTCATTCGCCATTGTCCTCTTCGAACAGGCTAGCCTGCAGGCCGACAAAGCCCTGCGGGACCGCATAGCCCATGTGCTGGAACGAGAGCGCCGTCATCATGCGCCCGCGCGGAGTGCGCTGGATGAAGCCTTGCTGGATGAGATAAGGCTCGACGATCTCCTCGATCGCATCGCGCGGCTCGGAAAGCGCGGCGGAAATGGTTTCGATGCCGACCGGACCGCCGCCGTAGAATTCGGCGATGGTCTTGAGATATCGCCGGTCGAGCTGATCGAGGCCCTTGGCATCCACATCGAGGCGCAGCAAGGCGCGGTCGGCGATCTCGCGGTTGATCTCCGAGGCCCCCTCGACGAGCGCGAAATCGGTGACCCGGCGCAGCAGGCGCCCGGCGATGCGGGGCGTTCCGCGGGAGCGGCGAGCCACTTCCATGGCGCCATCGGGCGTCATGGTCATGCCCATCAACCGCGAGCCGCGCTCGACGATCCTGACCAGTTCTTCGGGCGTATAGAAATTGAGCCGGACGGGGATGCCGAAGCGGTCGCGCAGCGGCGTGGTCAGCAGCCCGGCGCGCGTGGTGGCGCCAACCAGGGTGAATTTGGACAGATCGATCCGCACCGATCGCGCCGCCGGCCCCTCGCCGATGATGAGGTCGAGCTGAAAGTCCTCCATCGCCGGATAGAGGATTTCCTCCACCGCCGGATTGAGCCGGTGGATCTCGTCGATGAACAGCACGTCCCGCTCTTCGAGATTGGTCAGCAGCGCCGCAAGATCGCCGGCCTTGGCGATCACCGGGCCGGACGTGGCGCGAAACCCCACCCCAAGCTCGCGCGAAATGATCTGCGCCAGCGTGGTCTTGCCCAGCCCTGGAGGGCCGACGAACAGCACGTGATCGAGCGCCGCCTTGCGCTGCCTGGCGGCTTCGATGAACACCTGCAGATTGGCCCGCGCCGCTTCCTGCCCGATGAACTCGGAAAAGCCCGAGGGGCGAAGGGAAACGTCGAAGTTGTCGTCACGCCCGGCGGCGGCGTCGGTGAAATCGGTCAAATTCTATCCCCCACCGCAGTCATGGCGGGTAATCGTTGCGCGTGACGATCGAAAGTCACGGTTGTCGTACAATTGGCGGCGGCATTGTGGGCGGCAATCATGGCATCCACGACCCCGCAATTGGCCCGCGCGCTGTCTTCGAGCGCGCTGATCACGATTTCCGTGTTTTCAACGACGAAATCGCTGCTGCTGACCAGCATCCAAATGGCCTCGCGAACCTGCGCTTCGGGAAACTTCTTGACGCGGGTCAATACGGTATAAGTTTCCGCCAGCACAAGCATGCTCACATAAATCGGATGATTGCTGGCGAGTGTCAGCAATCGGCGTGCGGCGGGAGACTGACTATCATCGTCATCGGCCAGGAACCGCACCAGCACATTGGTATCAACGCCCAGCACGGATACGCTCGTCGTCTTCCTCGAGGACCAGCGCCACAGCTTCATCCATTTCTTCGACCGTCATGCCATGCCCCCTTGGAGACCGTCCCAGAACACCGGCGATTTCGGAAGCGCGAATATTTCTTGGCCGCAGTACATACCGCCCGTCTTCCTTCACGAATTCGACCTTGTCGCCGGGCTTGAGGTTCAGCGCATCCCGGACGTCCTTTGGCAAGGTCATCTGCCCCTTCGACGTCAATGTTGCGGTGCTCACAGCAACCTCCATTTATTCCTTACCAACACAAGGTAGTAAGGAATCCTCATTCGCGCAAGGACAGCACTCACGAACTCAATTCCCGCAGCCCCAGCCGGATCAGCTTCTCGGTCGCCGTGTCCTCACCCTCCTTCGCCACCACCCGGGCCACGGCCCCGGAGGCTTGGGCCTGGGGATAGCCAAGATTGACCAGGGCCGAGACGGCATCGGAAACGTTGCCGCCGGCAACGCCTTCGCCGAGAGCGGCCTGCAGGCCGATGACGCCGGCATCGGCCGAACCAAGCGCCGGCACCTTGCCCTTGAGTTCCGAGACGATGCGTTGGGCGAGCTTGGGGCCCACGCCGGGGGCGCGGCCGACCATGGCCTTGTCCTGCAGCGCTATGGCCGAGGAGAGGTCGGAGGGCGAGAGAGTGGAGAGAATGGCAAGCGCGACGCGCGAACCCACCCCCTGCACGGTCATCAGCAGCTTGAACCAGAGCTTTTCGGTTTCGCTCGAAAAGCCGTAAAGCCGGATCAGGTCCTCGCGCACGATCATCTCGATAAACAGCACCGTCGCCTCGCCCACCCGCGGCAGTGCCTGAAGCGTACGGCCCGAGCAATGGGCCTCGTAGCAGACGCCATTGACGTCGATGAGCGCGAAATCCTCGCCGATGGTTTCGACGAGCCCCTTGAGCTTTCCGATCATGCGCTCTTGGCCAGCTTGCGGTGTTGCCGGTGGTGGGCGTGGCAGATGGCAATGGCGAGCGCATCGGCAGCATCGGCCGATTTGAAATTGGCGGCGGGCATCAATGTCTTGACCATCAACTCGATCTGCTTTTTCTCGGCATGCCCTGTGCCCACCACCGACTTCTTGACCAGATTGGCCGAATATTCACCCACCGGGAGCCCCATGGAAGCCGGGGTCATCACCGCGATGCCACGCGCCTGGCCCAAAAGAAGGGTCGAGCGCGCGCCGGCATTGACGAAGGTTTCTTCCACCGCCGCCTCGACCGGATGATGCTCGGCGATCAGCCGCATCAATCCCTCGTGGAGATGGACAAGACGCAGCGCCAGTTCCTCATCGACCGCTGGGGTGAGCACGCCACAGGCGATAAAGCGCAGCCGATTGCCCTCGGCTTCGATGATGCCCCACCCGGTACGCCGCAGCCCCGGATCGATCCCCATGATTCGCACCACGTCCAACATGCTCCCAGCGTAAACAACGAACTTGACCCTACCAAGAACAAAGTGAACAAAGCGAAAACATTTCTGTTGATACCGCCAATCGCCGCCGAGCCGATCGCTGGGATTCTCCCTACCTCCGTAAGGGTGCATCAACTGATGCGGTCATAAGGTGGACTTGGACGCGAAGATTTTCAGGACGCATTGATGACGCGAGAATTCAGACTGCCCCGGCATGCCTGGGTCAGCATTGCCGCGCGAACGGCCAGGCACATGGTGTTCGCAGTCGTCATATCGGTGGCCGTGTCCTATCTGCTGCTCGAAACGTTTTCGCAAGGCATCGGCGAAATCGGGTTGATCGCCGCCATCGTGGCGCCGCTCGTTTTGGGCGGACCAATGGTGTTTTACATGTCCATGCGCCAATTTGAGTTGCAGATGGCCTATGACCGGTTGGAACAGGCGGCGGCGCGCGACAGCCTCACCAATTGCTTCCACCATGGCGCGTTCGTCGAGGCGGTGACGGCCTCGCTCGGGGACGCGGCCAATGGCGGCGGGGCCCTGCTGATGATCGACGCTGACCATTTCAAATCGATCAATGATCGGTTCGGCCATGCGAGCGGGGATACCGCGCTCAAGCTGATCGTCTCAGCCATCCGCAGTTCCATGGACCGCCCCAACATCATCGGGCGGGTTGGCGGAGAGGAGTTTGGCGTCTTTCTGCCCGGAGCATCGGTCGAACACGCCGCGCACATCGCCGAAACCATCCGCCGTGCCGTGCTGGCCATCCAATTCGACACCGGAGGGCAGGTCTGCACCCTCTCGGTCAGCATCGGCGGCGCCGTCGTAAAAGAGCCGGTGCAATTCGGCGATCTGTTTCGCCTGGCCGACGAACGGCTCTATAAAGTCAAAGCCGGCGGGCGCAACAATATCGACATTGTTGCCATGCCCATAAAGACCGCAGCACCCGACAGGCCAGCCGCCACCGCGCACGATCTTGTCTATCGCGGGCAAAAGATCAAGCAATCGGCATAAAAAAGGCGGCCCAATGAGCCGCCTTGTTTTCGATCGGTAAGGGTCAGGCCGAGAGCTTGGCCATATCCTCATCGCTCATCTCGAAATTGGCGTAGACGTTCTGGACGTCGTCGTCATCGTCGAGGTTGTCGATCATGCGCATCAGGCTCGCGCCCTTGTCGGCATCGACGGGGGTATTGTTCTGGGGCTTGAAGATGGCCTTGACGCTTTCCGCTTCCCCGAGCGCCGCTTCCAGCGCGCTGGAAACCTCGCCGATATCTTCAAAGGCGCAGTAGATGGTGTGGCCTTCTTCGTCGGACTGAACGTCCTCGGCACCCGCTTCGATCGCCGCTTCCATGACCTTGTCGGCATCGCCGACCTTGGCGGGGTAATAGATTTCCCCGACGCGATCGAACATGAAGGCGACCGAACCGGTTTCGCCCAGCGCGCCGCCGGCCTTCGAGAAGATGGCGCGGACATTGGAGGCGGTGCGGTTGCGGTTGTCGGTCAGAGCCTCGACGATCACCGCGACGCCACCGGGACCATAGCCCTCGTAGCGAACTTCCTCGTAATTGTCGCCTTCGCCGCCCTGCGCCTTCTTGATCGCGCGCTCGATATTGTCCTTGGGCATGGACTGGGCCTTGGCGTTGTTGACCGCAAGGCGAAGGCGCGGATTCATGGCGGGGTCGGGCAGGCCCGATTTGGCGGCAACGGTGATTTCGCGCGCCAGTTTGGAGAAGATCTTCGACCGCACGGCATCCTGACGGCCCTTGCGGTGCATGATGTTCTTGAACTGTGAATGGCCGGCCATGGTCGGACAGTTCCCTTGTGACTAACTCGGAAAAATGAATGGGCGGCTTATAATCGCCTCAAGGGCGAAAATAAAGACGGGGCCCTGAGAAAAGGGCTCCCGTCGCGCGCGCGTCACGCGATCTATCCCTGGTTGTCGCGATTCCAGATCGAGCTGTCGATCCGGCCCGACAATTCGGGATAATCGCGGGCGTGGAACACCGGAACCTCGCCACTTTCCCGTTGCCGCATATAGTCACGGGTGAGCCTATAGACCGTCCCCGAAAGCAGAACGATTGCAACCAGATTGACGGTCGCCATCAGCCCCATGGCCGCGTCGGCCGCGTTGAAGACGGTTGCGATGCTCTGCAGCGCGCCCCAGATCACCATGCCCAGCGTCAAAAGCCTGAGCACGACAAAGCCGGCGCGGCTGCCGAAACCGATGAAGACCAACGCCATTTCCGCATAGGCATAATTGCCGATGATCGACGTGAAGGCAAAAAACAGGATGGCGATGGCGACGAAATAATTCCCCATGCCGCCGATATGCTCGCTCATGGCCGCCTGGGTCAGTGGCGTGCCGCTCAGGCCGCTATCGGGGACCAGCGCGCCCGAGAGCAGGATCATCAAGGCGGTTGCCGTGCAGATGACCAGAGTGTCGATGAATACGCCCAACGCCTGGACGAACCCTTGCGAGGATGGATGGTGCGGGTCTGGCGTGGCCGCCGCCGCGATGTTGGGCGCGGAGCCCATGCCGGCCTCATTGGAGAACAATCCGCGCCGCACACCCTGGAGCAGCGCGGCGAATATCCCGCCCGCCGCCGCATCCAGCCCGAATGCCCCGGCAAAGATCTGGCCGAAGACGCCGGGAACTTCAGCAATATTAGTGACGATTACGAACAGCGCCACGAGCAGATAGACCGCCGCCATGAACGGCACGAGAAACTGGGCCACCGAGGCGATCTGCTGGATGCCGCCGAACACCACGATGCCGGCGACAAGCGCGATGGCGAGCCCTACCCACATCCGTTCGGTGCCGAACGCCACTTCCATGGATTCGGCGATGGAATTGGCCTGAACGGCATTGAATACCAACCCGAACGCCAGAATGAGGCAGACCGAAAAGATCACGCCCGCCCATGGCGCCCTGAGCCCGCGCGCAATGTAGAATGCCGGGCCGCCGCGATAGCGATTTTCGCCATCCCGGACCTTATAGAGCTGGGCCAGCGTGCTTTCGGCATAGGCGGTGGCCATTCCCACGAGCGCGACCACCCACATCCAGAAGATCGCTCCCGGCCCGCCCAGGTAAAGGGCTACGGCGACCCCGGCGATATTGCCGGTGCCCACCCGCGACGCCAATGACGTGCACAGCGCCTGAAATGGCGTGATCCCCGAGCGGTCGACTTCTCGCGACTGCAGGACGTTCTTCCACATCTCGGGGAAATAGCGGAACTGGATAAACCCCAATCGAAGCGTGAAGAAAGCGCCGACCGCGAGCAGGCCGTAGACCAGCACATAATCCCACAGGATGCCGTTGATGAAATCGATGACCGCGTCCATTGGTGTCCCCTCAGCCAATATCATCTGGCTTAACACCAAGCACCCCGGTTTCGATCCCTGTCAAGAAAAGCTGGGCAGCGCCTGCGACAGGGACCCGCCGATCCGGAGGGGCTGGATCGATACGCACAGTCCGGTTTCCGGGTCGGTTTCGATGGCGACGCCGGAAAGGGTTGCCTCGCCCTCGGCGGGTGTGAAGCGCGATGAGGCCAGACCGCTGATGAAGCGGTTGAGCGGTTCCTCGGATTCCATGCCGATGACGCTGTCATAATCGCCGCACATGCCGGCATCCCCCATCAGGCCCGTGCCACCGCGCAGGATGCGGTGATCGGAGGTGGGGATATGGGTGTGGGTGCCCACGACCAGGGAGACGCGGCCATCGAGATAATGACCCATCGCCTGGGTTTCCGAGGTGGCCTCGGCGTGGAAATCGACGACAATGGCATCGGCCTGTTCGCCCAGCGGACAACCGGCGATGGCCGCATCGAGGGCGCGGAAGGGATCGTCCATGGGAGGCATGAAGACCCGGCCCAGCGCATTGACGACGAGCACCTGATGGCCGTTGCGGCCGGTGACCAGCGCCGCCCCGCGCCCCGGAGCGCCGGGCGGGAAGTTGACCGGGCGGATCAGCGTGTCGTGGCGTTCGATGGCCGTCATGAGCTCGCGCTGATCGAAGGCGTGATCGCCCAGCGTCACGACGTCGGCGCCGGCATCGCGCAAAAGCTCGTAGTGAGCCTCGGTGATGCCGCGGCCATGGCTGGCGTTTTCGCCATTTACGATAACGAAATCAAAGCGGTACTGCTCGATCAGCCCCGGCAGGCGCTCGGCGACGGCGTCCCGTCCGGCCCGGCCCATCACATCTCCGAGAAACAGAAGCCTCATGCGGCCCCGAAACGGCGCAGGCCGGTTTCCGTGACGAGAAGATCGAGCGGCAGGTCGTGAGCCTCGCGCGGGATGAAATCGAGTTCCTGGCCGGCGAAGGCATAACCCACCAGCAGCGGCTTTCGCCCGATAGCGGCCAGGGTGCGGTCGTAATAGCCTTTGCCATAACCCAGGCGCGTCCCGGATTTATCGAAACCCAGCAAGGGGATAACGACGATGTCGGGAGTAACGACCGGTGCGGTTTCTGCCGGAGCGAGGGTGCCGAAGCCCGAAGGATAGAGGGGTTGGCCGTCTTCCCACAAGCGAAGCTCGAGCGGGAGATCCTCGCCTAAAACCACAGGCAGAGCAACAGGTTGGCCGGAATCGACAAGTTTGGTGAGCAGCGGCTTGCAGTCGATCTCGTCGCGGATGGGCCAGTAAAGGGCGACGATCTGGCCGTCTTGAAGCGGAACGCCCTCGAGGAAATGCTGCGCGGCGGCCTTCGCGGCGTCGGCGCGGTCGGCTTGGGGAACCGCCTCGCGGCGGGCGAGTGCCTCTGTGCGGAGCTGGGCCTTCTGCTCTTCGAGATGGGCTTCGCTATCGATCAAGCCGCTGGATTCCTTCACAAAATTTTGTGCCGCCCTGGCCGTGGGATGTGTCGATCCCGGGAACCTACTCACGTAGGTGGGCGCCATATGTCCGAGCCCACGGGCCCGGTCAGGGACAGCTCCCTTAAGGATCGATAAGGCCCCGGGGATGCAGTATCCTACACGCACCGGGCAGCAAGCGATCATATAGGCCCTATTGCCGTGGTGGCAAAGGGGCGCTGGAGGTTTTTCGCAACACCGTCGCACATCGTGCATATACTTGTACGGCGTTTGCTGCGACGCTTGTGCAACTTATGTCAGCTACATTGACATAAATTGCAGCCTGAAGGATGATCAGCGCGCCGTTTGAAGGGGAGGAACCGACAATGATCATGCCCGACTACGCCCGCACCATGGCCCACTACAACGCCGAACTCAACCGGCGCATCTATGGCGCCGCGCTGCGGCTGAGCGACGAGCAGCGGCGCGAGGATTGCGGCGCGTTCTGGGGCTCGATCCACGGGACACTCAATCACCTGCTCTGGGCCGACCGCTTGTGGCTTTCCCGATTTGGCATCGGCGAAGCGCCGGGCGTGCCCATCCGCGAGAGCGCAAAGCTCGTGAGCGATTTCGATGCGCTCTGGGCCGAGCGGCAGGCGATGGACGAAACCCTCATCGCCTGGGCGGATGGGCTGACCACTGAGGATCTTGGGGGCGAACTGTCCTGGCACAGCGGGGCGACAGGGCGCGACATGACCAAGCCGCGCGATCTGATCGTCGTCCAGATCTTCAACCATCAGACCCATCACCGCGGGCAGGTTCACGCGCTGATCACCCGCTTCGGGGAAAAGACCGGCGATACCGACCTGCCCTTCGTTCTGCCTTGACGCCAGGATCCGGCCGCGGACATCTTGAGCCATGAGCTATCCGCCCGATCATCCGTTTACGCGCTTCACCATCACTGCCGAGGATTATGCCAACGCATTGCGTCTGCATATGCGGCGATATTGGGCGACGCGCTGGGGGCCCAAACTGTTCGTGATCGTCGTCTTTGTCATCGCCATCGGAGCGATGGTGATGACCGATTTCGACGAGGCCTGGACCAGCGCCGCGATCGGCGGGATCATCGGCGCCGTTCTGCTGCCGCTGCTGGGTTATTTGTTTATTGTGCCGCGCCGGGCGCGGAAGGTTTATTCCCAGCAAAAGACCCTGAAGCAGCCGGTCGAGGTCTCCTGGACGCAGGAAGCGTATATCGCACACACCGAGGCTGCGGCGAGCACCGTGGCGTGGACCGACTATTACGGCTGGAGCGCCGACGGGAAAATGGTAATGTTCATGCAGTCCCAGAACCTGTTCCAGATGCTGCCGCGCCATGCGCTGACGGACGAGCAGATGAACGACCTCACCGCAATAATCGAGCGGTCGGGGCTCAAGCGGATCTAGGGTGTTCTCCTAGACCTTTTCCAGCCGGCGATGCGGTTCGGCCGGCAGCTCGACGCCGATCGGGTCCCCTGCTCTGACTGTGCCGCCAGCCAGCACAACCGTCATGATGCCGGTGCGCAGGAGCGGGGTGCCGTCGGCACGCTTGCCGATCATGTGCTGGAGGAGGCCCGGACGGAAACGCTCGATCTGCACGCATGGGTTGCGCAGGCCGGTGACTTCGAGGCGGACCGCATCGCCCAGCGCGAGAACCGTGCCGCGCGGCAGATCGATGAGGTCGACGCCGGTGGTGGTGACGTTCTCGCCCAACGCGCCGGGGGCAACGTCGAAGCCGAGGCCGTTGACCTCGTCGAGCAGTTCGGAAGCGATCAGATGCACCTGGCGCAGATTGGGCTGGGTGGGATCGGCCGCAACGCGCGAGCGGTGCTTGACCGTGGTGCCGGCATGGGCATCGCCGGCCACGCCCAGCCCCTCGACGATATCGATGAAGAGCTGGGTGCGCTTGGAGAAATTGTGGCCGCGGGCGGCGTGGACGGCAAGGACGGAGGGCATTGGGGGCTGTTGGGGTTTGAGGGGAGGCGGCGCAAAACTACAGCTTAAGCCTGCCCTGGCAAGAGCTGCTTCCGACTGAATCCCGGAATGACAGGCTAAGTTTGAAACACCGTGCTGCCCTGCCCCAGCGTGTCATTCCAGGGCTCGTCCCCAGAATCCAGAAAGCAGCGTATCTCGGCCCGAACGGGTTGGAGAAACAACACCTGCTGAGCAGGTGGCAGCCTTGCGGGTCTCCGGGTCAAGTCCGAAGACGACGAAAGAAAGGTGGTGCGTGTGGCTTCCGGTTGCGTTGGGCCTTGGCGGGGGCTGCTGGGTCCCAGGAATAACCGGAATGATAGGTTGAGTTTGAGGCACGGCACTGCCTACCCGAGCGCAGGGAGATGATTATGCCAGAAGAGGGGCTGGAGCGTGCAACCTCTCATCTCGTCATTGTCGGACTTGACCCGACAATCCGCCGCGCTGCCGTGACTTCTGAAGGGGTGTTGGGCGCGAGGTTCGGGTGAATTCACGTCTTCGGTAATCGTGGCAACCTTGCGGGTCTCCGGGTCAAGCCCGAAGACGACGAGGGAGAGGCTGACCGCAGTTCTCAACCCTGCGTCTGCTGCTCCTGTCCGGCGGCGTCTACGGCGGTGGCGATGGATTCGATGCGGCGGGCGACGTCGGCGAGTTTGGCGGCGAATTTGGTTTCCATGGATTCGGCTTCCGCCGCCACGTCGCTACCGGCCTTGGTGACGGTCTGGAGTTCGGAACGCAACTGGTCGAGCTTGCGCTCAGCCTCGGTTAATTCGTCCATGACGGCGATGCCGGCCATGACGGTCAGGCGATTGTCGCCGATTTCTCCGAACGTGCCCTTGTATTCGTCGATATAGCGGTTGAAGCGCGCGGCAAGCGAAGACAGATGCGTCTCCTGCCCGTCCTCGCATGCCATGCGGTATTTGCGGCCGTTGATTTCGACGCTGACTTCAGCCACGCACTTCTCCTTCTTCGAGCACTGAGCGGACGGTGGCCATTGCATCATCGAGCCGGCGCGAGACTTCGTCGGCGGCCTGATCGAGCCGGTCGGCGCGGGCCGTGGCCCGGTCGAGATCGCCCGCCAGCCGCGCGCGGTCGGCAGCCAGACGCTGGCCTTCGGCCTGTAACTGGGCCGAGGACCGCAGCCGCCCCGAGAGCGAGCGGACCGAGGTGTCGAGCCTGTTGAGCGCCCTGTCGAGCCGCTCGATGGCCGCCGAAAAACTCTCTCCCGCTGATGACGATGACACTTGGGCGCGTCCTTCGAATCTGGTGTCTTCCCCCCTCACAATAACCCCAAAAGTGGCGGAAATAGCAAGGGTGCCGGGTTGGCCGCGACATTGACTCGATACCCGGACCTGTTATGTGTCTGCCACGCGCAACGGCCCTCGCTCGGGACGGTCGGACGCACCGCTTTTTCTTCGTCGAACGCTTTCGGGACACCATGACAGACAGAGCCAAACACGATGCAATGGCCAACGCCATCCGCGCCCTTTCCATGGACGCCGTGCAGGCCGCCAATTCTGGCCATCCGGGCCTGCCCATGGGCGGCGCAGACATCGCCACTGTGCTGTTTTCCAAGGTGATGAAGTTCGACCCCAAGGCCCCCAACTGGCCCGACCGTGACCGCTTCGTGCTCTCGGCCGGGCACGGCTCGATGCTGCTCTATTCCTCGCTCTATCTCCTCGGCTACGAGGACATGACGCTCGAGGACATCAAGCATTTCCGCCAATTGGGCTACAAGACCGCCGGACACCCCGAATACGGCCATGCGGACGGCATCGAAACCACCACCGGCCCGCTCGGTCAGGGCCTGGGCAATTCGGTGGGCATGGCGATCGCCGAAGCCAAACTGCGCGCCGAGTTCGGCGAGGACCTGGTCAACCACCATACCTATGTCTACGCCGGTGACGGGTGCCTGATGGAAGGCATTTCCCAGGAGGCGATCTCGCTGGCCGGGCATCTGAAACTCAACAAGCTCATCGTCATCTGGGACAACAACGACATCACCATCGACGGCAAGGTGTCGATGGCCGACTCGACCGACCAGCTGAAGCGCTTCGAGGCTTCGGGCTGGGCGACCATGGATATCGACGGCCACGACCCCGTTGAGATCGAAAAGGCTCTGCTCGACGCCCAGAAGTCGGACAAGCCGGTGCTGATTTCGGCCAGGACCACCATCGGGTTCGGCTCGCCTAACAAGGCCGGCACCAACAAGGTGCACGGTTCGCCCCTCGGCGACGAGGAACTGGCCGCCGCCAAGAAGCAACTCGGCTGGGAATACGGGCCGTTCGAAGTGCCCGCCGAAATCGTCGAGAACTGGCGCGCCGCCGGCCAGCGCGGGGGCGAGGCGCGTGAAGCCTGGAACGGGCGGCTGCAGGCAGCCGAAAAGCGCGAGGAATTCGAGCGCCGCATGCGGGGCGAGCTGCCCGCAGCGCTCAAATCGGCAATGGCCGACTACAAGAAGAAGCTGGCGGCCGACAAGCCGAAGAAGGCGACCCGCGCCTCCTCCCAGGATGCGCTGGAGGTGATCAACGGAGCGGTGCCCGAGACGCTGGGCGGCTCGGCGGATTTGACCGGCTCGAACAACACCAACACCTCCCAGACGCTGCCGTTCACGGCCGACGACTACGCCGGCCGCTACATCCATTACGGCATCCGCGAGCACGGCATGGCCGCCGCCATGAACGGGATTGCACTCCATGGCGGGATGATTCCCTATGGCGGCACCTTCATGACCTTCACCGACTATTGCCGCCCCTCGATCCGCTTGTCGGCGCTGATGGGCATTCGCGTGGGCTATGTGATGACCCACGATTCCATCGGGCTGGGCGAGGACGGACCGACCCACCAGCCGGTCGAGCACCTAGCTGCGCTGCGGGCCATTCCCAACCTGCTCGTCTTCCGCCCCGCCGACGCGATGGAAGCGGCCGAGTGCTGGGAAATCACTCTGGAACGGGAAAAGCAGCCTTCGATCCTCGCGCTGTCGCGCCAGGGCCTGCCGGCGCTGCGGACCGAATACACCGACGAGAACCTCTCGCTGCGCGGCGCCTATACCATCTGGGGTGACGCGGACGCCGAAGTGGTGATCTTCGGCACGGGTTCGGAAACCCAGATCGCCGTCGAAGCGGCCAAGGAACTGACCGAAGCGGGCACCCCGGCGCGCGCGGTGTCGGTGCCCTCGATGGAGCTGTTCTTCGCCCAGCCGGACGACTACAGGCAGACGGTTTTCGGCAAGGCCAGGGCCCGCGTTGCGGTGGAAGCCGGGATCGAGATGGGCTGGAGCAAGTTCCTGGGCGAAACCGGCCGCTTCGTCGGCATGACCGGGTTCGGCGCCTCGGGCGAGATTTCCGATCTCTACACTCACTTCGGTATTACGACCAAAGCCGTTGTTGAAGCGGCCAAGGCGCAGCTTTAATAACCGGGGCGCGCGAGCGCCCCTTTTCCTTACTGCTCGGCATTTCTTTCAAGGAGTCGCTCATGACCGTCCGCGTCGCCATCAACGGATTTGGCCGCATCGGCCGCAACGTGCTGCGCGCCATCATCGAATCCGGCCGCACCGATATCGAGATCGTCGCCATCAACGATCTAGGTCCGGTGGAGACCAATGCGCACCTCATCCGCTACGATTCGGTGCATGGCAAGTTCCCCGGCACGGTGACGGTTGCGGGCGATACCATCGATGTGGGCCGCGGGCCGATCAAGGTGACCGCCGTGCGCAATCCCGCCGAACTTCCCCATGGAGAGATGGGCGTCGATATCGTCATGGAATGCACCGGCATTTTCACCTCCAAGGAGAAGGCCTCCGCGCATCTGGAAGCCGGGGCCAAGAAGGTGATCGTTTCGGCCCCCGCCGAGGGCGCGGACCTCACCGTGGTCTATGGCGTCAACCACGACAAGCTTTCGCCCGAGCACACGGTGATCTCGAACGCCTCGTGCACCACCAACTGCCTGGCGCCGGTCGCCTATGTGCTCAATGAAGCGGTGGGAATCGAAAAGGGCTTCATGACCACGATCCACTCCTATACCGGTGACCAGCCCACGCTCGACACCATGCACAAGGATCTCTACCGCGCCCGCGCCGCGGCGCTTTCGATGATCCCCACCACCACCGGGGCCGCCAAGGCGGTGGGCCTGGTGCTGCCCGAACTCAACGGCAAGCTCGACGGCACCTCGATCCGCGTGCCGACCCCGAACGTTTCGGTGGTGGATTTCAAGTTCATCGCCAAAAAGACCACAACGGTCGAAGAAATCAACGCGGCGATCCAGACCGCTGCCGAAGGCAAGCTCAAGGGGATCCTGGGCTTCACCACCGAGAAGCTGGTTTCGACCGACTTCAACCACGACCCGCATTCGTCCGTGTTCCACATGGACCAGACCAAGGTGATGGACGGCAATTTCGTGCGCATCCTTTCCTGGTACGACAACGAATGGGGGTTCTCGAACCGGATGAGCGACACGGCGGTGGCTTTCGCCAAGACGCTCTAACACAGCGCCGACGCCTTTTGGGGCGCTCCTTTTCGGGGAGCGCCTTTTTCTTGCCTATCGTAAGCCCTTGAGCCACTGTGCTGGCCGAGGGAAAAGACACGCCAACACCAATGGGTGCGACCATGACTGCCGCCTTCAAGACCCTTGACGATTTCGACCTCGACGGCAAACGCGTTTTGGTACGCGTCGACCTCAACGTGCCCGTCAAGGATGGCAAGGTGACCGACGCCACCCGGATCGAGCGCGTGGCGCACACCATCCAGGAAATCGCCAACAAGGGCGGACTGCCGATCCTGTTAGCCCATTTCGGGCGACCCAAGGGCAAGGTGGACGCGGCCATGAGCCTTGCGGTGGTGGTGGACGAGCTCAAGCGCATCGTGGGCAAGCCCGTCCAATTCGCAAAGACCGATTGGACCGATGTGAGCGAGGCCAAGGCGGTGATCGATGGGGCCGAGCCCGGCTCGGTGGTGCTGGTGGAAAACACCCGCTTTCACCCCGGCGAGGAAAAGAACGACCCCGCCCTGATCGAGACCATGGCCTCGTTGGGCGACCTTTATGTCAACGACGCGTTTTCCGCCGCGCACCGGGCGCATGCCTCGACCGAGGGGCTGGCGCGCAAGCTGCCGGCGGCGGCGGGGCGGGCCATGGAGGCGGAATTGAAGGCCCTGGAAAAGGGGCTGGGCAATCCCAAAAAGCCGGTGATCGCCATTGTGGGCGGCGCGAAGGTTTCGACCAAGATCGACCTGCTTGAAAACCTCGTTAACAAGGTCGAGGCGCTGGTGATCGGCGGGGGGATGGCCAACACCTTCATCTACGCGCTGGGTTATGACGTGGGCAAATCGCTCTGCGAGCGCGATCTGAAGGAAACGGCGCTGCGGATCATGGACAAGGCCGAGGACGCGCATTGCGCCATCATCCTGCCCATCGACGGGGTGGTCGCCTGGCATTTCGAGGCCGGGACGCCGAGCCGGATCTATGGGCTCGACGCGATCGAGAAGGACGGCATGGTGCTCGATGCGGGGCCGCAATCGGTCGAAAAGATCAAGGCGGCGATCAACGAGGCCCATACGGTGGTCTGGAACGGGCCGCTGGGCGCCTTCGAGATCGCCCCGTTCGACAAGGCGACGGTGGAGGTCGCCAAGCACGCCGCAGAGCGCACGCGCAAGGGGCTTCTGACCTCGGTGGCGGGCGGCGGGGATACGGTGGCGGCGCTGGCCCATGCGGGGGTCAAGGACGAGTTCACCTATGTCTCGACCGCCGGCGGGGCGTTCCTCGAATGGATGGAAGGGAAGCCGCTGCCGGGCGTTGATGCGCTCAAACAGGGCTGACGACCCGTTTCTTGACACCTTCCATCATGATTTGTAGAGCGGTCGGGCTGTTTTGCGAGGAGCTCGACCGTGATCATTTTGCATACCATCGTTGTTGTTGTCTCGGCCCTCGTACTGGCGGGTCCGCTCACCGCGCAGGAGATGCGTGAGGTCGAGACGGTCAAAGGGTCCGTTTCCATTCCCGCCGAGCCGGAGCGCATCGTGGTGCTCAACCCGGCGGTGGCGGGATATGTCTATGCGCTCGGGCTCGATATCCTCGCGGTGACCGAATCCTACCGCTCGGTGACCAAGGACGGGTTTACCCAGGCCTGGGCGGACGAGGCGCGGGCATCGGGGTCCGAGGTGCTGCCCTGGAATTTCGAGGGGTATAATTTCGAGCAGATCCTGGGCTATGGGCCGGACCTGATCATCGCCGGCGGAACCGGGCGGCCGGGGTTCTTAGCCAATGAGGCCTATGACCAGCTTTCGGCCATTGCGCCGACGCTGTTTGTCGATACGGCGCTGCCCAATTGGGAGGCCGAGCTCGATTTTATCGCCAACGCGCTGGGGCGGGAGGAGGAGGCAGAGGCGGCGATGGAGATTTATGAGCAGCGCGTGGCCGAGGTGCGCGAGGCGATCACCCTGCCCGAGCAGCCCACCATCTTCGTTTATGCCACCGAGCCGGGCGCGGCGCCCTATTTCGTGCCCGAGGATACGCCGACGCCGCAGCTCTTTGCGGAAGTGGGGTTCGAGCCCGATCCGCTGGGCGAGCGCTATCCCGATTTCGAGCGGGCCAGCACCGGGGATTCGGTGCAGGTGTCGCACGAATTGGCGCCGGAAATCCTCTCCGCTCCGACCATGATCCTGTTCCCTTGGACGCCGGCCTCGCCGGGCGTCGAGGAGTTTGCCGCCGATCCGCTGCTGGGGCGGATACCGGCGGTTGCCGATGGCGATGTGTACGAGATGCCCGACACTATCTACCGCTTCGACTATTACGGCGCGCTGGCGACGCTCGATGCGATCGAAGAGACGTTCGGGCAGTAGGGGCATATCATGGACTACGAAAAGCCGGCCACCCTGAAGCTGCCGATCGTGTTGCGGCAGGTGGAAGTCTCGCGCACCCAAGAGGTGAGCCCGACGCTCAAACGCATCTGGTTTACCAGCGACGAGCTCAAGGCCTTCTCCAAGGATGGGCGCAACTTGCCGCCGTTCCGCTCCGAAGGGCCCGAGGATCACGTCAAATTCTTTTTCCCTTCCCCGGTGGACGGCGTGCTGTCGCTGCCGGTGCAGGCGGATGGGACCATCGACTGGCCGAAAAATCCCCGCCCCGTGGCGCGGGATTATACGCCGCGCAGATATCGCGATGGCGATACCGAAGTGGCGTTCGATTTCGTGCTGCACGGACATGGCGTGGCGAGCACCTGGGCGGCCACCGCCAAGCCCGGTGACCGGCTGCACATGGCGGGACCGAAGGCTTCGCTGATGATCCCCGGTGCCGACCATTTCGTGCTGATCGCCGACCAGACGGCGCTGCCGGCCCTGTGCAACTGGCTGGAAATGCTCCCCGAGGGCAAGCGCGTGGACGCCCTGATCTGGATCGACGAGGAAAAATCGCGGCTCGATATCGAAACGACGGCCAATGTCCACTGGATCGTGGACGCAAACCCCGAGGGCACGGCGCTGATCGAAGCGGCAAGGGCCCTGCCCCGGCCCGGCGGCAACAGCTTTGTCTGGGGCGCCATGGAAGCGGGCGTGTTGCGCAAGGTGCGCAGCCTCTATCTCGATGAAATGGGGCTGGAGCGCGGACAAATCGACATGGCCGCCTATTGGCGGCGCGGGGTCGATGACGACCAGCTCCTGGCCGATGCCATGCGCATCAAGGAAACCGGGAGCCTGGAAAAGCCCTTCCTGATCCGTACGGCGGTGCAATTCCGCCTGCCCGATCTGGTCTCGGAGGGGGTCGACAGCCTGGAAGCGCTGGCGCAGCGGGCGGGCGTCAATGCCGATGCGCTGGCGCGACTGATGCCGGGCTTTGTCGAACTGGGGATATTCAAGCGCAGCGGCGAAAGGATCACGCTTGGGCTGGCCGGCGATTTGCTGACTTCTCCGTTCCGCCGTGCGCTGTTTTCCCAAACCACCGCCAAGGGCCGCCTGCATCTTGCGGCGCGGGGCCTGCCGCATTTTCTCCAGACTGGCGAGAGCGCCTACAAGGCGACATTCGGAACGGAGCTGGAAGACGATGCGGCAAATGACCGGGAGATCGGCGACCAGTTGGGGCACGAATTGGGCCATATGGTCGAGGCGCTGACCTCACAAACGCTGGGGCCACTGGCGGCGGCCTGCGGGTCGAAGGTGACGGTGATCGGCACAGGGGCCGAAGCGATCGTGATGAGCCTGTTCAAGAACCGGCCCGAGATGATCGGCACGGCGATGGTGCCAGGCTGGGCGCTGGACGAAGCGCGCGAGCATATCGAGGAAGCCGGGCTCAAGGCCCGCGCCGAACTTGCCGAACTGGGAACAGCGCTGCCGCATGCCGAAACGCTGGTGATTTCGGCGATCGGAAGGCGCTGGAGCGATGCGATCATCGAAAGCATCGTCGCGGCACAGGAAGCGAGCGACATCTGGCTGATCGAACTGGTGGCGAGGCCGGAAAGCTCCGAACTTGCCGAGGATGCCGCCCTTATCGATGCCGGTTTCGGGCTGCGCCCGACAGAATTGGGGCCTCTGACGGCCAACCTTGCAGAATACGGCCTTGCGCCCGAGCAAACGCACACCACGCAGACCGGATTGCGCCTCACCCGCTTTGTTGCGACGGTTTGATGAAATTGTTCCCGGAGCGGGCCTAATCCATTCGTCCAATACCCGAACGTCTAATCGATCAAAGTCGCGACATTTTGGTATTTTTTGCCCCATGACAACATGCATGGGGTTTTGCGTCCGATGTCTCGACTGAGCGAGATTGCCCACCAGCTCGTAGCACCCGGCAAGGGTATTCTGGCCGCCGACGAATCCACCGGCACGATCAAGAAGCGGTTCGACACCATCGGACTGGAGTCGACCGAAACCACCCGCCGCGATTACCGCGAGATGCTGTTCGGCGCCGACGAGGCGATGAGCCAGTACATTTCCGGCGTCATCCTGTTCGACGAGACGATCCGGCAGTCTGCCGCCGATGGCACCCCATTCGTCGAGATGCTGCGCGCCAACAACTGCCTCCCCGGCATCAAGGTCGATACCGGCGCCAAGCCCATGCCCGGCTACGCCGATGAAACGGTGACCGAGGGCCTTGATGGCCTGCGCGAGCGGCTGGCCGAATACGCACGGATCGGCGCGGCTTTCGCCAAATGGCGCGGCGTCATCGCCATCGGTGAAAACAAGCCCACCCGCGCTTCGATCCACGCCAATGCCCATGCGCTGGCCCGCTATGCGGCGCTGTGCCAGGAAGCGGGCATCGTACCCATCGTCGAGCCGGAAGTGCTGGCCGACGGCAAGCCGGGCGACCACACCATCGAAACCTGCGAAAAGGTGACGACCGATACGCTGGCCGAAGTGTTCGAGGAGCTGCGGCTGGCCGGCGTCGAACTCGACGGCATGATCCTCAAACCCAACATGGTGATCCCCGGCATCAACGGACCCAAGGTGTCTGTCGAGGAAGTTGCCGAGCGGACGGTGCGCACCCTCAAGGCCACCGTGCCCGCCATCGTTCCGGGCATAGCCTTCCTTTCGGGCGGCCAGACCTCGGAACAGGCCAGCGCCAACCTCTCGGCCATGCACAATCTGGGCAAGCTCCCCTGGGCGCTGACCTTCTCCTACGGCCGCGCGCTACAGGCCGAAGCTCTCGCCGCCTGGGGCGGCAAGGCCGAGAACGTCGCAGCGGCCCGCAAGGCCTTCATCCACCGCGCCCGGATGAACTCGCTGGCTTCGCTGGGCCAATGGGCGCCGGAGCTGGACCGGGCGGCGTAGGCTGGCTGGACCGATTGCGAGCTGCAGCCCGATTGAACGGCCGCAGCAATCGTATTAGCGGTAGGAATCTGCGTTCGACCCGTTGCGATTAATGCAAGCCAACGACGTCCCAGGCCCTACCGGGTCGTGTCCTCTATATAATCAAACATCACTTCCTGGAGACGGGCGAAGCCGATGCCCGTGCCGGCCTCCCGTATGTCTCCGTCCTTCACGCTTGCGAAGACAGCTTGTTCGGTGAAGGTCATCGTGGTTTTTTCATCCTGGCCTTCGAACTCGACGGTCACGAGCGAGGATGAAATCGGATTGCCATTGGTCCGCATCGTGTAGGCATAGACGATGCGTTGGCGGGGGTGAATTTCGAGGAAGTGAGCCAGCATCGCCTGTTCGGTTCCATCCGGCATGCGCCAGATCATGCTCTCATGCCCATCGATGTGGAAGTCGAACCGATCCTCGATGACGATCCAATCCGGATGGCAGCTGTTCCAGCGCCGCTTGAGCTGATGGTCGGACCAAAAGCGAAAGGCGTGGGCAGGGCTACCTGGCAGCTCACGTTCAATGACGAAGCTGCGATGGTCGACATTGATACCCATCAGTGATCCTTCTCCTCGGGCACTTCGGCCATTGCGGTCGCCAATCTGTCGAAAGCAGCATTCATGTCGCGCTGACGCTGCTCTACCCAGTTGTTGATGGCCTTGAAGGCATCGGGCCTCATGCGATAGGTACGCACACGGCCAACTTTTTCGCTGACGACAATGCCACCGTCTTCGAGCACCCGAAGGTGCTTGAGCACCGCCGGCAATTGAACGTTGGCGGGCGCTGCCAACTCCTTCACCGAAGCCGGTCCCTTGGAGAGGCGTTCGACAAACCCGCGCCGGTAGGGGTCAGCCATGGCCTGGAAATAGCGGTCGATGCTTTCTGTTTCGGTCATGCCACAGGTTCCAAAAAGCGGGACGGCATTGCGTCACGATAAGGAAAGAACTTGAAGTAGGGCTGTGCTTCAGCGAGGACGCGTTGCACCGATGGCCGCGCCAGCAGGCGCTCGAAATAATCTCGCGATTGTGGTCTGCCATCGCCAAGCGGATGCACGATGGACCCAAAGAACAACGCTGGTAGCGCTGAACAATCCGCCATGGTGAACGTCTCCCCTATGATCCATTTGCGTCCGTCGAGCTGCCCTTCGATCATGTCATAGGCCGTCTCTAGCGTCGCATGCGCTTCCGCAACGCCGTGGGGATCGGCGGCGCCTTCGGGCCGAATACGGTCGCCCACGATCTTTTGCATCGGCACACTGACATAGAGATCGAAAAAGCGATCCCACAGGCGGACGTCGAGTTGCTGTTCCGCTTCGGTCGGTATCAGCTGGACCGGACCGACATGATGGTGCTGGAGATACTCGATAATGATGCTGGTTTCAGCGACCACCCTGTTGCCAACGCTGTCATGCAACACCGGGATCTTGCCCACCGGCCAGCGCTCGATGTGAGCGGCAGCGGACCCTGGATCCGCAAAATCGACGAGACTGGGTTCGAAAGCGGTGCCGTTCTCATAAAGCCCGATGAGGACCTTGTGGCAGAAAGAGGCGAGCGGGTGGAGGTAGAGCGTAAGAGCCATTGTTGTGCCCGTTCGTTTCCAATAAAGGAAACCAATAGACCAAACTTCGCACGCTTTCAACGACAGTTTCCATTCGGGGAAACTTATCTACTCTACGACCTGGTTTTACCGCGTTCCGAACCACAAAAGTGAATTCCATTTGCTGGAAACGCCCCTAATGGCCGTAATGGCATCGGCCATTCACACCCCGAGTTCCTTTCGCGAAGACAGGGCGAGTGCAGCGATGAGGTCGTCGGGGATGGGTTTGTTCGGGGAGAATTTGACGCCGGTCTTTGATGCTTTGAGCCCGGCTGCGGCGATGGCGTCGGAACAGGCGCTGATGGCGCCGCCGCTCACATACAGGCCGCACTGCTTGCTGAACGCTGCATAGCCGGCGATGACCGAACCTCCCGCAGCAAACCCGGGCATATCGTAGCGAATGATCTCCTCGGCATCGGGGAGCGCCCGAGCCAGTTGGGCGCGCAAATGGACCAGCAGCGGCCGGAGCGCTTCGGGCGCCGCGGCGATATAGGCATCGTGGTCGGCAAATGCGGTCATGCCCGATCATCGGCAATCGGATGTCGGCGCGCAAGCGATAATCTCCTCGACTGCCGGGCTGCGCGGCAAACCCGTCCCAACACGCTTCCCATCGGGCAAGGGACGCGGTAAGCCGGCAGCGTCCCTTTTTTCGTCATGGTTTGACGGCATTGGGGCTCGCAACGTATTTGGGGCGCCATGGCAGTCGATATCTTTCTCATCACCGACCCGCAGATCGAGGTGGAGCGGACCGCCGAGCTGCTCAAGGCAACGCTCGAGCGGGTGAACGCCGCCGCCCTGCTGGTCGCGGCCGGCGAGGCCGATGATTATGTGTATATCGAGCGGCTCAAAAAGCTGGCGCCGATCGCCCAGGCGCGCGATTGCGCCGTACTGGTCGATGGACGGCCCAGTCTGGTCAAATCGGCGCGGGCCGATGGGGTACATATGTCGGGTGGGGTAAAGGCGCTGCGCGAGGCGGTGGACACCTTAAAGCCCGACTATATCGTGGGGACCGGCGACATCGGATCGCGGCACGAGGCCATGGTGCGCGGCGAGTTGGAGATCGACTACCTGATGTTCGGCGATCGCGACGATCCGGAAACGAACGGGCGCGAGATGGCCGACTGGTGGGCCGAGACCTTCGAGGTGCCCTCGGTCTATTTCGCCGGGCCGGCCGATGCGGGGACGCTGGGCGAGCGCCGGAGCGAGTTCATCGCCTTTGCCCAGGCCGATTGGGACAAGATCGACGCTCTCCTCGGAGAGCAGGCATGAAACTTTCACCCTTCCTGTTGGCCGCGATGGTGGCCTTGAGCCCGGCGGCGGCGCCGGCCCAGACCGAACAAATGGACGAGGCGCTCGATATCTCGCGCATGCTGCTCAATCCGCCGGAAGGGGTGGACCTGGCCTATGGCGCTTTCCAGCGTGGCTATTACCTCACCGCCCTGCGGCTGGCCGAACGCCGCGCGGCCAATGGCGATGCGGTGGCCCAGACGCTGATCGGAGAAATCTACGCCAACGGGCTGGGCGTGCCCCAAGACATCCCTCGCGCCATCGGCTGGTACGGCCAGGCCGACCAGAACGGGGACATTCAGGCAACCTTCCAGCTCGCCATGATCTATCAGAACGGAACCGGGGTGGCGCGCAATCGCGAGCGGGCCGCGGCGCTCTTTGAGAAGGCCGCCGATGGCGGGCATATCGCCGCCAAGTACAATCTGGGCCTGCTGCATGTGGAAGGACTCTATGCCGAGCCCAATCTGGTGCGCGCCGCCGAGCTGATCGGAGAAGCGGCCGAAGCGGGGCTGCCCGAGGCGCAATACGACTACGCCGTGATGCTGCTCGAAGGCGCCGGGGTGGCGCCCAACACCGAAGGGGCGCTGGAGCTTTTGCTCAGCGCTGCCGAACAGGGGCTATCCGCCGCCCAGGTGGAATATGCCACCCTGATCTATCTCGGTGCGGCGGGCCAACGCGACGCCGAGGGCGCCGCCCATTGGTATGGCCGCGCCGCCGAAACCGGCAATCCGGTGGGCCAGGTGCGCTATGCCATGATGCTGGCCGCCGCTGAGGGAGTTGCCCAGGATGCCGAAACCGCCGCCATGTATCGCGCCCTAGCGCGGCGGCAGGGGCTGACCGACGAGGCGCTGGACCAGTTGCTGGCGGGGGCCGACCCCGAGGCGATCGCCCGTGGCGAGGAACGCGCCCGCTTCTGGCCCGGCGTGCCCCCGAGCGAGGAGCCCGAGCCGGCAACGCGCGAGGAAGAGGCCCCCGACGCCCCGTTGCCCGAGATGCTCGAAACGCTGCCAAGCGAACTCGAAGACGTGGCGCGCGGCGAGAGCGCCAGCTAGGCAGCGGCCATTAAAAGCTCGGCCAGCTCATCGGGTAGATCGACCGCGATGTCGTGGCCGCAGGGGAGTTCGCGGATGGTCCAGCCCGGATCGGCGCGGAATTTATCCAGAGTTTCGCCGAAAGGCACCCCGGAGGTCGCGACCACGAAGGTCTTTTTCGGGACGCGCTGGTAGGCGCCGGTGACCTTCAGCTTTTCGGTGAAGGTGCCGACAGGCTGCGGCGTCGCCTTGCTGTCCACCCAGACCCGATCTTCCTCCCGCAGATATTCTCCCGGGGCGGTGGGTGGCGGATCGATCATGGCGGGAGAGAAGTCCTCGCCCGGCGCGGAATCGGCAAAGCTCATGCCGTCTTCGGGAATAAAGGCCTCGATGAAGACGACCGAGGCGATACGATCCGGCACGCGCTCGACCACGCCGGTAGCGACCATGCCGCCATAGGAATGGCCGACGAGAACGATATCGGAAAGATCCTTGAACTCGATCTCGTTGACGATGTCGTCGATATGGGTCGTGAGGGTGATGGCGGGGCCGGCCAGGTGCCGGCGCTCGCACAATCCGCTCAGCGTTGGGGCAAAAGCGCGATGGCCATGTGCATGCAGCCGCCCGATCACCCGCTCCCATGACCATCCGCCCGTCCAGGCGCCGTGGACGATCACAAAACTATGCGGCATGGATTTCCCCTCCCTGCCCCGGGGCCATTAAAGGGCGGGAGCGGACTGCTGGCAAGGTGCGGCGTTTGCCGCTAGAGGCCGATTTCGGCGCGCTGGGCCTTGGTGAGGCCGGCGGCGACCAGGCGGTGGGAATTGGCGATATAGGCGCGGACTTCGTCCTCGGGCAGATCGGCATCGGCGGAAACTGACACCCATTGGCGCTTGGCGAAATATGGCGCCTGGGTAACGCCGGCGAGCGCGGTGAGGATTTCAAACGTCTCCTGCGGGCATTTGAAGACCAATGTGGGCGGGCCATCCTCGTGCTCGCCGAACACGGCATAGACCTTGCCGCCGACCTTGGCGACGCGGGAGTCCCACTGGTCGTGGAGGGTGTTGCCCTTGAACTCACCGGAAAAGGTGTCGAAACCGGATCGGGTGAAAACGCTCATGGCCATGGGCTTTCGATTTTCGAAACGCAATGCCGGCATTATGGCAGAACGCGAGCGGGAGTGCGATGCGGAACGAGGAGATGGCCGTCTCAAAGCCCGGTGCCGCACCGCAATCGTCCTAGAGGCTTGAAAGCCGCCGCGTTCTGGGGCAAAAGCCTGCGCACCAGTCATATAGGCCTTGCGCGCCCATTTCCGCGCGGGCGCAGCAACGAAAAGACCATTCATGAAGATCAACGGTAACGAAATCCGTCCCGGCAACGTGATCATGCACCAGGACCGGCTTTGGGTGGCGGTCAAGGTCGACCACGTCAAGCCCGGCAAGGGCGGCGCCTATGCCCAGGTGGAACTCAAGGCCATCCAGGGCTCGACCAAGCTCAACGAACGCTTCCGTTCGGCCGAAACCGTCGAGCGTGTGACGCTCGAGCAGCGTGATTTCCAGTTCCTCTACGCCCAGGGCGAGCAGCTCGTGTTCATGAACACCGAAACCTATGAGCAGATCGAGCTCGAGGCCGATTTCGTGGGCGAGCGTGCCGCGTTTCTCCAGGACGGCATGATGGTGACCGTGGAAATGTACGAGGAGACCCCGCTCGGCATTCAGCTCCCTGCCCAGGTGACGCTGGAAGTGACCGACACCGAGCCGGTGGTTAAGGGCCAGACGGCGGCGAATTCGTTCAAGCCCGCGACGCTGGAGAACGGCGTCAAGACCATGGTGCCCCCGTTCGTGGGCGTGGGCCAGAAGATCGTGGTCGATACCAATGAAGTGACCTATATCCGCCGCGCGGATTGATTGGGATTACAGCGAGGATGGCGCTCGTGGCGCCCCCCTCATCCGCCCCTTCGGGGCACCTTCTCCCACCAGGGGAGAAGGGGATTCAGTGCTTGTTGCTGTCCCCCGTAGCCCTCTCCACTGGTGGGAGAGGGATTGGGGTAAGGGGTGCAGCGCCAACCACACGCACCAGCGGATGTGATTTCCGCCTGACGCAAAGGAACAATAGCATGGCCCGCTCAGCGCTGATGAACATCATGGTCAATGCCGCCCTCAAGGCCGGCAAGGGGCTGATCCGCGATTTTGGCGAGGTGGAGAACCTGCAGGTTTCGCGCAAGGGCCCGGCCGATTTCGTTTCGATGGCCGACAAGCGCGCTGAAAAGATCGTCATGGACGAGCTGATGAAGGCCCGGCCCACCTATTCCTTCCTCATGGAAGAAGGCGGGGAGATCAAGGGTACCGACGGCATGCACCGCTGGATCATCGATCCGCTCGACGGGACGACCAATTTCCTGCACGCCATCCCGCTGTTTGCCGTGGCCATCGCGCTCGAACGCAATGGCGAGATCGTTTCCTCGGTGATCTACAACCCGGTGATGGACGAACTCTACAGCGCCGAGAAGGGCAATGGCGCCTGGCTCAACAATCGCCGCCTGCGCGTGGCTTCGCGCCGGCACCTGGCCGATGCGGTGCTGACCACCGGCATCAAATTGACCGGCAAGGCGACCGACTCCATGGCGCAACGCCAGGTGGCGCATCTGACCCCCGCCGTTGCCGGCATCCGGCGCACCGGATCGATCTCGGTCGACCTCGCCTGGGTGGCGGCCGGGCGGTTCGATGGGCTCTGGGAAGACCGGCTAGCCCCCTGGGACGTGGCGCCCGGGCTGCTGATGGTCAAGGAAGCCGGCGGGTTCGTATCCGATTATGCCGGCGGCAATGACAGCGTCGCCAAGGGCGAAGTGGTTGCCGGCAACGAGGTGATCCAGGGCGAGCTGCTCAAGACCATCCAGGCCGTCAAATAGCCCTCAGGGTTTGAAGGCGATCCTGATTTCGTTCCAGAGCGCGGCTCGTCTGGATCAGGCGCAGGCCCAAACTCGCTCGGGAGAAGCAGGGCGCGCTATTTTCATGGGTTTCCTTTTCCTCAGTTTTCCTTAACCACGTCTCAAGTCATTGTCAGGACATCATGGTCTGACTAAGCTGGCGGCGAAATTCATGGCGCTGCCTTGGTTTACGCCACAGTGCCGCGTGGAGCCGCCTGTTTAATGACGCAACCCTACGATCCCTATCGCCTTTCCAGTCCGCTGGTCTATCTTATCAAGATGGTGATCTTCCTCGTCCTGGTGGCGATGGTCGCGATCATCATCCTGCCTCAGCTTCTGGAAGCCTTCTGGTCTTCGCCCTTCATCAACGGGCTGATCCTGTTCGCGCTGCTGGTGGGGATCGTTCTGAGCTTTCGCCAGGTGATCCGGCTGTTTCCCGAAGTCCATTGGGTCAATTCCCTCCAGGAGGGCAATGCCGGCCAGCTTCGGCGGGCCCCGGTGCTGCTTTCGCCGGTGGCGGCGATCATGCGCGACCGGCTGGGGGAAACGGTGATCACCCCTGCGTCCATGCGCTCCATCCTCGATTCGGTGGGCATCCGGCTCGATGAAGCCAAGGAAACCTCGCGCTATCTCACTGGCCTTCTGGTGTTCCTGGGCCTTTTGGGCACCTTCTACGGCCTTTTGGGCACCGTGGGCGCCGTCGCCGGGGTGATCCAGGGGTTGGATGTGACCTCGGGCGATACCACGAGCCTGTTCGCCAATCTGCGCGAAGGGCTGGAAGCGCCGCTCGGGGGCATGTCGACAGCGTTCTCGTCCTCGCTGTTCGGCCTCGCCGGTTCGCTCGTGCTCGGTTTTCTCGACCTGCAGACCAGCCAGGCGCAGAACTCGTTCTATACCGATCTCGAAGACTGGATGAGCTCGATGACCGAACTCGACCACCCGATCGCCACCATGCAGGCCAGCAATTTCGGCGTTTCGGGCAGCGAGATGCAGCAGATGTTCGAGCGGCTGGGGGCGACGATGCAGACCCAGAACTCGTCGCAGAACGCCATCCGCGCCATGGCCGAACTGGCCAAGGGCATCGACGGGCTGGTCAAGCACATAAGGGCCGAGCAGGAGGATCTGCGGGCCCATATCGCCGAACAGGCCGAGGTCAACAAGCGATTGAACCGCCTGATCGACACGCTGCTGCAGGACGCCGACCGTCCGCGCGACGGGCACAATTAAGGGCACTTACGAATGGCACTGGTCCGCGGACGCACAACCGAACGCGCCAATTCCTGGCCCGGCTATGTCGACGCCCTGTCGAGCCTGCTGCTGGTCATCATCTTCATGCTCTCGATGTTCATGATCGCCCAGTTTTTCCTCAACCAGGAAATCCTGGGGCGCGATACGGCGCTTTCCCGCCTTAACGCGCAGATTGCCGAACTCACCGAATTGCTGCAGCTCGAACGCGCCAACTCCGAGGATCTGGAACTCTCGATCGCCTCGCTTTCGGCAACGCTTTCCGGGGTGGAGGCCGAACGCGACCAGCTCGAGAGCGAACTGGCCGGGTTGGGCGCCGGGATCGGCGAATATGACGACACGATCGCCGGGCTCGAGGCCGAACTTGCCGAGGAGCAGGAGCTTTCGTCGGAAGCCCAGGCACAGGTGGCGCTTTTGAACCAGCAGCTCGCCGCCCTGCGCCAGCAGATCGGGGCGCTCGAAGCCGCGCTCGAAGCGTCCGAACTGCGGGACGCCGAAAGCCGCACCCAGATCGCCGATCTGGGCCGCCGCCTGAACGTCGCGCTCGCGCAGCGGGTCCAGGATCTCTCGCGCTATCGCTCGGACTTTTTCGGGCGGCTGCGCGAAATTCTCGAGGGACGGTCGGACGTGCAGGTGGTGGGCGATCGGTTCGTGTTTCAATCCGAAGTGCTGTTCGATGCCGGGCAGGCGGAGATTTCCCCCGAGGGCGAGGACCAGATCGCCTCGCTGGCCGATGCCATTCTCGAACTCGAGGATGAAATTCCGGCCGATATCCCCTGGGTGCTGCGCATCGACGGACATACCGACCGGCGGCCGATCTCCACCCCGCAATTTCCATCCAACTGGGAATTGTCGGCCGCCCGTGCCATCGCGGTGGCCAAGCTGCTCGTGGAACAGGGCGTTTCACCCAACCGGCTTCTGGCCGCAGGCTTCGGGGAATACGCGCCGCTCGATCCGGCCGATACCGAGGAAGCGTATCGGCGCAACAGGCGGATCGAGTTCAAGCTGACCGAGGCATAGCGGGTTCAGCTACCAACCGCGTCTGAATTGGCAAGCTCGGCGCCCCTCTCATCCGACCGCTTCGCGGCCACCTTCTCCCACCAGGGGAGAAGGGCAGCCCGTTGCAGCTTTCAGGGACGGACCTCGAAGGCTTCGACAGGAGCCCCCTCTTCCCTTGAGGGAGAGGGCCGGGGTGAGGGGTGCGCTGAGCTTGTGACGGTCGACGACGACCGCAATTACCCCGCCAACGCCTCTTCGTTCATCCGGAATTGGAGTTTGGCCAGTTCGGCATAGCGGCCGCCTTTGGCGACCAATTGGGAATGGGTACCCTGGTCGATAAGCCGGCCTTTTTCCAGGACCAGGATGCGGTCGGCGTTGCGGATAGTGGCGAGGCGGTGGGCGATGACCAGGGTGGTCCGCCCTTCCATCAGGCGCTCGAGGGCCTTTTGCACAAGATGCTCGCTCTGGGCGTCGAGGGCGGAGGTGGCTTCGTCGAGCAGCAGGATCGGGGCATCCTTCAGGAGCGCGCGGGCGATGGCGACGCGCTGCTTCTGGCCGCCCGAGAGCATGACGCCGCGTTCGCCCACCATGGTATCGAAACCACTGGGCAGCTCTTCAACGAAACCGGTGACCAGAGCCGCATCGGCGGCGGCGCGGATTTCATCCAAACCGGCCTCGGGCTTTGCGAAGCGGATATTGTCGGCAATGGTGCCGGCAAAGATCACCGGCTCCTGATCGACCGAGGCGAAGCGCTGGCGCAACTGGCGCGGGTCGACGTCACGCACATCGATATCATCGACGAGAACGCGGCCGGAATTGACGTCATAAAAGCGCTGCAGCAGGGCAAAGACCGTCGACTTGCCGGCGCCCGAAGCGCCGACGAGAGCGACCTGTTCGCCCTTTTCCACCGCAAAGGAAAGATCGGCCAGGATGGGGGCATCGTCGCGCGTCTTGTAGGTGAAATCCACAGCTTCGAAGCGCACGGTGCCCTGCGAGGGTTCGGGCATGGGGGTGGGATTGGCTTTGATTGGCAGCGTCGAGCGGGTATCGAGGATTTCGAACAGCCGCTCGGTGGCGCCTGAAACCTGCTGCAGCGTGCCGAACACGTCGCTCATATTGGTGAGCGCGCTGGTGGCGACCACAGCATAGATGGCGAACTGGGTGACCTCGCCCACGGTGATCATGCCGGCGAAAACCGCCTGGGTGCCCAGCCAGACCAGCCCGACCATGGCGCACATGGAAACGAACAGCACCAGCCCGATCATCAGCGACCGGGCCATGTGGCGGGTCAATTCGGCCTTGTAGGTGGTTTCCGCATAGCCGCGGAACAGCTCCTGCTGGCTTTCCTCCTGGGTGAAGGATTTGACTGTTTTGACCGAGGACAGGGTCTCGGTGATCATCGCGGAAAGATCGGCGAGCGAGGATTGGGTGCGCTTGGAGACCTTTTTCATGCGCCGGCCCATGATGACCAGCGGCACGACGATGATGGGGATAACCACGATCACCCCCAGCGCGAGCTGGAAGCTGGTCCAGAACATCATGAACACCGCGCCCACCATCAGGATGAAGGAGCGCAGCGCCAGAGAGGCGGACGATCCTACCGCCGAGCGGATGGTGGCGACGTCGGCATTGAGCCGGGAGGTGAGTTCGCCCACCCGGTTGACGTCGAAGAAGGTGGCATCGAGGGTCAGGAGATGATCGAAAACCTCGCGCCGCAGATCGGCGATGGCACGCTCGCCGATGACCGAGATGAGATAAAAGCGCGCGCCGCCCGAGATCGCCATGATCGCGGCAATCACGATCACCAGCCAGGCATAGGACGAGACGACCTCGAGATTTTCGGTGACGAACCCCTGATCGATGAAATCGCCGGCCAGGTAAGGCAGCGAGAGCGAGGTGATCGCCGCGACCAGAAGGAAGGTGAAGGTCAGCGTCAGCCGCACCGGATAGCGTGTCATGAAGGGAATCAGACGGCGCAGCGGGGAAAACGAGCTCGGCTTGGCCCCTGCCTTAAGGCGCGGAATGTCCGTCTGAACGGGCGTTGTGATGTTGGAAAGTCGTGCGTCAGCCATAAAACGGGCTTTCAATGTTTGCCGCCTAGATAAGCCGTTGAGGCGCCGAGGGCAACCACGCGCGAGAATCGGGGATGTTCGCCGGGCCTTGCGCATTGCGCGGGCTTTGGGTAAAAGGCCGCCAACCAGTTTACGAGACGTACCGTCCGGGCGCTTGCGCGCCCGTTTGATTTAGGGCCCGATCCACATGAAAAAAGACACTCACCCCGACTACCACTTCATCACCGTGGCGATGACCGACGGGACGACCTACAAGACCCGTTCGACCTACGGCAAGGAAGGCGACACGCTGACCCTCGACATCGACCCGACCACGCACCCGGCCTGGACCGGCGGTCAGGGCAAGCTCGTCGACCGTGGCGGCCGCGTGTCGCGCTTCAAGGAAAAGTTCAAGGGCATCCTGGGTTCGTAAGAGCCCTGATCGCTCGGAATACGAAAGCCCGGCCGGTGTGCCGGGCTTTTTGTTTGGGTGGTACTGCCGTTTGGGCACACACCTCTTCTATGGGTCGCAGGCGTTGCGGTCTACGGGTCAGGCCCGAAGACGACGGGGATGGAAGGCCGCTCGGCAGTGGGAACGCTCTATTTGCCACCGAAGGCGGCTTTGAGACGGTCCATCTGGGAGCTGAGGGCGTTTTCGCCGGCGGGCTCGGTGGGGATATCTTCGCCGCGTTCGATCCTGTCGAACTTGACGACCCGTTCGAAAAGGCGGTCGCCCTTTTCGATATAGTGCTTCATGCGCCCGGGGATTTCGTCCCAGCCCGGGCCGCCGCGATCCTCGGGAAGGGCCGAGAACTTGACCTTTGACTTTTCCTCAAGGGCCTGTTGCGGGGAAATCTCGCCCTCATTGACGGCGCGTTGGAGCAGGAGCCAGGAGGCGAGCTGCATGAGGCGCGTGGTCAGCCGCATGCTTTCGGTGGCGTAGAGGAAAGAACCTTCGCGGCTGAGCGTCTTGCTTTCGGTACGCCCTTCCCCGTCGAGATAGGCGGCGACCTCCTCGATCAACCCCATGCCTTCGCGGTAGAGCAGGTCAAAACCTCCCGAGGACAAAAGTCTCGGGGTCAACGCAACGGTTGGGGACATGACCTCGTCCACGGGCGCTCCTTGATCGTTTCGATAGCTGGACCGCCATATTAGGCGCAATCGAGGGCGCCGTCATCCCGCACGGCAAGAGGAGTTGCAACTAGGCTTAACGCCGACGGCTCGGGGAAATCGCCAACCCAGAAAAAGAAAAAGAGCCGTCAGGTGAACGGCTCTCGAAAGTTAACAGGGAGGCGTCAAACAGAGGGAAGAAACCGCTCTGAAAAACTCCAGCGCAAAAACTGGATGAGGAAAACCTAAATCGAACTCGTAAAATTTTCCTTAACGAGACTCGCTTTTTTAACCTTACCGGCAAGTGCATCTTCCCTGTCGCCGATGGGCCACGCCTCGGAGCGGTGCGGGATCAGAACTTGAAGACGGCATCGGCCGCCGAGCGGCTGGCGTTCTTGCTTTCGATGGCGCGCTCGAGACGGGCGATCTCGTTTTGGAGAAGGGAGATGCGGTCGGTCAGCTCATCGACCGAGAGCGCATCGAGCGGCATGCCGACCTCATGAACCGGCTGGCGGCGGACCTCATCCTCATCCATGGCGCGCTCCTTTTTCGGCTCCGACGCTTCCCGTTTGCCCCATCCGGATGGCTGGGTCCAGACAAAGGGGCAATACTAACGCGCAGACACAAAGATTGGTTCCCGGCGCCGGTCACGATTATGTCAGAGTCCAACATCACACTTGCCTGGACTCCGACTTGTGACAATTTAATGGCAGCTGGGGGCGCGACCGGTGTTCGAGATTCTGATAGACGGTGCAATGACTCAGACTGCCCTTCGCCTTGCCGGCGGCATCGCCCTTGTATCCATCATCCTTTACGGGCTCGTCATAGCCTTCGCCTATACATTCCAGCGCGAAATGGTGTTTCCGCGCCGCTTCGTGAACGCTGCGCCCTTTGCCATGATGGTGGGCAACGATTTCGAGCGCTTTGCGCTGGAAACGGCCGATGGCGAACGGCTCAAGGCCTATTACAAGCCCCCGCGCGAGGGCGCCCCGGTGGTCGTCGCCTTCCACGGAAATGGCAGCGTACCCGAGCCCATGGCGGTGAGGTTCGGACGGGGCCCTTGGGCTGATGCCGGGTTCGGAGTGCTCGCCTTTGCCTATCGCGGCTATCCCGGTTCGACTGGTACGCCGAGCGAGGAAGGGCTGCTGCTCGATGCCGAAGCGGCCATTCAATATGTGCGCGAGCACGCGCCCGGCAGCCGGATGGTGCTCATGGGCCATTCGCTGGGCACCGGGGTGGCGGTCGCCATGTCGGAGCGCTATCGATCGATGAGCCTCGTGCTCGAAGCTCCCTTTTCCTCGCTGCCGGACGTCGTGGCGGCAACCATGCCGTTCCTGCCGGGGCAGTTGATGCACGACACCTTCGTCTCCGCCCGCCGCATCGCCGGGGCGCAGGCCGATACCATCATCATCGTCCATGGCGAACGCGATACTGTTGTGCCCGCTTTCCTGGGGCGCCGTCTCTATGCGGCGGCCCCGCACGGGATCTTCATGTCGGTGGAAGATGCCGATCATCTCAACCTGCGCGGCATGCGCGATGCCGAAATTCTCGACATCGTGCTCAACGGCTATCCGCCCGAGCCCACGCCGCAAAGCGAGCCGGTGGGAACGCCCGACCCGATGCTGGCGGGCGCCGAGCCATCGGCACCAACGCCGCTCGACGGGCCGGTGGGGAGCCCCGACCCGTTCGCGGAACGGCCTGCGCCTCCGCCCACCACCACGCCGGTGCATGCTCCCGCAGGCTCGCCCGATCCCCTGCAGGGCGCAGCGGTATGATTAACAATTGCATGAGCGGTGCTTAGCACCTATATTGGCCGCCAAATTCCCCCTCATCGAGAACTGGCGAGGCGGGCGGACCGGAGGAAGACCGGGCCGCAGCGTTAGGAGAGATATATCCATGGCCACACAATTGCTCATGCCCAAGGCGACCGCCGTCTGGCTGGTCGAAAATACCGGGCTGACCTTCAAGCAGATCGCCGATTTCTGCACCCTGCACCCGCTCGAAGTGCAGGGCATTGCCGATGGCGACGTCGCGGCCGGCATTCGCGGGGTCAACCCGCTCCAGAACGGGCAATTGACCCGCGAGGAAATCGCCAAGGGCGAAGCCGACGAAAACTATCGGCTGAAAATTTCCGAGCCCAAGGTGAAGGTCGCCGCCCCCAAGCGCCGCGGCCCGCGCTACACCCCGACCTCGCGCCGGCACGAGCGCCCCAACGCCATCAAATGGCTGGTGCGCAACCACCCCGAACTCAAGGACGCCCAGATCATGCGGCTGGTGGGCACCACCAAGTCCACGATCGAGTCCGTGCGTGAAGGCACCCACTGGAACGCGGCCAATCTGACCGCCATGGATCCGGTGACGCTGGGCCTGTGCAGCCAGATCGAGCTCGACATGGAAGTGCGCAAGGCCGCTCGCCAGGCCGGCATCACCGAAGACGCGCCCGAGGGCACGCGGCTTCTGACCGCCGAGGAAGCGCTCAACCGCGCCCAGTATGCGCCCGAGGGTGAAGAGGGTGAAGCCGACGCACCGGCCAACGAGGAATACGACGCCGAGCGGGAAGCCGAGTCGGTGTTTGCCAAGCTCAAATCCCTCAAGGGCAGCGATTCCGACAGCGACGATCGCGAGTAAGCCCTTTTCCTGACTGTCGAACGGCCCGCCGCGCAATCCGTGGCGGGCCGTTCATTTTGGGACGATGCTTGACACCCGGCCGGTTTAGCGGCGCTATGCGCGCAGACTCCGCCCTTCCCATTTCGCGCTTCATGTCCGATCCCACCTTCTTTCTCGTCGCCGCGCTGGCGGTCTTTCTCGTCGGGCTTTCCAAATCGGGCCTTGTGGCGAGCCTGGGCGTGGTGGGCGTGCCGCTGCTGACCCTGGTGATACCGGCCCGGGACGCGGCAGGAATGATGCTGCCGCTGCTGATCGTCATGGACATGATCGCGCTCATCGCCTATCGGCGCGAGGTCAATTGGCGCATCTTCTGGATATTGCTGCCCGGCGCCCTGGTGGGAACGGCGATCGCGTTCTCCCTTTCGGCGGTGGTGAGCGAGGCCATGGTGCGCCTGGCGATCGGCATCATCACGCTCCTTTTCGTGCTCGATGCCTGGCTGCCGTTGCGCAAAAAACTCGAGGGCCTGCCGCCTTCGCGATTCTGGGGAACATTCTGGGGATCGGTCGCCGGGTTCACCAGCTTTGTGAGCCACACCGGCGGGCCGCCGGTGCAGATCTATATGCTGCCCCTGCGGCTGACCCCGGCGCTGTTTGCCGGCACCAATGCGGTGTTCTTTGCAGTGGTCAACGCGGTAAAGATCCCGCCTTATCTGGTGCTGGGCCAGCTCTCATGGGCCAATATGCAGGCGGCGCTCTACCTCGTGCCGGTCGCCATTGCCGGCATGCTGGTGGGCGTGTTCGCGGTTCGCCGCATCGATCCAGCAATCTTCTACCGCGTGGCCTACCTGCTGATCTTCCTGCTCTCGCTCAAGCTCATCTACGATGGCGCAGCCGGGCTTTTGGCCTAGCTCGGCCAATAAAAAAGGCCGCAGCTTGCGCCGTGGCCCCACAGAAACTCGCCTTGAGCAAACGCCTAATGAGCGACGTCGCGATTGGCTTGTGCCATCTGATCCTTGACTTCAAGCTTCTTGCGTTTGAGGGCTGCGATCAAAAGAGCGTCGCGGGATGGGTGGCGCATCTCTTCGTTGATCTTGCGTTCCAGATCCTGATGCCGCCGCTCCAGGGAGGTGATGTAAGTCTGTGAGGTCATAGTCACTCCTTTCATCATTGGACGACAATATCGTCACACTCTTTGGCGGCTTTGTCCAATGGCAAATCTATGGCAAGAGTCACAAATATGTCGTTGCGGGGCGTCCGTGGGGAAAACGCGTTCATGTTGCCTTTGGACAAGCAGATAGAGGCCAAGCTTGGGCTGGAACTGGCCACAAAACGGCAGGAACATGCCGATCTGGACGCAGCGATCCATACGCTTTCAGCCTCCGGGCTCGCCGATGCGACGCTGATCCAGAGACTGAAAAAGCGCAAGCTTGCCCTCAAGGACCGGATCGTCGAGATCGAGCGCATTATCCTGCCCGACATTATCGCGTGACATTAAGTTAAGTTGACTTCCCCCGTCATCATTCGTACGTCGGCTCTTGTTTATTCGAGCCAAGGACCGCCGCAGATGACCGACCAATCCCGCTTCGTCGAGCGCATACGCCACGAATTGAAGTTCCGCGTCGCCAAGGTAATCGCCACTGAGCGGATCACCCCCAAGATGGCGCGGATCACGCTGCAATCGGACGAATTTTCGAGCTTCGTCTCACTTGGCTATGACGACCACTGCAAACTGTTTTTCGCCGAGCCGGGGGTATCCGAATTTCCCGCTCCCGTGCGCGGGGAGAACGGGCTGATCTTTCCCGATGGCAAGCGCCCGGAATCGCGCGATTACACCCCGCGCTTTTACGACAACACGGCCCGAACCCTGACGCTTGACTTCGTGCTGCACGGGGATGGTCCGGCTTCGAGCTGGGCCCAAGGCGCCAAACCCGGTGATATGATCGGGGTGGGTGGGCCGCGCGGCTCGTTCGTCCTGCGCGGAGATTTCGACTGGTATTTGCTGGTGGGCGACGAAACCGCCCTGCCCGCCATCGCGCGCCGCCTCGAGGAGCTGCCGCGGGATGCCCGTGCCATTGCATTGATCGAAGTGGCCGACACAAGCGAGATCCAGACGATCGACGCGCCGGCTGGAGCCGACATCAAATGGGTGAGCCGCGAGGGTGGCGAGCCGGGCGATCCAAGTCTCTTGCTCGCCGCCGTCGAGATGATCGACGTGCCCGAGGGCGAGGGTTACATTTTCGTGGCCGGCGAAAGCGCCATGAGCAAGGTCGTGCGCAAATATTTCGTCGAGGAGCGCGGACACGATCCGGAATGGATCAAGGCCGCCGGATACTGGCAGGCGGGGACGCAGGACTTCGACGACGGACATGCGCATTAGCGATCAGGGTGCCGAGCAGCCTGGTTCTCGAACCCTGACTGATCACGGCCCAGCAAAGGTCAGTCGATCGCCTCTTTTTCCTCCGCCTCGCGGCGCGCGAGAAGCGATTGCAAATCCGAGGCTAGAAGCTGAGCACTCTGTTCGATGCGATTGACCTGGACGTCCTCGTAGAGACGAGGCTCCTGGTCGAAGACCGCGAGAACGGCGCCCATCTGCCGATCGTCGAGCGCAACGGGAACGCCAGCATAGGCCCTCACTCCGCTCTCGACGACACTGCGCAGATGCGCATAGGGCGAATGCTGGAGATCCTCGATGATCAGCGTGCCCTTGCGGGCGAGCACCTCGCGGGCGAGATGTTCGGCATGGCTTGATTTATGGTCCTCGGCGAACTCCTCGCCGAGCGGAACGACAGTGACCATGGCTACCGTGGCGCCCGCTGACTGGGCCAGCCGGCGCAGTGCGTGCGCGATGGCGGGATCGGCGGCGGCCTGGGCCGAAAGAGCGCGCGCAGCCAGCCGCGTTTCATCGCTCGACGGCGTGGGACCCGGCGCGGTCTCCCCTTCGGCACCCAGCGCTGCGGTGATCGAGCTTTCGGCCAAGGCTATGGTATGGGTGACGACATCGATGTCCTCGGACGTTCCTTCCCGACCGGAAGCGCGCAGATCGGGATGGAAATAGCCAGCGATGACGTGGATGTGCGGCCGGATACGCTTGAGACGACGCGCGGCGTACCGAGCGTAGATTTCGGGCTTGGCGCCCAGATAACAGAGGCACGCGACATCGGTGCCCGAAAGATCGAGCTGGGCGATGCCCTCCTTGCGCAGCGTGACAGGAGCCATGACCCGCACCGGGAAACCAGCCGCGCGTACCCGCTCGGCCACCATGAGCGCTATCGCCTGATCGAGTTCGGTCTTACCGCCGAAAACGAGCACCCGCGTCTCCTCGCCACCATTGGCCGGGTCGGCGGTGCCCTCGATGTTCTCGATCACCTCGGCGAGGGTTTCGACAACCCGGTGGCGGTGAGAAGGATCGGCAAGATCGCCCGCGATATCGGCTTCGGCCAGGCGCAGGGCGGGCACCGCGATCTCGTCGTAAAAGCGCGCGACATCGCCGTCCTCGATCTCGCGATCGGCCACTTCGGTCGCTTCCTCGGCATTGCCGGCGATAAGGCGCTGGTAAAAGCGCTCCTGCGGCAGCAGGACCGGGGCGCTGCCGAGCATGGTTTCGATAAAGCTCAGCCCCGGCACATAGCGCGCCATGACCACGATGCAGACGGTGAGCGGCATTGAGACGATGAGGCCGATCGGGCCCCAAAGGGTGGCCCAGAACATTGCGGCAACGAGCACCGCGAGCGGGGTGAGGCCGGTGGAATTGCCGTATAGGCGCGGTTCTATGAAATTGTTGCTGATCGCTTCGAGCGCCAGGTAGAGCCCGATGACCCAAAGCAGCATGCTCCAGCCCGGATCAACGGCAATGGCGAGCAGGATGGGCACCGATGCGATGATGAGCGTGCCCACGAAGGGAATATAGCGGAAGATGGTGGCCAGAAGCCCCCAGAGGATGGCGTTCGGCACGCCGATCAGGAACAGCCCGGCGGCAAAGAGCACTCCATAGGCCATGTTGACCGAAGCCTGGGCTAAAAGATAGCGCCCTACCCGCTCGCTGGCTTCGTTCATCGCTTCGGTGGACGAGCGCAGATCGCCGCGGCTGACGAGCTTGAGAAACCGGTCACGCAGTTCCTCGCGCTCGAGCAGCAGGAAGATGAGAAAGATCGTGACGATCAGCAGCGAGGCGAGCGGCCCGACGATGGAAAACAACACGCTTTGGGCAATTTCCAACGCCCCGCCGCCATCATCGGCGATGACCACCGGAATGGGATCGCCCTCATCGACCGTGAACCCTTCGGTATTGGATTCGATCTGCGCACCGACCCGCTCGATGGTCGAGACCAGCCTGTCGATGACTTGCCCGCCGCCGAAGGTTTCCTGCGCCATGCGCAGCTTTTCGCTGATCGTCGCCTGGTAGCGCGGCAGATCGCCGGCCAGCGCGATGAACTGGGAAACGGCGGTGTAGGCAATGGCGCCGATGAGCACGATGGCGGCCAGAACTGCCACGAGGATCGCAACGATATGAGGGATACGCACCCGGCGCAGCGCGTTGACCACCGGGCCGAGGGCGAAAGCGAGCAGCACGGCAAGCACCAGCGGCACGATGATGCCGCGCCCCAGATAAAGTACGGTGACGATCAGTACGAAGGTCAGAATCGCGGTCAGCGGTTGGCCGGCCAACGGTGATGGGGCCGGTGTGGCCGGCGGGCGTGTGTCCATCAAATAAGGTTCCCAAAGACCCCCTCCGGGCCTGGAGCCAGAACGTGCCGAGGCTCGGATTCGTTCCAGCGCAATGGCTGGCTCACGCCTTGAACGGGGTGGGGTTTTCGGCTACAGCCACGCTTTAGCCGCACTGAGGGACAGGCTCTTGGTTTCATCTCCCCCCATTGCCATCGTCATGGGCAGCCAGTCGGACTGGCCCACCATGCGTTTTGCCGCCGAAACGCTCGAGGCGCTCCGGGTCGATTATGAAGCGCGGATTGTATCGGCGCACCGCACCCCGCTGCGCATGGTCGATTTCGCTACCAGCGCGCGGGACGAGGGCTTCAAGGTGGTGATCGCCGGCGCCGGCGGAGCCGCCCATCTTCCAGGCATGATCGCCTCCATGACGACACTGCCGGTGCTCGGCGTACCGGTCGAGAGCAAGGCGCTGCATGGGCAGGATAGCCTGCTCTCCATCGTTCAGATGCCGGGCGGGGTGCCGGTGGGCACGCTCGCCATCGGCAAGGCCGGAGCGATCAACGCGGCGCTGCTCGCCGCTTCCATCCTTTCGCTGGCCGACGAGGAACTGGCCGCCCGGCTGGCCGAATGGCGCGAGCGGCAGACCAATCTGGTTGCGGAGTTTCCCAAGGACGATGACTGAAATCACTCCCCTGCTTCCCGGCACGCGCATCGGCATCCTGGGTGGCGGACAGCTTGGGCGCATGCTTTCCCTGGCGGCCAGCCAATTGGGCATGCGCACTCACATCTTCTGCCCCGACGAGAACAGCCCCGCTTTCGAGGTGACGCCCCACAAGACGGTGGCGGGCTATGAGGACGTGGCGGCGCTCCGGGCTTTTGCGAGCGCGGTCGATGTCGTCACCTACGAGTTCGAGAACGTGCCGCTGGCAACCGCCAAGGTGATTGCCGAGAACGTTCCTCTCCACCCCGGACCCAAAGCGTTGGAGGTCAGCCAGGACCGGTTGGCCGAGAAGGGGTTTCTGACCCGCGCGGGAATCGCAGTCGCGTCCTATCGCGCGGTCAACAGCCGTGCCGATCTCGACGCCGCCATCGCCGAGATCGGCCTGCCGGCGGTGCTCAAGACCACGCGGCTGGGCTATGACGGCAAGGGCCAGCGCACCATCCGCACCCCAGAGGACGCAGAGGCGGCATTCGCCGCGCTCTCGGGGGTGGACCTGGTGCTCGAGGGCTTCATCGCGTTCCAAAAGGAAATCTCGGTGATCGTCGTGCGCGGGGCCGACGGGGTTGTGGTGACCTATGACCCGGCCGAGAACGTCCATAAGGATCATATCCTCAAGACCTCCACACTGCCGGCATCGATCTCTGGGCGGGCGGCCGACAAGGCGCGCGGGATTGCCGGGCAGATCGCTGCCGAGCTGGGCTATGTGGGGACGATGGGGGTCGAGTTCTTCCTCGTTGCCGACGGCGATGAGCCGGAAATCCTCGTGAACGAAATCGCACCGCGGGTGCACAATTCGGGGCACTGGACCCAGGCGGTGTGCGTCACCGACCAATTCGAAAACCACATCCGCGCCATTCTTGGCTGGCCCCTGGGGAGCACCATCCGGCTGGCCGATGTGGTGATGGAGAATTTGATCGGCGAGGAAATCAATGCGACCGCCGGACGCTCGGTGACCGGGGTACAACCGCACGTCTATGGCAAGACCGAAGCCCGGCCGGGGCGCAAAATGGGGCACCTCAATATCGTGAAGGTGCCGAAACCTTAGGTTTTTAGGTCGCCCCAGTGGACAACGCCCGACTCTTCTGGTAACTAGCGCGGCCACGGTGACTGGCACGTGCTGGTCGGCGCCAAAGTGCTATTGGCCTTTGTCGCTTGATTTTCAACCGAGTTCTCTAACCGAAAGGGCGGGTGTTCCGCGTGCAAGTAGTCGTTCGCGATAACAATGTCGATCAGGCGCTCCGGGCGCTGAAGAAGAAGTTGCAGCGCGAAGGTGTGTTTCGCGAGATGAAGCTGCGCAACTATTACGAGAAGCCTTCCGAAAAGAAGGCGCGCCAGAAGGCCGAGGCAATCCGCCGGGCCCGCAAGCTGGCTCGTAAGCGCGCACAACGCGAAGCTGGTGTTGCAGCCGGCCGTCGCTAGCTTCTTGTTCGACAAGAACGTATTTGCAAGAAACGCCGTCCCGCAAGGGCGGCGTTTTTGTTTGCGGACGTGGATCGCTACGCCGAGCTTGCGAGAGCCCTCGCCCCTCCTTCACTGTCGGGCATGCCCCGACAGTTCGCAATGACCGAACGGGCGCACGCCAAGACTTCGCGACAATCGCGCGGTTAAAGGCGGCCCGGTCTCGTCCGCTACATCTCGGGCATGTCGAGGATCGGCATCACTTCGACGCCCTCGCCCGGGAACTTGGTGAAATGGGCGTGGCCCCGGAACATCTCGGCCGCCGCTTGATGGCTTTCGGCCTCGACGATGATGTAGGCGGCCGCAGTGTTGGTGATGTCGGCGATGCCGTCGGGGGAAATCTTCTTGGTCCTGCCCAGCGGGCCGCCAGAATCGACGACGGAGGCGGCGTGGGTTTCCATCCACTCGCCCCAGGCTTTCATGCCCGCTGCTTTATCGATCCTGCCCTCGGCCTGCGCCTTTTCTGTCGCGCTGGCCGTTCCGGTGTAGATTGCGAGAAATTTCGGCATCTCAGCCTCCCTGCTCCACCTCCGAAAAGAACGCCTGCGCCCGCTCCCATATGCCCCGTGCCCAGAGATCGGAGTGGTCGGCGCCCTCCTCGATCCACAGATCATAAGCGTTCGGCACCTCCTCGAAAAGCCGCTCGCCATTGCCGACGCTGACAGTCTGGTCGGCGGTGCCATGGGCCACGAATACAGGCTCCTCGACGGCGCCGATCCAGTCATTGGTGCGGAACTGGTCAAGCATTAGCCAGGCGACGGGGATGAACGGATAACGCTCGGCGGCGACGTTGACGGCGGAATAGAAAGGGGTTTCCAAAAGCAGCGCGTCGGCTTGCCGTTGGCTCGCGACCCAGACGGCAGGCGAGGCGCCCAGAGAGCGGCCCCAGATGGCGATATGCTGCTCCCGCTCGGCCAGCCAATCGAAGGCGGCGAGCGCGTCGGCGAGGATATGATCCTGGGTAATTTCGCCGGGCGAGAGCGGGAAGCCGCGATAGTCGACCGAGAGGAAGCCGTAGCCTGCTTGAGTGAAGGCGGTGAAGCGCTCGTGCTCGGCGGAAAAGCTTCCCATATTGCCCTTGAGGTAGAGAATGGCCGGGAGGGCATCGTCGATCGGCGGAGCGTACCAGCCGGTGATCACCTCCTCATTGGTCGTGGGAATGGTGACGATTTCGGCATCAAGCCCGATGGCGGCGGGGTCGAAGGTCTCGCCTGCCGGACTGAAGAAGAAGGCGCGCTGATTGACGTAAAGATAGGCGACCAGCCCGCCATAGACCACGACGATGAAGGCGAGGACGCCGATGACGATCTTTTTGAGCATGAATGTCCTCCCGACAGCATCTGCTTTTCTGATACCGCCGGGGGAAAGCTTCGTCTAGTTCAGCGCTTCCTCGCCAAGCGCCACACGGAAGGCGCGCTGGAAGACCTCCAGCGGTTGACCGCCGGAAATGGCGAACTGGTTGTTGAAGATGAAGAACGGCACGCCGTTGATGCCCTGCTGGCTGGCCGAAAGCGCCATGGCCTTGGTGGTATCGTTTTCGTTCTCATCGGCGATCAACGCCAGCGCGGCGTCACGATCAAAACCGTGTCGGGCCGCGATATCGGCGAGCAGATCGTTGTCGGTGATGTTCTTGCCCTCGAGGAAATAGGCGGCGGCGAAGGCCTTGGCCATGGGATATTGCTGCTCCGGCGCCGCCGAGCGAATGAGGGTGTGCGGCTTGATGGTGGGGTAGCTCATGGGCTGAACGCTCATGTCGAGCGGCACGCCGGCATCGCGAGCAACCGACTGCACACGCGCCTGCATGGCATCGATATCGCCGCCATATTTGGCCGAGAGGCGCTCCCTGGTGTTCTGCCCTTCCTCGGGGGTCGTGGGATCGAGAAGGAACGGGTGGTGGAGCACTTCGACCTCGACATCATCGGGAAGGGTCGCCAGCGCCTGATCGAGGCGCGCGGTGCCGATGAGGCACCAAGGGCAGACAATATCGGTGAACAGGTCGATGCGGATGGATCTGGTCATGGAGAGCCTCTCTGTTGGGCTCAAGATGGACACCCAGGCACAAAGCGGCAAGTACGCACAGCGGTGTAACTGGAACGAAAAAGGCCCGGGATTTCCCCCGGGCCCTCCACGATCAGCTTCTGAGCAACCTCAGTGATTCATCGATTTCACGATGGCCTCGGTGACCTTCTTGGCGTCGCCGAACAGCATCATGGTGTTGTCGCGGAAGAACAGCTCGTTCTGCACGCCCGCATAGCCGGCGGCCATGCCGCGCTTGATGAACAGCACCGTACCGGCCTTTTCGACGTCGAGGACCGGCATGCCGTAGATCGGCGACGTCTTGTCGGTCTTGGCGGCAGGGTTGGTGACGTCGTTGGCGCCGATGACGAAGGCCACGTCGGCCTGGGAGAACTCGGAGTTGATGTCTTCGAGTTCGAACACTTCGTCGTAAGGCACGTTGGCTTCGGCGAGCAGCACGTTCATGTGCCCGGGCATGCGGCCGGCGACCGGGTGGATGGCGTAGGAGACATCAACGCCGGCGGCCTTGAGTTCGTCGGCCATTTCACGCAGCGCGTGCTGAGCCTGGGCCACGGCCATGCCGTAGCCGGGGACGATGATCACCTTGGACGCGTTCTGCATGATGAAGGCGGCATCTTCGGCAGAGCCTTGCTTGACCGGACGTTCTTCCACATCGCCTGAGGCAGCGGCAGCATCATCGCCACCAAAGCCACCAAGGATGACCGAGATGAACGAGCGGTTCATCGCCTTGCACATGATGTAGGAAAGGATCGCGCCCGAGGAGCCGACCAGCGCGCCGGTGATGATCAGCGCGGTGTTGCCCAGCGTAAAGCCGATGCCGGCGGCAGCCCAGCCCGAATAGGAGTTGAGCATGGAGACCACGACCGGCATGTCGGCGCCCCCGATCGGGATGATCATCAGGCCGCCCAGGACGAGGGCCAAAACAACGATGCCCCAGAAGGCGAGCGGATCGGCGGTGACGGTGAAGTACCAGACCAGTGCGATAATGGCGATACCGACGGCAAGATGGATCAGGTGCCGGGCCGGCAAAAGGATCGGCTTGCCCGACATGCGGCCATCGAGCTTGGCGAACGCAATGACCGAACCGGTGAAGGTGAAGGCACCGATGGCGGCGCCGATGCTCATTTCCACCAGCGCCTGGGCATGAATGTGACCGGGGGTGCCGATGCCGAAGGCTTCCGGCGCATAGAGCGCGGCGGCCGCGACGAAGACGGCAGCAAGACCGACCAACGAGTGGAAGGCGGCCACGAGCTGCGGCATGGCCGTCATAGGCACGCCGCGGGCGATGAACGCACCGATGCCGCCACCGATGGCCAGACCACCGATGATCAGCACCCAGGCAAAGGGATCGGTGGGGGCAGCGATGGCGAGCGTGGTGACGATGGCGATCGCCATGCCCACCATGCCCATGTAGTTGCCGCGCCGGGCAGTGACCGGCGAAGAAAGCCCGCGCAGGGCGAGAATGAACAGGGACCCGGCAATGAGATAAGCGAGGGCCGCGATATTTGCAGAGATCATGGTTGGATCAGCCCTTCTTCTTGTACATCGCCAGCATGCGCTGGGTGACGAGGAACCCGCCGAAAATGTTCACCGACGCCAGGATCAACGCGATGAACCCGAACCAGCGGGCCGGGCCGGTATCGCCGACCAGCGAAACGCCGACCGCTAGGAGCGCGCCGACCACGATGACCGAGGAGATGGCGTTGGTGACCGCCATGAGCGGGGTATGAAGAGCCGGGGTGACCGACCAGACGACATAGTAGCCCACGAAGATCGCCAGGACGAAGATCGAGAGGAAGAAAAAGAAACTATCGACGCCGACCATTACTGACCTCCATCCTTTTTGGCTGCCGGCTTCTTGGCGGCAGGCTTTTTGGCTGCGGGCTTTGCCGCAGCTTCAGTGGTGTCCGCAGCGGCCTTGGTGGTTCTGCGGGCCGGAGCCTTTTTGGCGGGCACCTCGACGGCGCCGGCCGTGGCGACCTCGACGGCGCCGGCCGTGGCGACCTTGGCGGCAGCGGCCTTGCCCGTGGTGCCCTTTTTGGCAGGGGCCTTGGCGGTTGCAGTTTTTGGCGCGGCGGCCGTAGTGGATTTGGCGGCCGTTTTGCGCGCTGTACCGGTCTTGGCTGGCGCCTTGGCTTCGGCCTTGTCGGCGGGCGCCGCGACGGCAGGAGCCGCTTCGGCAGCAGCGGCAAAATTGGGATGCACGACGGCGCCATCGCGGGTCAGAAGCGTGGCCTTGACCAGTTCGTCATCCCAATTGACCTTCAAGCTCTTGGCTTCCTTGTCGACCATGGTGTCAAGGAAGGCCAAGAGGTTCTTGGCATAGAGCTGGGAAGCGGTGGCCGCGATCTTGCCCTGCAGATTGAGGGTACCGATGATCGTCACGTTGTTGTGGACGATCGTCTGGCCCGGAACCGTGAGTTCCACATTGCCACCGCGCTCGGCGGCAAGATCGACGATCACCGAGCCCGGAGCCATGGATTCGACCATCGCCTTGGTGATGAGCTTGGGCGCGGGGCGGCCGGGGATCAGCGCGGTGGTGACCACGATATCCTGCTTGGCAATGTGCCCGGCGACGAGTTCGGCCTGTGCGGCCTGCTCTTCCTTGGTGAGTTCGCGCGCGTAACCACCGGTGCCCGAGGCGTCCTTGAGCGCATCGGTCATGATGAATTTGGCGCCCAGCGATTCCACCTGCTCGCCTGCGGCGGCGCGCACGTCGGTAGCCGAAACGGCGGCGCCCAGGCGCTTGGCGGTGGCGATGGCCTGCAGGCCCGCAACGCCGGCGCCCATGACGAACACCTTGGCGGCCCGGACCGTGCCGGCGGCGGTCATCATCATGGGCAGCGCGCGGTCATAGTCCATCGAGGCTTCGATGACGGCCTGATAGCCGGCGAGGTTGGCCTGGCTCGAAAGCACGTCCATGACCTGGGCGCGCGTGATGCGCGGCATCAGTTCCATGGCGAACACCGACAGCCCGGCCTTGGCGAGCGCGGCAAGCGCCGCCTCGTTGCCATAGGGATCGGCGATGGCGAGAACGAGCGCGCCCTTGGCGGCGCCGGCCAGTGCCGCGGCGTCCGGACGGCGCACGGCGAGAATGACGTCGGCGCCTTTGACGGCGGCCGCTGCGGTCGTTTCGACGCTCGCTCCGGCGTCCTTATAGTGCTGGTCGAGGATGCGCGACGCTTCCCCTGCCCCTGATTCGACGCTGACCGATGCGCCCAGCCCGATGAGCTTGGCGATCGTTTCCGGCGTCGCGGCTACGCGGGTTTCTCCCCCCGCGCGCTCGCGCAATATGGCAATTTTCATGAAACCCTTGCCTCTTAGTGGCCTGCAAGATGTGTCGGCCAGCCCCCCAGGGCGACCGGCTTAAACGACAAAGACGAGATACAGAACGACCAGGATGGCGACAGTGGCGATGACCGTCCACTTGGTGCCGGCGAGAAATCCTGCATAGGTCTTGGTATGCTCTTCGAATTCCTTGGCTTTTTCGGCGTCGGAGATCGGTTCGTTCGAAAAGGTTGCGACCTGGTTTTCGGCCATTGCGGCTTTCCCCTGATTTGAGATTTGGACCCTGAATGCCCTTGTTAGGGCTGCGTTTGTTCGAGTTCGTCAATGAGTCTTTCGATCATGGACAGCCCCAGCGACCAGAATTGCGGGTCGCGGGCGTCCAGCCCGAACGGCGCCAGAAGCTCGGAATGGTGTTTCGATCCGCCGGCGCTGAGCATCTCGAAATACTTTTCGGCGAAACCCTCGCTGGACTTTTCATACTGTGCGTAAAGCGAGTTCACAAGGCAATCGCCGAAAGCATAGGCGTAGACGTAGAAGGGCGCGTGGATGAAGTGGCCGATATAGCTCCAGAGAACTTCATAGCCCTCGTTCAGCCGGATGCCCGGACCGAGGCTTTCGGTGGAGACTTCCATCCAAAAAGCGTCGATTTCCTCGGGCCTTAGCTCGCCCTCCCGGCGCGCGAGGTGGATCTTGCGCTCAAGCGTATAGAACGAGATCTGCCGCACCACGGTATTGAGCATGTCCTCGATTTTCGAGGCGATCAGAGCGAAGCGCTGGCGGGGGTCGGTGGTGGCGTCCAGGATGGCGCGGAACGTCAACATCTCCCCGAAAACACTGGCGGTTTCAGCCAGTGTTAGTGGTGTTGAAGCCATGAGTTCGCCTTGTTGAGCGGCAAGGCGTTGATGAACTCCATGACCGAGCTCATGGGCCAGCGTCATGACGTCGCGGGTGCGGCCCATATAGTTGAGCATCAGGTATGGATGCGCCGTGGTGACGGTGGGATGCGCGAAGGCTCCGGGAGCCTTGTTGGGCTTGACCGCCGCGTCGATCCAGCCGCTGTCGAAAAAGGGCTGGGCGACTTCGACCAGCCTGGGCGAGAAGCGGCCATAGGCGTCGAGCACCGTGGTCCTGGCCGTGTCCCAATCGAAGATGCGATCGTCGGAGGTGGGGAGCGGGGCGTTGCGGTCCCAGGCGTCGAGCTGGTCCTTGCCGAACCATTTCGCCTTCATCTGATAATAACGGTGCGAAAGGCGCGGATAGGCTTCGCGGACCGATTTCTCCAGCGCGTCGACGACTTCGCGCTCGACCGAATTGGCAAGGTGGCGGCTGTCGGCGACGTCCTTGTAGCCGCGCCAGCGGTCGGAGATCTCCTTGTCCTTGGCCATCACATTGGTGATGTGGGCAAAGAGCTTCTTGTTTTCCGAGAGCGTCTTGGTGAGCGCGCCGAAAGCGGCCGAGCGCTTCTCTTCCTTTTTGTCCGAGAGCAAATTGAGGGTCTGCTCGAGCCCGAGCGTCTCGCCGGCTACATCGAAGGAAAGGCTGGCCATGGTCTCGTCGAACAGGCGGTTCCAGGCGGCGTGGCCGGTGACGTATTTGTCGTGGAACAGCTCTTCCACCCGGTCCTCGAGCTGGTAGGGCCGCGCCTTGCGCAATTCGGTGAACCAGGGACGGTAGCGGGCGAGATCGGCGCTCGCTTCGAACGCGGCATCGAGCACCGCGTCGTCGATCCTGTTGATCTCCAGGGTAAAGAACAGCACGCGGGTCGAAAGGTTGGTGAGCTTGTCCTGGGTGTCGCCGAGGAATTTGACCCGGTCGCCATCGCCGGTGTTCTGCGCGTAGTTGAGATAGGCGAACGAGCCCAGCCGCCCCATGACCTCGTCGAGCTTTTCGTAGCGCCTGACCGCCTCGACCAGTTTCCCCTCGCGAGCAAGAGCTTCGAGCTTGCCCTTGTAGTCGACCTCGAACGCCCTGGTCTCGGTGTCGAGGAACGCAAGGTCGGCCTTGAGTTCGTCAGAGGCAACGCCGGGATAAAGATCGGAAAGATCCCATTCGGGGAGCTGGCCGAACTGGTTGTGGGTCGATTGCGGGGCGGGAGAGGACATGGAGGTACTCCGCTTCGTGTCGGTTTTGGCGCGCACCTTATCGGGGCGTCCATCCCCTGCCAAGGCGAGCTTGCTTAAAGCCCTGTTAAAGGATCGGGCCTAGCCTGACCCAAATCGGCACACCCGGCGATTCTTGCCGCCGGGAGCCTGAGTGGTCGTGTTGGAGTGAGCGTCCCTAATGCACAAGGTTCTGATCGTCGACGATGATCCGGTTCAATCTCGTCTGACTTCGGAAGTGGTCGCAAAGGCCGGGTTCACCCCTCTGGCCGTGCATTCGGGAGCCGAGGCGCTCGATGTCCTGCGCAAGACCTACGGCATCGGGGCGATGATCCTCGATATGGTGATGCCGGAAATGGACGGGATGAGCGTGCTCGAAGCGCTAAAGCGCGACGGAATCGCCATTCCCGTCATCGTCCAGACGGCACAAACCTCGCTCGACACGGTGATCTCGGCCATGCGACTGGGGGCGGTCGACTTTTTCGTGAAGCCCGTGGCGCCCGAGCGGATCACCATTTCCCTGCGCAATGCCCTAAAGCTCGGAACGCTCGAATCGAGTTTGAAGGCCGAGCGGGCACGCAAGGACGGCAATTTCTCCTTTGCCCATATCGTCACCAAAAGTCCGGCCATGGCGCGCACCATGACCTTGGGCAAGAAGGCAGCGGCGAGCACCATTCCCGTTCTGATCGAAGGGGAATCGGGAACCGGCAAGGAATTGCTGGCCCGCGCCATCCAGGGATCGGGCGAGCGGGCCGGCAAGCCGTTCGTCACCGTCAATTGCGGGGCCATTCCCGCCAATCTGGTGGAATCCACCCTGTTCGGACATGTGCGCGGCGCCTTTACCGGAGCGAGCGCCGATGCGCCGGGGAAATTCCGCGAGGCGCACAATGGAACGCTGTTTCTCGACGAGGTGGGGGAACTGCCGCTCGAAACGCAGGTGAAACTGTTGCGGGCGCTCCAGGAGGGCGAAATCGAACCGGTGGGCGCGGCGCGGCCGGTCAAGGTCAATGTGCGGGTGATTTCGGCGACCAACCGGCGGCTTTTGAACCTGGCGCGCGAGGGGTCGTTCCGCGAGGATCTTTATTACCGGCTCAACGTCTTTCCCATCTACCTGCCGCCGCTGCGCGAGAGGAAGGACGACATACCCGCCCTTGTCGATCACTTCATCGCCCGGTTCGCGGCCGAGGAAGGCCGGCGGGTGGCGACGATTTCATCCGATGCGCTCGATATGCTGATGGGCTATGACTGGCCCGGCAATATAAGGCAATTGGAGAACGCCATCTTCCGCGCCGTGGTGCTGGCCGAAAGCCCGGTGCTGCAGGCCGATGATTTTCCCCAGATACTCGTCGCCGAAAAGGGACGGGAGGCTGCGCGGGCCGAACGCGGCGGCTTTACGCCGGCCCAGCCCGTCCATATCGACAATGCCCCGCCCCTGCCGCGCCTTCCCGATCCCACGCCGGCACCGGTCCCCGACCGGTTTCTCGACGGGGCGGGCAACCTGCTGCCGCTGGTCGAGATCGAACGCGAGCTGATCGCCTTTGCCATCGACCACAATGCCGGACGCATGGCGCAGGTGGCGCGGCAATTGGGTATCGGGCGCTCGACCCTTTACCGCAAGCTCAAGGAATACGGGCTCGAAGGCATGGGAGCGCAAGATGTTGCCTGAAAGCTGCAAAATCGGGGGATTGCCGATCACGCCGACGGCACCTCGCTTGCGGGACTCAGCAGGAGAGATAAAATTTATCCAATGCGCGCGGATCAAAGATTCGCCTGAAAGGCGTACGGACGCGCGAAGGGCTTGGTGCGGCATGGTGAACGGTTTGAGCTTGCGGTTCAAAGGGCTCCTTTTGGGAGCCGTGGCGTCTCTCTCACTTCTGGGTTCGAGCGCCCTGGCCTACGAAACGGTCATGGTCAACGGCGTCGAGGCCACACGCATCCTGATCGCGCCGCCCAGGACCGAACTCGCAACGAGCATTCGCGACGGGCTGCGCGCCGCCATGGCCGAAGCTGCCCCCGGCAGCCGGGAACAGGCCGATGCCGACCGGCTCTACTATTTTTACGGCGCCCGGCATTTCGAACCGCTCTGGCTGACCAAGACCGATGACGGCATCGCCTTTTCCGACGCGGCCGAGGAGATCGTCGCCCTGTTCAGGGAAGCCCATCTTGAGGGCCTGGAGCCTTCGGATTACCTGACCGAGGGGCTCGACCTGGCGACGGCGGACACCCCGGACGCGTTTGCCGCGCTCGAAGCGGAATTTTCGGCGGCCATCCTACGCTATGCCAACGATGCCTATTCCGGCCGGCTCGATCCGCGCACCGTGTCCGATTTCGTCGATGTCGCGCCCAAGAGCGTCGATGAAGCCGAACTGTTCGCGGCAGTGGCCGAGGCCTCGGACCCGGCCGCAGTGCTCATGGGCTATCACCCCACCCATCCCGAATTCGTCGCCCTGCGTGAATTGCTGGCCGACCACTATGCCGGCGAAATCGAGGACCTGCCCAAGATCGGGGACGGCAAGCTCATCAAGATCGGCATGACCGATCTGCGCGTGCCCATGCTGCGCGAGCGTATGGACGTACCTCTGGCGCCCGGCGGCGATCCGGCGATCTATGACGAGGCGCTGGCCGCCGCCGTCGAAGCCTTCCAGGCCGAAATGGGCCTCAACCCGGACGGGGTGGTGGGCCCGGCGACGGTTGCCGCCATCAACGGCGCGGGCGGAGCCTCGCGCGCCGACATCGTCGCCAATATGGAGCGTTGGCGCTGGATGCCCGAGGATCTGGGCGCGTTCAACGTTTTCGTCAATATTCCCGAGTTTCGGCTCGACGTGAATCGCGACGGCCAGTCGGTGTGGGGCACGCGGGTGATCGTGGGGACGGCGGAAAACCAGACGCCGCTGTTTTCTGACAATATCCGGCACGTGGTGACCAATCCCTATTGGAACGTGCCCTCCTCGATCCTGCGGGCGGAGATTTTCCCGCAGGTGGCGCGCAACCCCAACTACATCGCCAGCCAGAACATGGAACTGCTCTACCAGGGCAACGCCATCGACCCCTGGATGGTGGATTGGTCGCGGGCCAGCCCATCGATGTTCCGCGTGCGCCAGAAGCCGGGAACTTCCAATGCGCTGGGGCAGGTGAAATTTCTCTTTCCCAACAGCCACGACGTCTATTTGCACGACACCAACGCGCCGTACCTCTTCGAGCGTTCCATGCGGGCGCTGAGCCATGGCTGCGTGCGCGTGCAGGATCCGTTCGGCTTTGCCGAAGCGCTGCTCGAATTTGAGCCCGACATCACCGTCGCATCGCTCGAAACGACGCTGGGCGGCAGCGAGCGCTGGTTCAACATGGACCGGCACGTGCCCGTACACCTGGCCTATTTCACGCTGCGGGTGGGGGACGACGGCACGGTGCGATCCTTCGCCGATCTTTATGGACACAATGAACGGGTAATCGAAATGCTGGGGCTGGACGCGGAGAGGTGATTTCGCTGCGGGTTTGAGACGCGATGCGGGAGCGGGGTGTGGAGCTACACCTCTGCCGAGAAGCGTGAAGCCTTGAGGGTCTCCGGGCCGATCCCCCCGGCGACCGTCTTAAGCACTCGGTAACATTTTGGTCATCTTCACGCCGTCTTTCGCCCTCAGCTTGGCGCAAACAAGGGCAAGGCATCGGCGCGCATACACATCCCGTTAGCGTTAACGTTTCTCGCATGGGTTGCTGATAGGGTGCCGTCGAGCATTTAAATCAAAGACGGGCTAAGCGGCGTGACGTGTAGGGTATCGAGTTCAGTCAACCGTTTGATGCGGGCCATGCTGGCCGCAGCCATCGCACTGGCATCCATTCTGCCTCTGATCGCGCCGGCCCAGGCGGCCAATGAGCGCGAACTTTATCTCTATTATACCCACACCAAGGAAACGATCCGCATCGTCTACAAGCGCGACGGACGCTTCGTCCAATCGGCGCTCGATCGGCTCAACGTATTCCTGCGCGACTGGCGGCGCAACGAGCCGGCCAAGATGGATCCGGCCCTGTTCGACCTGCTCTGGGAAGTGTATCAGCAATCGGGCGCCAGCCAGCCCATCCACATCGTTTCCGCCTACCGCTCGCCGGCAACCAACGCGATGCTCGCCTCGAACTCCTCGGGTGTTGCCGACAATTCCCAGCACATGAAGGGCAAGGCCATCGACTTCTATATTCCGGGCGTGCCGATCTCCACGCTGCGCGCGCTGGGCATGCGCTTGCAGGTGGGCGGCGTGGGGTATTATCCCAGCTCGGGCAGCCCCTTCGTGCATCTCGACACCGCATCGGTGCGCGCCTGGCCGCGCATGACCGAGGCGCAATTGCGCGAAATCTTCCCTGACGGGCGCACCCTGCACCTGCCCTCCAACGGGCGCGTGCTGTCCCAGGAAGGCTATCGCTACGCCCAGGCCGAATGGCAGCGCTGCCACCGCGTGCCGTGCAATGCCGGATCGTCCATGAACGGCGCGATCCAGGTTGCCGATGGCGACCGGCCCCGCACGCTCTGGGACATGATTACCGGTGGCGGCAACAACGATCAGCCGGCGGCCCAGCAACCCGCCCCGCAAGTGGTCGCTGCCCCTGCCGCCCCTGCGCCAGTCCAGGTGGCCGCGGCTGCCGCTTCCGCCCCCGTCCAGGTCTCCGCCGAGCCCCCTGCCCCGCCGGCCCGGCCCGCCGATCTGATTGCGGGAACCATGGTGGCCGATACGCCCGCCATGCCCGAAACCATTCCCTTCCAGGTGATCGACGCCGCCGAGATGACCCGGCAGGTGGCCATGGCCGACACCGGCGAAACTGACGAAGCGCCGCTGCCGCCCTCGATGTCCCGTGCGCTGGCCGAGTTGCGCGCCGAAACGCCCTCCGCCTATGCGCCCACCGGCGGCGGTTCGCTGGAGGTCGCCGCGATCCAGGAAGCGCCGGTTCCCCAGCCGCGTCCCCAGTTCACACCCGCCGTCGCAGCCGCGGTGCAACCGCAGGCGGCTGAGCCCGCCGAGCTGGCGATCCGCCCCGGGTTCGATGCGGCCATCGAGACCGCATCGCTCGAGCAGCCATCCGAACTCGATGCCTTCGCTTCGCTGTTCGAAAACGCCACCCTTCCGGCTGCCGAGCCGGCGCGTGCCGATCAGGCCACCGGCAATGCCATGGCCAGCCTTGCGGTTGCCGAGGGCGAACTGTTTGCCCCCGAGCTGGCAACGGTGACCGACACCATGCTCGCGCCCGTTGCCCTGGCCAGCGACCATTTCGCTTTCGAAGGCCAGTCCGATGGCAGCGGCGCCGGCGAGGAGATCGTCGCGGCGACAGGGTTCACCCGCACCGCTTCGCTCGGCCCCTCGAGCAACGGCTTCGGGCCGGCCCAGACCATCTGGGTGCATTACGACCCGCAGGCGAACTGACACAGTTCGGTCCTCTTTTGTTGCCAAAAGGCGCCCACCTGACTACATCAGGACATGGGGCAGGAACGTTTTCAGCACCGGGCGCTTGCCGCTTTAGCGGTTCGAAAACGTGACAAAAACAAAACGCGTCCGTTACACAGCGTTCACAAGGCAATCGAAGTGTCCGAAAAACCAGCCACTCCGCTGCTCGATACCATCGGCTCGCCAGCCGATCTCAAGGCGCTCAAGCGCGAGGAATTGATCACGCTCGCCGCCGAGCTGCGCAATGAGGTGATCGATGCCGTTTCCGTCACCGGCGGGCACCTGGGCGCCGGACTGGGCGTGGTCGAGCTGACGGTGGCGCTGCATCACGTTTTCGACACGCCGCACGATCGGATCATCTGGGATGTCGGGCATCAGGCCTATCCGCACAAGGTCTTGACCGGGCGGCGCGGCCGGATCCGCACGCTGCGCCAGAAGGACGGGCTTTCAGGCTTCACCAAGCGCGGCGAGAGCGAATACGACCCGTTCGGGGCCGGCCACTCATCGACATCGATCTCGGCGGGTCTCGGCATGGCGGTAGCCTCCGAGCTTCAGGGCGAAAAGCGCAATGTGGTCGCGGTGATCGGCGACGGGGCGATTTCGGCCGGCATGGCCTATGAAGCCATGAACAATGCCGGAGCCATGGACGCGCGGCTGATCGTGATCCTCAACGACAACGACATGTCGATCGCTCCCCCGACCGGGGCAATGAGCGCCTATCTGGCGCGGCTGGTGTCGGGGCCTGCCTATCGCGGGCTGCGTGGCGCGGCCAAGCAATTCGTCGAAACGGTGATGCCGCCCTTCATCAAGGACAAAGCCAAAAAGACCGAAGAATACGCCCGCGGGTTCTGGACCGGCGGCACCATGTTCGAGGAACTGGGGTTCTACTATGTGGGGCCGATCGACGGGCACAATCTCGACCATCTGCTGCCGGTGCTCAAGAACGTCCGCGATGCGGAGACCGGGCCGATCCTCATCCATGTGGTGACGCAAAAGGGCAAGGGATACGCACCCGCAGAGCAGGCCGCCGACAAATATCACGGCGTTTCCAAGTTCAACGTCATCACCGGCGCCCAGGCCAAGGCGGCGAGCAATGCGCCGTCCTACACCTCGGTTTTTGCACAGAGTCTGATCGATGAGGCCGAGCGGGACGAAAAGATCGTCGCGATCACCGCCGCCATGCCCTCGGGCACCGGGCTCGACAAGTTCGAAAAGCGCTTCCCGACGCGCACCTTCGATGTGGGGATCGCCGAGCAGCATGCGGTGACCTTTGCCGCCGGCATGGCGACCGAAGGGCTCAAACCCTTCTGCACGATCTATTCCACCTTTCTCCAGCGCGCCTATGACCAGGTGATCCACGACGTGGCGATCCAGCACCTGCCGGTGCGCTTCCCCATTGATCGCGCCGGCTATGTAGGCGCGGACGGGCCCACCCATGCGGGTTCATTCGACGTGGCTTACCTTTCGACACTGCCGGGGATGGTGGTGATGGCCGCCGGCGACGAAGCCGAATTGCGCCATATGGTGGCGACGGCGGCGGCCTATGACGAAGGCCCGATCGCCTTCCGCTATCCGCGTGGCGAGGGCGCCGGGGTGGAGATGCCAGAGCGCGGCATTCCGCTCGAGATCGGCAAGGGACGCGTGCTCAAGGAGGGCACAACCATTGCGCTTCTCTCGCTGGGCACGCGGCTGGGCGAGTGCCTTGCGGCGGCAGAGACGTTGGGGACCTACGGTTTTTCGACAACGGTTGCCGATGCGCGCTTTGCCAAGCCGCTCGACGAGGAGCTTCTGGCGCGCCTGGCCAAGGAGCACGCTGTGCTGATCACCGTCGAAGAGGGCGCGATCGGCGGGTTCGGCAGCCATGTGGCGACGCGGCTGGCGCAATTGGGCCTGCTCGACCACGGGCTCAAGTTCCGCCCCCTGGTGATGCCCGACCGCTATATCGAGCAGGCGGGGCAGAACGACATGTATGCCCAGGCGGGCCTGGACCGCGCCGGTATCGTCGAAACGGCGCTCCTGGCGCTGGGGGATCAGGAAAACGCGCTCCGCGCCCTGGCCGCCGCCGGCCATGACGCCGTCTGACTTTCGCTACGAACGCTACGAACCCGGTCCGCTATTGGCGGACTATATCGAGCATTTCTGGATCGTTTCGGCCACTGTCGGAGAGACCGAACGTCGGGAAATCCTCATTCCCAACGGCCGGCCGACCATCATCGTCAATCTGGGCGACATCGGCAGCCGGCTGGACCCGATAACCGGCGAGCGCATACCCAACGACACGAGCGTTGCCGGGATTTCCACGCGTCCGGTCGTCATCGCGCAAACCGGCCGCTCCAAGCTCGTGGCCGCTCAGCCCACCCCGTTCGGGCTCCACGCATTGGGTTGCCCGCCCCTCATCGATACGCTGCTCTCTTTTACCCAATGGAGCGGAGCCGAGAGGACCCAGGCGCTGGAGAGCGACGTCGCCGCCGCGGATTTCGGCGAGCCCTCGGCGCGGGTACTGGAAGACTTTCTGGCGCAAAGGCTGAACCCCATCCCCCAGCGAGGCCTCGAGCGGCTCCGCATGGCGATCAAAGAGATCGAAAGCGATCCAGACGTGCTCGGTGACCTAGCCGCGCGCATGGGCATCGGCTATGACCGGCTCTATCGCCAGTTTCGCGACGTTGTGGGAATTTCTCCCAAGGCCTTTTCGGCCATCCTGCGCTACCAGAGGCTGGTGGGAGAAATATTGGCCGCCCGCCCAGGCGACGGTTTGGCCCAACTCGCCCTGATGCAGGGCTATTACGACCAGGCGCATGCCAATCGTGACTTCCGCCGGTTTACCGGGGTGACGCCGACCACCTTTCAGCGGACGCTGAACGGCATCGCCAAGATGATGCATTCAGCCTGAACACCGGTTTCGTCCAAGCCCGCGATCATGGCTCGACCCTATGGTTGCCCTGTAACGCTATGGAGAAATCCGATGACCAAAATCGTACATATCGAAATCACCAGCGGCGATGTCGACGCGACCGCGCGCTTTTACAGCCAGGTGTTCGGATGGAGGGCCGAGCCCTCCCCGTTCATCCCGGATTACATCATGCTCGACAGCGGAACGGTGACCGGTGCGGTGATGTCGGACACTTACAAGGACCAGAAGGTTATCGCCTGGTACGAGGTGGAGGACATCGACGCCGCGCTCAAGGCCATAACGGCTGTCCAGGGGCGGCAATTGAGTGACATCAACACCATCCCCGGCCAGGGCAAAGTGGTCTACGCGGCCGATATCAACGGCACCGTCTTCGGACTCAAGCAGCCAGGCTGATGCCAAATCGGGGCGGTCTTATTCGGCCGCCTCGTCATATTCGGCCTGGGAACCGGGATCGGCCATGCCCAGGGCGTGCATGTAGAGATCGAGGATGGCTTCCTGCTCGGCGCGCTCGTTGCGGTCCTGCTTGCGGATGCGGACGATCTGGCGCATGACCTTGGTGTCGAAGCCCGAACCCTTGGCCTCGGCATAGACTTCCTTGATATCGTCGGCGATGGCCTTCTTTTCTTCCTCGAGCCGCTCGATCCGTTCGATGAAGGCGCGCAACTGGTCGCGCGCAATGCCGTGGTCAGCCATGAATCACACTTTCCAAAATGAAGGTTGTTGCCGCTTATCAATCCCATCGGCGGGGCGACTTCAAGGCTTCCGATCAAAAACGTGAACCGGGTGTGGAAAGCCGGTTCCCTTGCTATCCAATTTCTGCCCAAACACTGGCCTAGCGCTGGTTTGAGGCGGGCCGGCCGAACGTTGCCGGCCCTCGCCTATAATAGCATGAACCCCTCTGCCCATTGACATCTTTGGACCCGTTGATAACACACCATGGCCCAATCTTTACTCGCGCGACCCAATCCCGTGTTGTCCATGATTCGCACCCTCGTGATCGCTGCCGTAGTCATGCTGCCGGCATCCGTGATGCTGCCGCAGCCGGCCCTGGCGGATCTGAGGGTCTGCAACCAGACCCAGAGCACGATTTCCATCGCCTTCGGCTATCGCGCGGAATCGGGCTGGCAGTCAGAAGGCTGGTGGGTTGCCGGCCCCGAGGCCTGCGCCATCGTCTACCAAGGCGATCTGACCTCGCGCTACTACTACCTTTATGCTGTGGACGACATGGCCGGCGGCGCCTGGGACGGCTCGGTGTTCATGTGCACGCAAGATGCGAGCTTTACAATCTTTGGCGTCGAGGACTGCCTGGCGCGCGGATATGAGCGCACGGGATTTTTTGAGATCGATACGCAGGGCCGTACCGATTGGACCATGCAATTGACAGAAAACAATTCAACCAGTCTGGAGCCGCAATGAAGAGATCGCGCCGCGTAAAGATCGTCGCAACGCTTGGACCGGCCTCGAGCGACCCAAAAGTCATCGAGGAACTGGTGCGCGCCGGCGCCGACGTTTTCCGCATCAATATGAGCCATGCCAGCCATGACCTGATGCGCGAAACCGTCGCCAAGATCCGGGCGGTCGAACGCTCGGTGCGCTATCCGATCGGCATTCTGGTCGATCTGCAGGGCCCCAAGCTCAGGGTCGGCACCTTCGCCGAAGGCTCCACCATGCTGGCCAAGGGCGAGACCTTTACGCTCGACGCTTCCGAAACGCCGGGCGACAAGACACGGGTCTACCTTCCCCATCCGGAAATCTTTTCATCGGTCAAGACCGGCGACCGGCTGCTGCTCGATGACGGCAAGATCGAATTGCGCGTTTCGGCGACCTCGCCCGAAGCGATCAACACCACTGTGGTCTATGGCGGCAAGCTTTCCGACAAGAAGGGCGTTTCGCTGCCCGATACCATTCTCGCGGTCGGCGTTCTGACCGACAAGGACAGGGCCGATCTGCAGGCGGCATTGGCCGAGGAGATCGACTGGATCGCGCTTTCCTTCGTGCAGCGCCCCGAAGACATGATCGACGTGCGCAAGATCGTCCAGGGCCGCGCCGGGGTCTTGGCCAAGATCGAAAAGCCGCAGGCCATCGAGCGGCTCGAGGAGATCATCCGGCTTTCCGACGCCATCATGATCGCCCGTGGCGACCTTGGCGTGGAAATGCCGCTCGAATCCGTGCCCGGCATGCAAAAGCGCATCACCCGCATGTGCCGCCGCCTGGGCAAGCCGGTGGTTGTGGCCACCCAGATGCTCGAATCCATGATTACCGCGCCGGTGCCGACCCGCGCGGAGGTCTCGGACGTTTCGATCGCCGTGTTCGAAGGTGCGGACGCGGTGATGCTTTCTGCCGAAAGCGCCTCGGGTTCCTACCCGGTGCAGGCGGTGACCACCATGAACAAGATCGCCGAAGCGGTGGAGCAGGACGCGCTCTATCCCGGCATCATCAGGAGCCAGGCAACCGAGCCCGAAGCCACCGCTGCCGACGCCATTTCGGCAGCGACCCGGCAGGTGGCGGAAACGCTCGACCTTGCCGCTATCGTCACCTACACCTCTTCGGGCTCCACCGGCATCCGCGCCTCGCGGGAGCGGCCGAGCAAGCCGATCATCGCGCTCTCGCCCAAGCTTTCGACCGTGCGCCGGCTTTCCATCGTCTGGGGGCTGCATTGCGTGCAGACCGAGGACGCCATCTCGCTCGACGACATGGTCGATCGGGCGTGCTCGATCGCTTATGTCGAAGGCTTGGCGCGTCCGGGAGACCGGGTGGCGATCACCGCCGGCGTGCCGCTGGGAACGCCCGGGGCGACCAACATGCTGCGCATCGCGTTCGTGGGACAGGACGGGGCTGGCGGGTCGTAAGAGACTCCCCCGCGTCTGGCCGACTGAGCGGTGCTTTTATCCCCGACCTTCCTCCCTCAAGCGAGAAGGAAGGGGATGAGAAGGCTCGGCATTATCAGCAGCAACCGTGGTGATTGCTGAAGCTCAGCGCCCCCCTCATCCGCCCCCTTCGGGGGCACCTTCTCCCACCAGAGGAGAAGGGGTGGTCCGGGGCAGCGCCTCGGCAGGAATTCCAGCGTTTGCCTGTGGAATAAGGGGGATGAGAGGGTTCAACACATCACCAGCCACCGTGGCGATTGCTGAAGCTCAGCGCCCCCCTCATCCGCCCCCTTCGGGGGCACCTTCTCCCACCAGGGGAGAAGGGTAGTTCCGGGGCAGCGCCAGGAATTCCAGCGTTTGCCTGTGGAAGAAGGGGGGACGAGAGGGTTCAGCACATCACCAGCACCGTGGTGATTGCGGAAGCTCAGCGCACCCCTCATCCGACCGCTTCGCGGCCACCTTCTCCCTCAAGGGGAGAAGGGTAAAGGGGCAAGTCTTGACGTCGGAAGGTGTGGTCGGCTCAGCGCCCCTCTCATCCGCCCCCTTCGGGGCACCTTCTCCCACCAGGGGAGAAGGGGAGGTCCGGGGCAGCGCCTCGGCAGGAATTCCAGCGTTTGCCCAAGAGCCCCCTTCTCCCCTGGTGGGAGAAGGGATGGGGATGAGGGGGGCTCAGCATATCAACAGACGCCGCCGATTGCTAAAGCGCTGCGCACCCCTCATCCGAACCGGCTTCGCCGGCCCACCTTCTCCCTCAAGGGGAGAAGGGTAGATGGGGCAGACATTGACGTGAAGATGCGGCTGGCTCAGCGCCTCATCTGTCCGCTCCGGGGCACCTTCTCGCGCCAGGGGAGAAGGGGAGCGTGGGGCAAGGCTGTGGTGAGAGCCGATACTGCTTGAGGGCGTATTGCTTTATCCCACGCCGCTTTTTTCTCTTTCGTCGTCTTCGGACTTGATCCGGAGACCCGCAGCGCAGGGAAGGCGCTGGAGACGTTTGGGCGCGGAGGGTGCGGGGGACCCACTTCTTCTGAGAAGGTAGAGACGTTGCGGGTCCCAGGGTCAAGCCCGAGGACGACGAGGTGGGGAGGTGAGACCCTTTGGCTGCCGCCCCTGTGCTTTCGCTCCAGTCAAGCTCGAGGTGACGAGGTGGAGGGGCCAGACGATCCGCAACAAAAAGGCCCGCCGAAGCGGGCCTTTTTCATTGCGATCAAGCGGCAGTTTAGCCCTGGCGGGCCTTCATGCGCTTGTTGACCTTGTTGATGATGTAGACGCGGCCACGACGGCGGACCAGCTTGTTGTCCCGGTGACGGGTCATGAGCGCCTTGAGCGAGTTGCGGATTTTCATTTTTATCTCTCAGACAATAAAAGATCGGCGGAGCTCAAGGCACCGCTAAAGATCGAGATCGCCCCCGCTTTTTGCCGGAGCGATCCCAAAGTTGGGCGGAACATAGGGGCAAAGCCCTTAACTGTCAACGCGAGTCGAAAAGCCCGCACCGACAATTTAGGAGGCCCTGCCCGACTTCCGCCGCGTCAGTTGCGGGCCCGCGTGCGGGCGCCTTCGGGATCGGCGGCGATCTCCTCCCAGCGGATGCAGGAGGCGCGCGAGCCGATATCGGTCAGCTCGAGCGGCGGCACCACCTGGGCGCACCGTTCGACCGCATAAGGGCAGCGGGTGCGGAAATAGCAGCCCGAGGGCGGATTGATGGGAGACGGGATTTCCCCTTCCAGCCCCTCGATCCGGTGCTGGCGGGCCTGCCGTGGGTCGGCGATCGGCACCGCGGTCAAGAGCGCCCGGCTATAAGGATGGCGCGGATCGTTGTAGAGCGTCTCGGCCTCGGCCAATTCGGCGATGCGGCCGAGATAGAGCACCAGAATCCGGTCCGAGACGTGCCGCACGACCGACAGGTCGTGGCTGATAAAGATCAGCGTCAACCCGAACTCGTCCTTGAGATCGGCCAGCAGGTTGAGGATCTGCGCCTGGATTGATACGTCGAGCGCGGACACCGGCTCGTCGCACAGGATCAGCTTGGGACCGGTGACCAGCGCGCGGGCAATGCCGATGCGCTGGGCCTGTCCGCCCGAGAATTCGTGCGGGTAGCGGTTGATCATTTCGGGCAGGAGCCCCACCGCATCCATCACCTCGCGAACCCGCTCACGCCGCTGCTGGCGGTTCATATCCGGCTTGAGGGTGCGCAGGGGGTCGGCGATGATCTCGCCCACCGTCATGCGCGGATTGAGGGACGCGAGCGGATCCTGGAAGATGATCTGCAGATCCTGGCGCGCCTTGCGCATCTCGTCCTTCTTGAGCTCGGTCAAATCCCGGCCCAGCCAGACCACCTTGCCGTCATCGGGCTCGATCAACTGCAGGATGCAGCGGCCCAGCGTGGATTTCCCACACCCGGATTCACCCACGATGCCGAGGGTTTCGCCGCGATTGACGCTAAAGCTCACATCGTCGACAGCCGTGAGCATCAGGGGCTTTTTGAAAAGCCCGGCATCGACAGCGAAACGCTTGGTGAGGTTCTGAACGTTCAGCAAAACGCCTGTTTGATCACTCATCAGGCAACCTTTTCATTGGTATTTTTGACCGCATCGTCATGATGGCAAGCCGAAACGCGCCCGTCGGTGCGCGGAATGAGTGCCGGACGATCCTTGATGCAGATTTCCGTGCGGAAGGCACAGCGCGGATTGAACGAGCATCCGGGCGGCAGATGGGTAAGATTGGGCGGCTGGCCCTTGACCGGATCGAGGCGCTTGCGCTTGTTTTCGACACGCGGGGTCGAATGCAGGAGCCCGAGCGTATAGGGGTGGCGAGGGCTGTAGAACAACTCTTCGACGGTGCCCTTTTCCACGGCGCGGCCGGCATACATGACCATCATGTTATCGGCCAGCCCCGCCACGACGCCCAGATCGTGGGTGATCATCACCAGCGCGGTGTTGAACTGTTCGGTCAGCTCCTTGAAGAGCCTGAGCATCTGCGCCTGAACGGTGACGTCGAGCGCGGTGGTGGGCTCGTCCGCGATCAGCACCTTGGGCTCGCACAGGAGCGCCATGGCGATCATGACGCGCTGGCGCTGGCCGCCGGAAAGCTCGTGCGGATAGGCACGGATGACGCGCTTTGCATCGGGCAGGTGCACGGTGCGAAGCATCTCCTCGGATCGCTCGAGCGCCTGCTTGCGGTTCATGTTCTTGTGCCGCACCAGCACTTCGACCATCTGATCGGCGATGCGCATATAGGGATTGAGCGAGGTCATCGGATCCTGGAAGATCATCGCGATGTCCTTGCCGCGGATATCGTCGAGCTCCCTGGGGCGCATGCCCACGAGCTCGGTCCCGGCGATCTTGGCGCTGCCCGATGCCCGGCCGTTGCGGGCCAGAAGGCCCATGATCGAAAGGAAGGCCTGGCTCTTGCCCGACCCGCTTTCACCCACCACCGCCAGCGTTTCGCCGGCCCTTAGGGAGAAGTCCATTTCACGCACGGCCTGGACTTCGCGGTCGTGCAGCTCGAAGGTTACCGAGAGGTCCCTGACCTCCAAAACGTTATCTGCCATGGATTAGCGGTCCTTTGGATCGAGAGCGTCGCGCAGGCCGTCACCGATATAGGTGAGGCACAGCAGCATGCTGACCAGAACGATCGCCGGCGAGATCAGCAGCCACGGCATGACCTCGGCCACCCCGGCGCCGTTGGAAATCAGCGTGCCGAGGGAAGTCAGCGGCTCCTGCACACCCAGCCCGATGAACGAAAGGAAGCTCTCGGTCAGGATGATCTCGGGGATGGTGAGGGTGGCATAGATCACCACCGGCCCGGTGAGGTTGGGCACGATGTGACGCAGGATGATGGTGAAGGGCCCTGCCCCGCCGGCCTTGGCCGCCTCGATGAACTCGCGTTCCTTGAGCGACAGCGTCTGACCCCGCACGATGCGCGCCATTGTGAGCCATTCGAGCAGGCCGATGCCCACGAACAGCAGCACCGGCGAGCGCCCGAAGATCACGACCAGGATGATGACGAACAGGATGGTGGGAAGGGCATACATGACGTCGACGAAGCGCATCATGATCGAATCCACGCGGCCGCCGAAATAGCCGGCGATCGCGCCGTAAAGAACGCCGACCACAACCGAGACCACGGTGGCCACGGTGGCGACGATGATGCTCATCTGCGTGCCTTGGAGCAGACGGGCGAGAAGGTCGCGGCCGTTCTGGTCGGTCCCCAGATAGTGCCCCGCCTCGAAATCGGGCGGCTGGCGGAACGCTGCCCAATCGACTTCACCCACGCCCCAGGGCACGAAGAACGGGCCGATGAAGGCAATAGCAATGATGGCGATGAGCACGAAGATAGAGACCATCGCCGCCTTGTTGCGCGACAGCCTGAGCAGCGCGTCCTGGGTCAGCGAACGGCCCTGAGGCGTTTCGAGCTTTTCGGCATAGTCCGACAGGACTGCGTCTTTTCCAGTCAGGCCGGCCATTAGCGATACCTCACTTTGGGATCGATCCACGCATAGACGATGTCGACCAGCAGATTGAGAATGAGAATGAGCACGACGTAAAAGATCGTCGTTCCCAGAACGAGGCCGTAGTCACGGTTGAGCGCCGCATTGATGAAGTAGCGGCCGATGCCGGGGAGCCCGAACACTTGTTCGACCACGAGCGAGCCCGTCAGAAGGTAGCTCAAGCCCGGGCCGAGATAGGAAACGACGGGCAGCATCGCCGGCTTGATGGCGTGACGCGCCAGAACCAGGCGCTCGCCGATGCCCTTGGATTTGGCGGTTCGCACGTAATTGGTGCCCAAAATCTCGATCATCGAGCCGCGCATCAGGCGCGAGATGCGCGCGGCATGCGGCCAGGCGAGAACGATAACCGGCAGGATGAGGTGCGCGATGGAAAAGCCGGGCCATCCGCCGGCCGGCAGCCAGCCCAGATAGACGCCAACCCAAAGCTGGAGCAGCGCCGCGATGAGAAAGTTGGGAACGATAACGCCGATCATCACGAAGAAGACCAGGGCATAATCGGGCCATTTGTTCTGGTTTACCGCAGCAATGATGCCGGCGATGATGCCGATGGTGGTCGCGAGCACGAAGGCCGTGAAGCCCAGCATCAGCGTGAAGGGCAGGCCGATGGCGAGCAACTGGCTGACCGAGAAGTCGTAGGAGGTCATCGAGGGCCCGAGATCGCCTTGCAGCACGCCGGTGACGTAGAGCCAATACTGCTCCCAGATGGGCTTATCGAGATTGTAGTGCGCCAAAACGTTTTGAAGCACGGCTGGCGGCAGGGGGCGTTCCCCGTCGAACGGGCCGCCGGGAGCAAGGCGCAGCACGATAAAGCAGAGCGTGATCGCGATAAACGCGACTGGTAGCGCCGCAAGTATGCGACGCAGCACATATCTGATCATTGTGAGGTACCGATCTTTTTGCGGGCGGCGCCGGCAAACACAGCCAAAGCCCGTCTCAATAGGGCGTGGCCGCGGGCAATAAACCCGCGGCCACGCGTCTTGTTACATTATCTTAGTCTTCCGACATCGACAACCAACGGGTGCGGTGGATGTCCTTGGCGTTGGGTTCGAAACCGCTGACTTCAGGCGAAACCACGTTCTTGGAAACGTAGTAGTAAAGCGGGAAGGCAGCAGTGTCTCCCATGGCGATCTCTTCGGCCTGGCGCAGGATTTCGGCACGCTCGTCCATGTCGAGGATCGTTGCGCTCTCACGCAGAAGCTCATCGAACTCAGGATTGTTGTAGCGGCCGTAGTTGTAGATGATGTCCGAACGCAGCAGCTCGAGCATGTTGATGGGATCGTTGTAGTCCATCAGCCAGCCCGCACGACCGATGCCGTCGAAATCATTGTTCTGAAGCGCGTCGTAGTGGACGGCGACTTCGGAGTTGAACAATTCGATATCGATGTGCAGCGGCTCCCACATCGCGGCGATCGCCACAGCAACGCGCTGGTGGTTTTCGTCGGTGTTGTAACGGAGCTGCAGGGTGAGCGGATTGTCAGCCGAATAGCCTGCCTCTTCCATCATCGCGACGGCCTGGGCAACGCGCTCGCTGTATTCGAGATCGGCCCATTCGGGACGATATCCTTCGAAATCATAGTTGGCGGTACCCGGCGGCACCCAGCCATAGGCCGGCAATTCACCGGTGCCCAGGATATTGGGGCCGATGACCTCGCGATTGATGGCCATGGACATGGCCTCGCGAACGCTGGGGTCAGCCAGCTCTTCCATGTTGTGGTTGATGACGTAGTAGTAGACGCCCAGGAAGGGAGCAACCTGCGCCTGGCCTGGATACTGGTCCTGCAGGAGCTGGTACTGGTCAGCCGGGAACTCGGTCAGGATGTGGAAATCGCCGGCGCGATAGCGTTGAAAACCTGCCGACAGGTCATCCATGGCATAGTAGTAGACCTCTTCGATGTCGACATTTTCGGCATCGTAATAGGTCTCGCTCTTTTCAGAACGGATATAGCTGTTGGGAATCCACTCAACGATGGTGTAGGCGCCGTTGGAGACGATGTTTTCCGGACGGATCCACTCGTCGCCCAGTTCCTCGACCAAGTGCATAGGCACAGGATAGGCGGTGTAGTGGGTAAGCGCATCCAGGAAGTACGGCGTGGGCTGTTCGAGGGTGAACTCGATGGTCTTGTCGTCAATGACGTTGATGCCCAGCTCGTCGATCTCCATCTCGCCGGCGTTGACCGCCTCGGCGTTCAGGATCGGATACTGAAGATAGGCGTAGTCAGCGGCCATCTCGGGGTCGAGCAGGCGCTTGAAAGCGTATTCGAAATCCTGCGCCTTGACCGGCTCGCCATCGCTCCAGACCGCGTCGTCGCGGATCGTGAAGGTGTAGACCAGACCATCATCGGAGACCGTGTAATCGGCTGCCTGGCCCAGGATGGGCTCGGCATGGATATCCTCGGTCATCAGACCTTCAAGGTAATCGCCGACAATACGGTTCTCCCAGTCGCCCGACACACGGTGCGGGTCGATCGAAGCCGGCTCGCCGCCGTTGAAGATATTGAGCGTTTCGGCCGACGCGGTGCCGGCCATTGCCGTTGCCATGAGGCCGGCAAGGACGCCCCCCGCAAGGACGTGCTTGAATTTCATGATGGTCGTCTCCTTTGACTGTGACGTAACTGATGCTTCCAGCCCATCGGCTGCTCTCCTTGATGAAATGGAGCAGCTCAAATGCGAACCAACTAGGAAAAACTTTCCCCGCTAGTCTAGGAACGGAACCTATCCTTGCTCAATCGGCTTTGACAAGCACTGATTAGCCGGCCCGTTCGACTATAGCGGCAACGCCCATCCCCCCTGCTGTACAGACCGAAATCAATGCGCGTTGTTTTTCAAGTGTATTCAACATCTTGACGGTCATTCCCAAGATGCGGGCGCCGGTGGCGGCAAAGGGATGACCATACGCCAAAGACGAGCCATTGACGTTAATTTTATCCACAGGAACGGTCCCTAGAGGATCATCTCGCCCAAGAACGTCGCGATTGTAGTCGGGATCTTCCCATGCGGCGAGCGTACAAAGTACTTGCGCGGCGAAGGCTTCGTGGAGTTCGAACAAGTCGATATCGGCAAAAGAGAGCCCCGAGCGGCGCATCAGGTCCGAGACGGCGATGGTCGGAGCCATCAGGAGCCCATCGCCATGGGCGAAATCATTGGCCGAAACCGCGCCCATGGTGAGATAGGCCAGCACCGGCAGTCCGCGCTCGCGCGCCCACTCCTCGCTTGCCAGCAGCACAGAGGAAGCGCCATCTGTAAGCGGCGTAGAATTGGCGGCCGTCAGGGTCCCCCTGCCGGATTTCTTGTCGAACGCCGGCTTCATGGTGGCCATTTTTTCAAGGCTGGTATCGGGCCGGACGTTGTTGTCCTTGTAGATGCCAGCGCAAGGGACGACGAGATCGTCATGAAAGCCCGAGTCATAGGCCGCCGCGGCGTTCTGATGGCTGCGCAGGGCAAGCAGATCCTGCGCTTCGCGCGAAATGCCCCATTGCTTGGCCATCAACTCGCAATGCTCGCCCATGGAAAGCCCGGTGCGTGGTTCCTGGGTGGAGGGGGCAACGGGCGCGATCTCGCCCAAATTGAAGCCCTTGAAGGCGGCAAGCTTTTCGCCCGTGGTCCGGGCGCGCGAGAGCGTGATCATGCGCTTCTGCATCCTGGGGCCGAGCACCACAGGGCTGTCGGAAACCGTATCGGAGCCACCGGCAATGCCGCTGTCGATCTCGCCCGTGGCGATCTTGGCGGCAAGAACCAGCGCAGCCTGAAGCGAGGTGCCGCAGGCGATCTGCAGCGTGGTGCCCGGCGTTGCCGGTGAGAGCCCGGCATCGAGCAGCGCTTCGCGGGCGAGGTTGAAATCCTTGGAATGGGAGATGACCGAACCGGCCACCACCTCGCCAATGCGCTGACCCTTGAGACCGTATTTGTCGGCAAGACCGCCTATGGCGGTGGCGAGCATTGAGAGATTGGTCTCGTTTTCATAGCCGGTATAGGCGCGGCAGAACGGAATACGCGCCGATCCCACAATGGCGACTTTGCGCAATGTCTGGTTCATCCTTTAAGCCCTTCCGTCCTGACGTGCCTTGATGGGACCGCCGAGGAACGGCGCGAACCCGGTGCCCAGGATCATTCCGATATCGGCCATGTCGGCGCTCTCAACCACGCCTTCGGCAACGATCACTTCGGCAGTGTCGACGAGCGGCTGAACGAGGTCACGCCCCAGCCCTTCGAGGTTGCCATGCGCGGGCGGTTTCTCCTTGAGCGGCTTGCCATCTTCCCACCTGTAGAAACCCTCACCGGTCTTCCGGCCCAGCTTTCCCGCCGCGATCAGCTTGGCGAAGCGGCTGCTTTCGGGGATTTTCTGCCCGAGTTCCCGCGCAACGAAAGCACCGACATCGAGTCCGACAGTGTCCATCAATTCGATGGGCCCCATGGGCATGCCGAAGGCAACGGCAGCGGCGTCGAGCTGTTCGGCGCTCTCGCCCTTTTCAACCCGGTCCACGGCTTCGAGCATGTAGGGCATGAGCGCGCGATTGACGAGGAAGCCAGGGGCCGACTTGACGATCACCGGGCTCTTGCCGATGGCGAGCACGAAAGAAGCACCCAGCCGGATGGCTTCATCGTCGTTGAGCTTGGAGCGGATCACCTCGACCAGCGGCAATTGCGCCACGGGGTTGAAGAAGTGCAGCCCGATCAGCCGGTTGGGATTGCCCAGCGCCTCGGCGATGCGTTCGAGTTCGATCGATGAGGTATTGGTCGCCATGATGGCCGTTGGCTTGAGCCGCTTTTCGGCCTCGGCGAATATCTGCTGTTTCACCTCGAGCTTTTCGACCACCGCTTCGATCAGCACGTCGCAGCGCGGGATGGCCTTGCCCTCGACGTCCGGCTCGAGCCGCGCCATGGCGGCATCGACCGCCTGCTTTGTCTTGAGCCGCTTCTTGAACAGCTTTCTGGCCCGCTCCAGCGCCGGCTTGATGCGATCCATGTCCATATCCTGGAGCGTCACATAGAAGCCGCGATAAGCGCACCAGGCCGCGATATCGCCGCCCATGACGCCGGCGCCGACCACGTGGATGCGGGTGAATTTGGGCTTGTCCCTGCCCTTGGCGCCCAGGCGCTTGAGGCTTTCGGACAAAAAGAACACCCGGCGCAGGTTCTGCGCCGTGGGCGAGGCCATAAGGGGCACGAAGGCGTCGATCTCATGGGCGATCATCTTTTTGGGATCGTCGCCATACTTTTCGAAAAGATCGATCAGCGCATAGGGCGCGGGATAGTGGTTTTTCGGCGCCTTCTTGCCGGCCTCCTCGCGCATCCTGTCGGCGACGCGCGAGCGGATGGGCCCGAAGGCCATGGCGCGTTTGGCCAGCGGAGCGGGCGCGGAACGGCGTTTGGCCAGCACGGCCTTGCGGCCTTCCCAGCGCAGCATATCCGGATGGCGGACGAGCTTATCCACCAGATTGAGGGCCCTGGCCTGCTTGGCCCGAACGATCTTGCCGGTCAACATCAATTGCATGGCATCGACAGGCCCGGCCTGACGGATCGAGCGGCCCGTGCCGGCAAAGCCGGGGAAGATGCCCAGATTGACTTCGGGGAAGCCCAGACGCGTGGCGTCGTCATTGACGGCGATGCGATAATGACAGGCCAGCGCCAGTTCCAGCCCACCGCCGACGCAGAAGCCGGAAATGCCGCACACGAACGGGACCTTGATATCCTCTATGCGCTGGAACAGAGCATGCGTGCGCTTGAGCGCTTCGGGCAGAACGGCGGGATCGCTCATCTGGTCGAATTCGGAGATATCGGCCCCCGCGATAAAGCCCGATTTCCCGGAAAGCAGCACGACGCCGGCCAACTCTCCCGCCCGGCCCAAATTCTCGAAATGGCCGACGAGGGTTTCGAGCTCGGCGATCACCTCCCGGCTGAGGACGTTGACCGAATTGTCCTTGACGTCCAGCGTCAGCCAGCCGATTCCCTCGATGTCGGTTGAAAATTCCCAGTGGCGGGTCTGCGGCGTATCAGCTTGCGCCAAGGCTCGGCTCCTCTCGTTGCATGCGGTCGGAAGCTAAATGAAGGACGTTTCGTTCCGCAACCGCTCTATTCGGCGGCTGCAGTATAGGCGTTCGCCGGCTGCTGCGTCGAACGGGCCAGCTCCCCGGGTGCAAAATCGTCGACCTTGATGACCCGATCCGTCGCTTCATCCGCTTCACGCAGGATCACGGCTTCCTCCGACGTGATGATCCCTTTCTCGACGGCGTCGGCAATGGCGTCGCGATCCAGCCGCCGGTCGATCTCGCCTTTCTTGAGAGCGCGGAAGAACTTTTTTTCGATCTCGGCGGCAGCTTCGACCTTGACCAGTGCGTCTTCGAGAATGCCCGTGCGGTCGGCCGGATCGAAGGTCACATAGATGCCGCGGGTCAGCCGGTCGCGGAACGTGGATTGTCCGAGCACCGATTTGGCGAGGCGATAGTTCTCGCGGTCCGAGGAAGGACGCGCGCGACGGCCGAGGGGGAAGATCAGGACGCCCAGTGCGAACCGAAGGAACGGGCTGGGGAAATTGTCGATGACTTCACCCAGCCCCTTCTGGATCGAAGCGATGCGGTCGCGGGCGATGGCGTCGATAACCGGGATATCCTCGGGCATGCGGCCGTCATCCTCGTAGCGCTTGAGCGCCGTCGAGAGCAGGTAGAGATCGGAAAACACATCCGCCATGCGGCCCGAGAGCATCTGCTTGCGTTTCAGATCGCCACCCAGGAACGCCACGGTCCAGTCTCCGGCGAGCGCGAAGCTCTGGGAATAGCGGTGAAGCTGGCGATACCAGCCCTTGAGCTCGTGCTCGACCGGGGACGAGGCAAAGCGCCCGAAGGTGAGATTATGCCACCACGAGGCCGTCATATTGCGGAGCATGAAGCCGAGATGGCCGGAGAAAGCCCTGTCGAAATCATGAAGGCCACGGCGCTTGTCCGGGTTCTGCGCCGACTGGACTTCCTTCAGGAGATAGGGATGCGCGCGAAGGGCGCCCTGGGCGAAGGTGATCAGCGTGCGCGTCAGGATATTGGCGCCTTCGACGGTGATCGCCACGGGAATGGTCTGATAGCCGGCAAAGAGATAGTTCGAGGGCCCGTCCTGGACCGCGCGTCCGCCGTGGATATCGAGAGCATCATCGACGCGGCCGCGCATTTCCTCGGTGGTGCGGTATTTGAGCGCCGCCGAGATCACCGCGGGCTTCTGGCCGTCATCGACAATGGCCGCCGTCATGGCGCGCGAAGCTTCGAACTGATAGGCGGATTTGACCATCCGGGCCAATCCTTCGCCCACACCTTCCATGGTGCCGATGGCAATGCCGAACTGGCGGCGGATGCGGGCATAGGCGGAGGTGGTGCGCAGCGCGCCCTTGATCGAAACCGTACCGATAGCCGGGAGCGAAATGGCACGGCCGGTGGCGAGGCACTCCATCAGCATGCGCCAGCCCTGCCCTGCGTATTCGGTGCCCCCGATCAGGAACTCCATGGGGATGAAGACATCCTTGCCCGAGGTCGGGCCATTCATGAAGGCGGCGCGGGCCGGAAGATGGCGGCGGCCGATCTCGACGCCGGGATAATCGGCCGGGATCAGCGCCAGCGTGATGCCGACATCTGTGCCCTTGCCCAGATGGTTGTCGGGATCATAGAGGTTGAAGGCGACCCCGAGCAGGGTCGCGATGGGGGCAAGGGTGATGTAGCGCTTGTCCCAGGAGAGTTTGACGCCCAGAACCTGCTGGCCCTCATAGTCTCCATAAGTGACGACGCCAATGTCGCGCATGCCGGCGGCGTCCGAGCCGGCGTGCGGGCCGGTGAGAGCGAAGCAGGGCATTTCCTCGCCCCTGGCAAGGCGGCGCAGATATTTGCCCTGCTGCTCGGGCGTGCCGTATTTTTCCAGCAACTCGCCCGGGCCGAGCGAATTGGGCACCATGACGGTGATGCCGGCGGCAACCGAGCGCGAGGCGATCTTGGAGACGACCTGGCTCTGGGCTTGGGCGGAAAAGCCCAAGCCGCCATGCTCCTTGCCGATGAGCATGCCGAAAAAGCCGTTATCCTTCAAAAACTGCCAGACTTCGGGCGGCAGATCCATGCGGTTGTGGCGCGTATCCCAGTCGTCGATCATGGCGCAGACCGTCTCGCAAGGGCCTTCGAGGAAGGCCTGCTCCTCGGCGGTGAGGTCGGGCTTGCGGATGGCAAAGAGCTTGTCCCAATCCGGCCGCCCCGAGAAGATCTCGGCATCCCAGCCGACCGTCCCGGCGTCGAGCGCTTCCTGCTCGGTGCGTGAGATGCGCGGCAGGATGGATTTGACCATTTTGTAGGCCGGACCGGTCAGAAGCGCCTGCCGGATGGGGGAAATCGCCAGCAGTGCCAGAACGAGGGCCGGCAGGAGGGCAACGATCCATCCCAGGAGGTTGGAGGAAAACGCCAGCCCCTCTTCGGGGCGCAGCATGGCGAGAACACCGATCACCGCCGCCGCCAAGGCCCATTGCCAGAGCGCAGACTGGCGGATCGCCAGCACGAAAAAAGCGAGAACGCTCAGGATAACAAGTGCCAAAACCATAGGTCAGCCTCCCCTAGCCGGTGCGCGCCACATGCTCCTCGGCACGCCATCAAGGTTTGCTTAGAATACAACGGTGGACGCAAACGTCAACCTGATGCCTTTTAGGTCATCTGACGCACAACGCGCACGATCCCCGCTGACAGTCGTCACCACGCTTCTACAATGCCCGCCATTCCAGTTTCGTTTCACGATCGGCCGCACAGCTCCGTGAACGGAACATTGCCGGAAAGGTAAGGAACCTGGCCTAGCGTGAGGAGTTTGACGCTAACGTCATGCCGTGACATAGTTCGTTCAAACAATACCGGACAAAAGTCCATCGGAGGAGAACAATGGACCACCCCGTCGCCGGCAATCGCCCATGGATCAAATCCTATCCCGAGGGGATCGAATGGGATACGCCGATAGACACCACCCCGGTGCATGAGCAGCTTTCGGCCTCCTGCGCCAAGATGGGCGACGCGACGGCACTGGACTTTATGGGCGCGACCACATCGTTTCGCCGGCTCGGCGAGCAGATCAGCGCCCTGGCCGGGGCGCTGCAGAGCGAACTGGGCATCGGAAAGGGCGATCGGGTGGCGCTGCTGATGCCCAACACGCCCTTTTACATCATCTCATACTTTGCCGTGCTGCGGGTCGGGGCGACGGTGGTCAACTGCAATCCCCTCTATTCGGTAGGCGAACTCAGCCACATCGTCGCCAATTCCGGAGCGCAGACGCTGATCACGCTCGATCTCAAGGTGACGTTCGAGAGCGCTGAAAAACTGGCAAGCCAGGGCCATATCAAAAAGCTGGTGGTCGCCCATTTCCCCAACGCCCTGCCCGGCGTCAAGAAGGTGCTCTACAAGACCCTCAAGCGCAAGGACCTGGCAAAACCCAAAGAGTCTGCGGCAAGTGAAACCATTGTTTCGTTCGAGGACCTTATCGCCCTGGGCAGGACGCCCACGCCGGTCACGATAGACCCCGCCAATGACGTCGCCGTGCAGCAATATACCGGCGGCACGACGGGAACGCCCAAGGGCGCCATGCTCAGCCACGCCAATATCGCGGCCAATATGAGCCAGATCGACAAATGGGGGTGCGGGCTGTTCTATCCGCCTTCCAAGATCGTGGCCATTCTCCCCTTCTTCCACATCTTTGCGATGACCGTGTGCATGAACGTGCCGCTGTGTTCGGGCGCGCAAGTGGTGATGCTGCCCCGTTTCGAGATGAAGGCGTTTCTCTCGCTGATGAAGCGCACAAAGCCCAATGTGCTTCCGGCAGTGCCTACCCTGCTCCATGCCTTGGCCACCAAGGCACCGGCGACGGCGGAAATCCTGGCGCCCATCGAAGTGGCGATCTCGGGCGGCGCAGGGCTGCCCGGCGAGACCCGTGAAGCGTTCGCGAAAAAATCGAAAGCCATTTTGGCCGAGGGCTACGGCCTGACTGAAGCCTCGCCGGTGGTGACCTGCTCCGCCCTTCGCGTGCCCTCCAAGCCCGGCTCGATCGGCCTGCCGCTCCCGGCCACCGATGTGCGTTTCGTGAGCATAGACGATCCGACCCAGGAAATGCCGCGCGGTGAGCGGGGCGAACTGGTGGTCAAGGGACCACAAGTGATGCTCGGCTATTATGGCGACGAGGCGGGAACGCGAGAGGCGTTTACGCCCGACGGTTATCTGCGGACCGCCGATGTCGGCTATTTCGACGAGGACGGATACGTGTTCCTCGTCGACCGGATCAAGGACCTGATCATCTCTTCGGGGTTCAACGTCTATCCACGCGCCATCGAGGATGCGATCTATAAACACCCTGCGGTGGACGAAACCAATGTGATCGGCGTCAAGGACGAGTATCGCGGCGAGGCGCCTGTCGCCTATGTCAAGCTCAAGGACGGCGAGACGCTCACTCAAGAGGCGCTCAAGAGCTTCCTTAAGGACCACCTTTCAAAGCTCGAAATGCCGCGCGAGATCATTTTCAGGGATGAATTGCCGAAAACCATGATCGGCAAGCTTTCCAAGAACGATCTGCGCGCCGATTATGAAAAGACCGTCAAGACCGGGGGATAGACGTTGAACAAGCACGATGCCGAAAAGCGGGATCTGTTCGCCATTGCCGATCTGGCAAAGGAGTTCGGCATTTCCACCCGTGCGATCCGCTTTTATGAATCCAAGGGATTGCTCAAGCCCGATCGGCTGGGCTCGACCCGCGTGTTCCGCCGCCGCGACAGGGCCAGGCTGATCCTCATCCTGCGCGGCAAGCGGCTGGGCTTCACCCTGCGCGACATCTCCGAATATCTCAGCCTCTATGATGCCGACGGGACGCGCACGGCCCAGGTCAAGCTTCTGGTCGAAAAGGTCGATGAGCGCCTGGCGCTGCTGCGGGCGCAACTGACCGACCTCGAGACGACGATCGAGGAGTTGACCGAAATCCGCCAACTGGCCGACGAGCGGTTGCGGCAGGAAGCGGCCGAGGGCGAAGCGAAAAGCTAAGCCCAGATTTAAACTTCCCCGCTAGATGTCGAACTTGATCCCCTGGGCCAAGGGCAGCTCGCGGGAATAGTTCACCGTGTTGGTCTGGCGGCGCATATAGGCCTTCCAGGCATCCGAGCCACTCTCGCGCCCGCCTCCGGTCTCCTTTTCGCCGCCGAACGCACCGCCGATCTCGGCGCCCGACGGTCCGATATTGACGTTGGCGATGCCGCAATCGGAGCCGGCGGCCGAAAGGAAAGTCTCGGTCTCGCGCACATCGGTGGAAAAGATGCAGCTCGATAGCCCTTGCGGCACGTCGTTCTGAAGCGCGATGGCTTCCTCCAGCGTCTTGTAGGTCAAAACGTACAGGATGGGCGCGAAGGTCTCGTGTTTGACGATATCGGTCTGCTCGACCATTTCCACGATCGCCGGCCGGACATAGTGCCCGCCCGCCACCGCTTCGACCTTTTCACCACCGGTGATCTTGCCGCCTTGTGCCTTGGCCTTTTCCAAGGCGTGCTGCATGGCTTCGAACGCCTGATTGTCGATCAGCGGCCCCACCAGCGTGCCCTTTTCGAGCGGATTGCCAATGGGGAGATCAGCATAGACCGACTTCAGCTTTGCGACCAATTGATCGCGGACATCTTCGTGCACGATGAGCCGGCGCAGGCTGGTACAGCGTTGGCCGCAGGTGCCGACCGCAGAAAAAACGATGGCCCGGACCGCGTTATCGAGATCGGCGGAAGGCGCAACGATCATGGCGTTGTTGCCGCCCAATTCGAGGATCGTCCTGCCGAAACGTTCGGCAACCCTTGGACCGACGATCCTGCCCATACCGGTCGATCCGGTGGCCGAGATCAGCGGCACGTCCTTCGATCCCGTAAGCGCTTCGCCCACCTCGGCTCCGCCTACGGCCACCTGCAGCATGCCTTGGGGCGCGTCGCCGAAGCGGGCCAACGCCTTTTCGAAGATCTTTTTGACCGCGAGCGCCGTCAGCGGGGTCTTTTCCGAAGGTTTCCAGATCGTCGTGTTGCCGCATATGGTCGCCAGCGCGAAGTTCCAGGAAAAAACCGCGACGGGGAAATTGAAGGCCGAGATAACGCCGGTCACCCCCAGCGGATGCCAGGTTTCGCGCATGGAATGGCCGGGACGTTCCGAAGCGATGGTCAGCCCGAAGAGCTGCCGCGACTGACCGACGGCAAGATCGCAGATGTCGATCATCTCCTGGACCTCGCCCAGGCCCTCCTGGAGAATCTTGCCCGCTTCGAGCGATACCAGCGCGCCAAGCGCATCCTTGGCGGCGCGCAATTCCTCGCCGAACAGGCGGATCAACTCCCCGCGCCGTGGCGCCGGCACAAGCCGCCATTCTCCAAACGCCGCCTTGGCCCGCGCGATCATCGCCTCGACATCGGAAGCCTCATGAGTTGCCACCTCCCCGATCAGGGCTCCGTCTATGGGGCTGTGCACCTTGAGCGAGCCCCCGGTCAGGTCGGCGGGATCGAGAAAAGCGGCTTTGAGAATGTCGGCATGAGACATCGATGGTTCCTCATTGTTCTGGCGCCGGCCGTCAGGGGCCGGTTTGCCGCCAAGTCTAGAGGAAGCGCATCGCGGGGCAAAACGATGTTTTGGTGATCGCTTGATGACCAGGGCTGATCCATAAGGCCGGCGCCCCACGACGGGGCGCCGGACCCGCGCTTTGCTTATTGCTCGAAGAAACCCGCCGGGGTTTCGCCAGCCAGGAACGGCTCGATGAAGGCATAGAGCAGATCGGGCTGACTGATGACCGCCGTATGGGAGGTGGCGGGCATGATGGCGAGGCGCGACTGCGGCAACGGAACGCCCATGTCGCCCATGACCCCGCCACCGAGCAGATTGAACAATTCAACCGAATGCTCGAGCGTCACGACATCGGCATCCCCGGCGATAATCAGCACCGGCGCTTCGAGTTCTCCCACATCCTCGGTCCAATCGAACGTCTCGTGTTCGAGGGCGATCATTTTCTCGATGAAGGCATCGAACCCTTCCGGATCTGGAGCCAGCTCGGCCCAGCCTTCCTCGAAGAATGCGAACATCTCCGGCCCCATATCAGGGACCATGGCCAGATACTCTTCCTGCATGCCCTCATAGGTGAACGAGGTCGAGGCGGCGATGAGCTGGTCGATCTTTTCGGGGTAGTCGATGGCGAATTTCAGCCCCGCTGCCGCGCCCATGGAATAGCCGAACACATCGGCCTTTTCGATGCCGACTGCATCCATGAAGGCGGCAACGTCGCTGGCGAGGTTGGGGTAATTGATCGGGCGGTCGATATCGGTGGTGCGTCCGTGGCCCTGGAACTCGATGGCGTAGACGGTATGGGTCTGGGCCAGCATCGGGATGATCTCGCCCATGGTATCGATGTTCATGTGGGCGCCGTGCAAAACGATCATCGGGTCGCCCTCCCCGGATACCTCGTAATACATCTCCATGCCATTGACCTCGACGCGGTCGCCCTGCGGCTCGGACTGGGCCAGAGCCGGACCAGTGGCAATAAGGCCCGCAGCGATCAGCGCGGCCGATGAGAATTTGGTCATATCGTCTCTCCTCTTGTGGCAAGGGACAGCGTCCCCTTCGCCGATAAGACGAGCCAGGGCGCTGCCAGCCGACAGAACGATAGCTTTTTTTGAAACGAGGATCAGACCTGAGCCGCGGCACGGCGCCATAAAGTGGGATCCCCCTCCTCCATCACCGCCAGCAGGGCCTTCATTTCCGCGCGGAACCGCCGCCAGAATCCGGGGTCGTGCGCCGAGATGGTGCGGGCGTTGTCAATGAGATCGGCCAGCTTGATGGTCTTGGCCTCGGGCGGTGCCTTGGCCGTATGCAACAGGTCGATATGCTTGCGCGCCGCACGGTTGCCGTCCTGCGGGCGCGACACATCGGTGAGCCAATCGACGAGATCTCCAACCTCGTTCCCAAATTGGGCCCCGATCTCCTCAAGCGTCACCGGAGTATCCTCGACCACATCGTGAAGGAGCGCGGCGGCCAGCATTTCCTCGGTGTGAGGCACCGATTTCACAAGTTCGGCCACCGCGATAGGGTGCACGATATAGGGCTCATCGACATATTTGCGCCGCTGGCCTATGGCCCCGTGGGCGGCACTGGCGAAGCGGTAGGCGCCGATGACGAGTTCGGAGGCGCTGATGCGGTCGACAACGATCTGCTCCAGCGCCTCTTCGCTATGAGCGGCCATGAGGGATGGAATGGGGCGCGCGGTCAGGATCGGGTATTTCGTCTTCATCGAGCGTGCGTCCGTGACGATCACGGGCTTCCTGGTTGTCGGGGAGGTCGTCTTCGACCCCGGCTTCCGGTCTGCGATCTCCCGGAGCGAACTCGTTGTGCCAATTGCCTTCGGCATCCTGGTACTCGATCTGCTCGTCACGATCGCCCACCTGCTGGCGCTGCGCGGCCTCCTCGGCCGCCCTATGCGCCGCCTCATGGGTCGCAAAGGTTTCCGAGAACACATCGCCCACCTTGTAGGCGAAGCCTCCGTCGTGCTCGACGACTTCGTAGGTCACCTTCACCATGTCATTTCCTTTCGCTCTGGTCGTCCTTGGCGGATGGCAACGGTCCGCCCTTAAAGGGTTTGGCACCCGTTGCCGATTCCGTCGCATCCGCCCCGCCTCCCGGGCTTCCCGGCAGATCGGGGTCGCCGGCAAGCTCGGCCTGGGCCTGAAGCCAGTGGGCCTGGTGCTTGCCGTGGGGACAGCCTTCACGTTCCCAGATCTCATAAGCGCGCCGGCGAATGGCTTCGGTGTCGATCTCGTTCATCTCCGTACTCCTCCCTGCCGTGTATGGACGGCTTTGTGCGTGGCGGGCACAACGCGGACAACAAGGGTTTGTTCGCCCGATCAGCGTAGATTAAACGCATGCCCGCTTTGCGACAGACCCCAGGAACTCTTGGCAAGGGCAGTGTGTTTTCAGAGACGACCAACACCCTCCGATGGAGCAGTGAGATGCCTGCCAAATCCAAAGCACAGCAGAAGGCCGCGGGAGCGGCGCTTTCGGCAAAGCGCGGCGACACCAAGGTCAAGGAGCTCAAGGGCGCATCGAAATCGATGTATAAGTCCATGAGCGAAAAGGAACTCGACGAAATGGCCTCGACCAAGCGCAAGGGCAAGCCCGAGCACAAGTCCGATTCCTAAAAGCGGAATGCCGGCGATATCCTGAGTTAACCGTCAATCGGGCCGAACAACGCCGGGCAACTGTTGCAATCGCGTCCCGTTACTCCTCCAGCGCATTTGGAGCAACGGAGACTGGATGATGTTCACCAATGACGACGCCCTTTCGGTACTGGTGACCGGATTGAAAAACGCTCACGCCATGGAAAACCAAGCGCTTTCGATTATGAAGCCTCAGGTGCAGCGTATAGAGAACTACCCCGATATGCACGCCCGGCTCGAGCAGCATATTGGGGAGACCGAAGGGCAGATCGAGCGGCTCGAGACTATCTTCGGAGATCTCCAGGAGCGTCATTCGACATTGAAGGACACGATGCTCTCGGTCGGCGGGTCGATGGCGGCCCTGGGTCACGCCATGGCCGGCGACGAGGTGCTCAAGGACACCTTTGCCAATCACGCGTTCGAAAATTACGAGATCGCCGCCTATCGCTCGCTGATCACGCTCAGCGAAATGACATCACTGGCCAATGTCACCCCGCTTCTCGAGCAGAACCTGTCCGAAGAAGAAAATATGGCCCAGTGGATCAGGGATCACATCAAGGCGGTGACCGAACGCTATGTCAGCTTGAGCAGTTCGGGCCAAACCGCCAAGCGCTAGACATACCGTCTCCCAAGGAAAAGGCGGCATAGCCGCCTTTTTCCGCTTTCTCAACGATCCACGAATTTGTTGAAGCGGCTCGTCCCGCCGTCCTGGGTCTTCTCCTGATAGAGGAAGGCGAGATCGTTCTCGTCGAAGATCTCAAAGAACGTATTCCAATCGATCTCTTCGAGATTGTCCTCGGGGTCGCCGAAATCGATCCGCAGGATTCCGCCTTCGCCCTGGCCTTTGACCCGCGCCGGATGACCGTCGCGGGCCTCTGCCCAACGGCGGATTTCATCGTGATCGGTCGTGGTCTTGGATTCAGTCATTGTCATTCTCCTTTTAGAGAGTTCAACGGGACGGAGTGATGATGCCGGCGATCAGCCCGCGCTCTCCCTCGGGGTCGATGCCGCTATCGGTGATCTTCTGGACGCCGTAGAGCTTTTCGTCGGTGAACGCGCTGGCGCGGATGGAATAGACGTCGTCGTTCTCGTCATGACGGCGGGCAAGTTGAGCCTCCGCTTCGGCCGCCACCAGACGCGCATCGCCGCTCGTTTTGGCCCGCACCAGAACCTCGCCGTGGTTTTGCGCGATGTCCCAATTGGACGATCCTGGTTCAGCCAGGGGATAGAGCCTGAAAACTGCCATGGGCCTTACTCCGGCCTGAGGACCACCTTGGTCCATTCGTTCTGGTTGTCGTGGAAGTTCTTGTAGCCTTCCGGTCCCTGCTCCAGCGGCAGCCGGTGGCTGATAAGGAAGGTTGTGTCGATCTCTCCGTTGAGGATCTTTTCGAGCAGCGGCTTTGTGTATTTCTGAACGTGGGTTTGGCCGGTGCGCAGTTGCAGGCCTTTCTGCATCATCGCCCCCAAGGGGAATTTATCGAGAAAGCCGCCATAAACACCCGGTACAGACACCCGTCCTCCCTTGCGGCAGGTGATCAGCGCCTCGCGCAGGGCATGCCCGCGGTCCGCGGCCACGCCCACTTTTTGCTTGACCACTTCGATAACGTTGTCGGGCGCAAAGCCGTGCGCTTCCATGCCCACTGCATCGATCACCGCATCCGGGCCGATACCCCCGCTCATTTCCATCAGCGCCTCGCCCACGTGGGTGCGGCTGAAATCAATGATCTTTGCGCCCAGCGATCGGGCCAGCTCGAGGCGGTGCGGGTGATGATCGATGCCGATCACCTGCTCTGCCCCCATCAGCAGCGCGCTCTGGATGGCGAAGAGGCCCACCGGACCGCAACCCCAGACCGCCACCGTATCGCCGGGCTCGATATCGGCATTTTCCGCCGCCATCCAGCCGGTGGGAAGGATGTCGGAAAGAAACAGCACCTTCTCGTCTTCCACATGATCGGGAACGACAATCGGCCCGACATCGGAAAACGGCACGCGCACGTATTCAGCCTGGCCGCCGGCATAGCCGCCGGTAAGATGCGAATAGCCGAACAGCCCTGACATGGCGTGGCCGTAAAGCGGCTCACTCAGATCCTGAGCGTCCACCGGGTTGGAATTGTCGCAAGCCGAATATTGCTGCTTTTGACAGAAATAGCACGAGCCGCAGGAGATGGTGAACGGCACCACAACTTTCTGACCCTTCTCGAGCGGGCTCTTGGGGCCGGTTTCGACAACCTCGCCCATGAACTCATGGCCGAGAATGTCACCGGGCATCATGCCCGGGATGACACCATCGTAAAGGTGCAGGTCCGAACCGCAGATTGCCGTGGCCGTCACCTTGATAATGGCGTCGCGGGGATTGATGATTTCAGGATCGGGGACGGTATCGACGCGAACGTCGTGATGGCCGTGCCAGGTAAGGGCGCGCATGGAAATCTCCTGGTCAGGATTGGGCGTGGTAACGGGCGTCGGCGATCTCGCCGGTCTCCATCAGCATCTTGAACCGTTTCAGTTCCCGCCGCCCCTGGACGCCAGGCTCGCGCCCGAACAGCTTGCCGATCCATCGTCCGACTTCCCCGGCCGGGGGCTTGTAGGCGACGATCGCCTCGACTTCGGTGCCGCGCTCGGCCGAGGCATCGCGGAACGTGACCTTGCCCTCGGCCTCGATTTCGGAGCCCCCTACCGAACGCCATGCGATCAGTTCGCCATCGCGCTCCTCAACGATTTCGGTTTCCACATCGACAGTTTGGCCACCCGGAGCCTTGATCGTCCACACTGTCCGATCCTCGTCTGTTGGCTGAATGGACACGATGTTTTCCATGAAGCCCGCAAGATTGGAAAAATTGCGCCAATAGGCGAAAAGCTCGGTGCGCGGTCGACTGATGGTGATGGTCTTGCCGGTCACTGCATAATCGCCAAAACGGGCTTGCCGGGCCGTGCGTCCAGGCGCTGAATCACCGGGATGCCGGCGTAGGTTCCGCCGCGACAGTGCCTGATAGGAAAGCGCCACCACGCCGGCAGCGGCCAGTAAAGCGAGCACACCGGTTTGGGCACCTCTGTTGTGTCGGGACATTTTCGACCTCGAATGCATGTGCATGGCCGAACGGGAGAGATAACAACCGGTTCCTGGCTTGACACAAGTGAACGGCTTGCCAGCGCCCCGCGAACCGATCCCCGGCGCTGGCGCCCGTCGGGGAACTCTCATCGCCGGTCGCCCGTTCGTCAGATGCACGACACGCGAACTGGAGAAGCGAGAATGGCCGATAGAGAAGAGGTTCGGGACGAAGCCCGCGGCAATCGGGGGCTCGCCGGCATCATCCTGGGGCTGGCGGCCCTGGTCGGCGTCATCTTTGTCGCCTTTCTCATCTACTACACATTCATCGCCCCCGAGCGGGTCGCCGCCCCCACCGAGTCATTGGATGCCGAAACACCTTCGGAAGGTGTGGGAGTGCCCGATGGCGGAGAGCTCACGAACGAGCCCACCCAGGCGGCTCCCGATTCCCCCAGCCGTACACTGGACGAGACGCAAGAGCCCTGAACCTAAAAGGAGAAGTGCCATGGCCAATGCCGGAAAGAAGATGGGCAGCCACCCCACCGGACAGCAGGGCGCCAAACCGGCGGGCAAAACCGAACCAGGCAAACTGACCGACGAATGGGATCTCGCCGACGAGATCGCCGGACGGAACAGTTTGCAGGGCAATGACCAGGAAAACGTCCACAATGAGCGTCAAGCCCAGGCCGGTTCGACAGGCGATACCGAAGGCGTAATCGAAAGCTTCGAGAAATCGCAAAAACACGCCGAAGCCTCCAAACGCGCGCAAAAGAAATAGAGCGTTTCCGGGGACAGCTTCGACGCTGCGTTTTAGGCCCAATACGTGAGAGGCTACAGGGATTTGAACCTGTAGCCCCTGCCGTGTGAAAACGGTGGTCGGCGCCGAAAGCCGCAGTTTTTGGAGACTTATATTACCTTTAGTAACTGACTCCAATTATCACCGGATGGGCTACGTTTGTTCTCCTAGATCGGACCGAGTGAACCCAGGAGCACTGTCTAACGTCATTCAGCTGCCATGCCGAAAGAACTCAATGCCAGCTTGCGCGCACTCGGTGTCCTGGGCGGGAGTGCCGGAGCTGACGCCAATTCCACCCACCACCTCACCATCAACGACCACCGGCAATCCACCAGCTACCGTCATCAGTCGTCCCCCAATAGCCGAATTGATGCCATAGGCAGGTTCACCGGGTTGGCTCGAGGCGCCATAATCGGCGGTGGCCTTTTTCGCTCCGGCGGCGGTGAACGCTTTGTCGATGGCGATGGTGATGCTTGTTACCTTACCTCCATCCATGCGCTCGAATGCGAGGAGATTCCCCGATTCATCAGTGATGGCGATACACATAGGCACACCGATTTCTCGGGCCTTGCTGCGTGCGCCTGAAATGAGAGCCTGGGCCTCGGTCTGATCGAGACGTTTTATGGTGATCATGGCTTTTCTCCGATTGGCTCAGTTCCGACCGCCATGCGCTGTGCAATGATGGCGCAGACGACGAGCTGAATCTGATGGTAAAGCATCAGGGGCAGGATGATGAGGCTGATTGGGCCCCCCGCAAAAAGAATATTGGCGATCGGCACGCCTGAAGCGAGGCTCTTGGTCGAACCACAGAACAGAAGTGCCCGATTGTCTTCTCTGGCAAACTGCGCCAGACGACCGAGGCCGAGCGAGATCCCGATCGCCAAGACCAGGAACAGGCAGACGATCGCAGCGATCGCTGCCAGCGTCACGGCGTCGACCTCCAACCATATCCCCGCGACCATTCCCGCGCTGAACGCGGAATAGACGATGAGCAGGATCGAACCCCGATCGACCGTCAGCGAAAGGAGCCTATGTTTGCCGATCCAGTTCCCGATCAGCGGGCGAAAAGCCTGGCCCAGTGCAAAAGGGAGAACGATCTGAATGGCGATATTGACGACGGCCCCGCCATTAATGCCGCCGTCGCCAGCCTGGAGGATCAGGGTCGCCAAGAGCGGCGTTACAATGACGCCCAACAGGTTCGACACCGACGCCGCGCAAACTGCCGCCGCGACATTGCCCTTGGCCAGAGCGGTGAAAGCGATCGAGGATTGCACGGTGGATGGCAGAATTCCAATATAAAGCAAGCCAAGCGCCAGTTCCTCGGGCAACACATCCCTGCTCGCAAAGGCGAGAGCAATGGCGAACAGGGGAAAGGCTACGTAGGTGATCGCAAGGATTGCCGCCTGTAGACGCCAATTGGCAAAGCCTGCGACCACAGCCTCGGTTTTGAGTTTGGCGCCATAGACGAAAAACAGCAGTGCCACCGCATAGTATGCTGCCTGCCCGACGATTTCAGCGAAGACGCCGCGCGCCGGCAACACGAAGGAAAGCGCGACGACACCCAGAAGGGCGATAAGATAGGCATCAATGCCGATCTTTTTGAGAAAAACGGGCAAAGCCATTGGTGAAATTATTGAGCTGCGGTGATTACGATTTCGATGAGGATGCGAGGATTACCGAGATCGGCAACGCCCACCGTGCAGCGGCAGGGTAGGTCTTCGCCCAACCATTCGAGCCATACCGCATCCATTTCGGGCTTTTTGGAAATATCGGTCACAAAGATCTGGGAGCGGATGATCTTGGTTTTGTCGGTGCCCGCCTCTGCTAGCAGGTCATCAACTTTTCGGCAAAGCTGCCGAGTTTGTGCTGCCATATCGGTATCGAGATCGTCGGCAACCAGACCAGCTGTATAGACTACGCCATTGTGAATAGTAACGGCGTGCAAAATCCTGCCTTTTTTGAAGCGCTGCATTAAACGAACCTTTCTTGGAGCTAAAAACCGACGGCCATGCCGTCTTTGCGGTGGTCCGAGCCACCGACATACCCATCGCCGAGACGATGAATGAGTTGTGCGCCACCGAACCCGAAGCTGGTATCGGGTTCCTCACGCGTGAGCAGATGCCCTCGGTCTTCCAAGCCCGCCATAGCTGCCGCGTTCAGTGTCGTCTCGACGGCCACGTTGAGCCCCGAAACGAACCGCCAGCGCGGAGCATCGCTCGCTGCCTGGGGATTTTGGCCATAGAGTTGAGTGCGCAGTACCATCTGAACATGGCCCTGAGCCTGCATGGGCCCACCCATGACCCCGAAGCTCATGAGCGGGGCGCCGTCGCACATCAGGAAGCCGGGAATGATGGTGTGGAAGGGACGCTTGCGCGGCCCCACCTGGTTCGGATGACCGTCCTCGAGCGTAAAACCTGCTCCCCGGTTTTGCAGGTGAATGCCGGTGCCTGGCACGGCCACACCTGAACCAAACCCCGAATAGTTTGACTGGATGTAAGAAACCATCATGCCGCTGGCGTCAGCGGTCGTGATATAGACCGTGCCGCCAGCGACCGGCGCGCCTGCTCCAAAATCCTGCGCACGGGCCGCATTGATGAGCTGGGCGCGGGTCTTGAGATACCCCTTGTCCAACATCGCTTCGACTGGAACTTCCATGAAGGAGGGATCCGAGACGTAACGCTCGGCGTCGGCCATGGCCAGCTTGATCGCTTCGATCTGATAATGGATCGCTAGCGCACTGTCGGGGTCTTGTGTGTCGAGCGGCAGGTTTTCGAGAATCCCCAGTGCCATCAATGCCACGATCCCCTGACCATTGGGCGGGATTTCGTGCAGGCTGACGCCGCGATAGTCCATCGAGAGGGTGCCGCACCAATCGTTTGTATGCTCGGCCAGATCGGTCTCGGTCAGTGCAGCGCCATGCTCGGCAGCAAAAGCGGCGATCCGGGCCGCAAGTTCGCCCCTATAAAAAGCCTTGCCCCTGGTTGCCGCTATGGCCTTGAGCGTTGCAGCAAGCGCGGGATTGGTAAACGTCTCTCCAGCATGGGGCGCACGTCGGCTTGGCAGAAAGGTCTCGGCAAAGCCAGGGTAATCGCCCAGCAATGCTTCACCCTTGGCCCAGAGGTCGGCAATGGTAGGGGAGACCGCAAAGCCTTCTTCTGCATAGCCGATGGCCGGCTCGAGTAGCCTTTGGAAATCGAGCGCGCCAAATCGAGCTGAAAGATCGGCCCAGGCCGAGACGGCCCCGGGCACCGTGACGCTCTCCCAACCGCGAACCGGCATCCGGTCACGTCCGGCAAAGCGCTCGGGTGTCCAGGCAGCGGGCGAGCGTCCCGACGCGTTAAGCCCGTGCAGGGCCTTGCCGTCCCAGACGATGGCGAAGGCATCGCTTCCCAGCCCGTTGCCGGTAGGCTCGACAACCGTGAGTGTGGCGGCCGCGGCGAGCGCCGCATCGACCGCGTTGCCGCCCTTGGCGAGCATCGAAAGCCCCGCCTGTGCGGCCAGCGGCTGGGAGGTCGCCACCATGTTGCGCGCAAGAACCGGCCGGCGTGGAGCCCCATAGGGCATCGAATAGGAAAAATCTGTCATAATAAAAATCCTGAAATGCTCTTTGGAGGCACGGCAAAATCACCAGGCGAGCGCCGCCGTAGGGCGACGTGGATCCGAGCCACCTTCAAGCACGTCCCGCTTCCGATCAGCCAAAATTGTGCAGACGGCCCCAGCGGTCCATTCCCAATCGGGCCAGTGCTGCACGTCATGGCCGAGAGCAGCAAGTCCGTTCGCTATCGACGTCTCGATCCGCCCCTCCAGCTTCAACAGACCAGGATCGTAGGAATGCGGCTCGGACGAACGCGGATAACTGAACGTGGCAAAGCGCGGAGCTTCGACGGCGTCCTGAGGTGACATGCCGAACACATGCATGTTGAGCATTACCTGTAGTATGGCTTGTGGCTGTACATCATTGCCCGGGGATCCTATGGGTTGGACGAAATGGTCGGGCTTGTGCACGATAACCGGGTTGGGTGTCAGTCGTGGCCGGCGTCCCGGCCCGACAACGGCTGGAGCATCGGCATCAGTCCACGATTGCACGCCCCTGGCTGAAGGGACAAACCCCAGCCCAGGAATCACGGGAGCCGTTGCCGACCCGTCGCTGGGTGTCGCTGAAAAAGCGTTTCCTTCTTTATCGACGACACAAATGTAAGATGTATCGAGATGTTCGATCTCGTCTTCGGGAACCGCCGGACGTGAGGTTGGCGCAGCAAACCCACGCGGATCGCCAGGTTCCGGCATCCCTGGCACGGCCTGCATCATGGAAATGTTGCGCCCGCGTTCAGCAAGATAGTCGGGCGCCACCATCTGCCTGTACGGGACGTCGACGAAATTGGGATCCCCCACATAAGCATGCCGGTCGGCATAGGCGAGTTTGAGCGCCTCGGTTAGAAGGTGGATATATTCCACCGAATTGTGTCCCAGTGACCTCAGGTCGCGCCCGTTCAGCATGCCCACGGTCTGGGCAAGTACCGGTCCCTGGCACCACGACCCGCAAGTAAACACATCCATCTCCCCGAACCGGCTCGGGGTAGCTTCTTCGATCTGAACCTCGTAATCTTCGAGATCCGCCATCGCCAGCCAACCGCCGTTTTCGGTATGATATTCAACCATTTTGGCCGCGATATCGCCGCGATAAAAAGCATCCCGTGCCGCTCGGAGACCGGCGATGCGATCTCCGGTCGCCAGTGCCCGCTTCTCTTCATCGATCATGTAGGCGATCACGCTCGCCAGATCGGATTGCACGAAGCGGTCGCCAACCTCCGGCACGTTTCCGCCGGGCAGATAGATGGCGGCGTTGCTCTCGTAGCTCCGATAGTCTTCAACATGTTTTCCAATGATCGCACGCATCAATGACGGCATTGGAAAGCCGTCGCGGGCAAAGCGCAGCGCCGCCGAGGCGACCTCGCCATAGGACATCGTCCCGAACCGCTCGAGTGCGGCTATCCAAGACGCCGGCGCGGCAGGAACAACAGTTCTCAATATTCCGCGCGGAATGCGACCATCGAAGCGTCGGCGGAAAACCTCCACATCAGTGGCGGCCGGCCAATGACCTACCCCGGCGAACGTCCAGGTGCGGCCAGTTTCGGCAAGCCGGATCATGATGGGCGCAACCCCTCCGAACCCAACATATTCGCTCTGCACTACCCCGAGTGCGATACCGCCAGCAACTCCGGCATCTATCGCGTTTCCGCCCGCATCGAGAATTTGGAATGCCGCCTGCGCAGCCAAATAATGGCCTGCCGACACCGAATGGGTGTGCCCCATCACCCGCGCACGATGCGGAGCCGCACCAATTACCTTAGTTTTCTCACTCACCTTTGCCCTCGCCACCCTGCTTAGGAAGTTCATTTCAGCGAGCGCTCCGCACGTCCAAGCGTGCGAAGCGCTTATTTAGTCAATCCTCGAGTTCGAGGGCTTCGAACTTGCGCGACATGTCCCTCCTCACGAACCTCAGGATCAACACGCCGATCAGTACAGCAATCGTGATGCCCCACAGCCATGCCGCGATCGGACGCTCAACGAAGTAAGAGAGATCTCCCCGCGACAGGAAAAGCCCTTGCCGCAGGTGTTTTTCGATTTCCGGTCCGAGGATAAAGCCCAGGATCAACGGGGCCAGCGAGAAGCCGAACTTATGGAACAGGTACCCCACCCCTGCGGCTCCGGCGAGGACGTAGACGTCCACAATATTGTGCCTGACGCTGTATGTACCCACCGTAGCGATCACCAGAACGAACGCCCCGAGCAGCCATGATGGCACCCTGAGCATCGATACCCAAATGCCAATCATCGGGATGTTGAGCACCAGCAACATGATGTTGCCGACAAACATAGAGGCGACGACACCCCAAAAGATATCGGGATGTTGAGTGGGCAGAAGTGGTCCGGGTTGGATTCCGTGGATCATCAATGCCGCAAGGATAAGCGCCAGGGTGGCCGAAAACGGCAGCCCAAGCGAGAGCACAGGAATCATACCCGCAGTGGCCGCGGCGTTGTTGGCGGCTTCGGGTCCTGCCACGCCTTCAATGGCACCCTTGCCCATCTCATCGCGTCCCTTTGCGACCTTTTTCTCCACCTGATAGGAGGCATAGGAGGAGAGAGCGGCCGAGGGGCCAGGCAAAAGTCCGAAGATAAAGCCGATGATCGACCCACGGCCCCAAGGTCCCCAGGAGCGCCGCCATTCCTCCCGGCTAGGTAGCATGTCACGGACCCGTATGCTCATGACACGGGGGGTTGAGCCGGGATTCTCGATCAACCGCAAAATCTCCGCTATGCCGAATAGCCCAATGGCGATCGCCGTCAATTCAAGCCCGGCTATTAAGGGAAAATAGCCAAAAGTGAACCGCGCAACGGAACTCACCGCTTCCTGACCGATTGTCCCAGCAGCAATTCCAATCATAAGCGGAAAAAGGTTGCTGACCAGATTCCCCCCTGAAACGCGCGACAGTACGATGAGCCCACACGTCATCACCGCAAAGAACTCTGCCGGGCCGAAATTCAAACCGAACCGGGCCAGCCATGGCGACCAAAGGGTGACAAGGATCAGCGAAATGAATGCGGCGATCGCAGATCCCACTGCCATGATAAATAGCGTGGGCCCGGCACGTCCCTTTTGAGCCAGCGGATAGCCGTCAAGGGTGGTCACGACCGATGCGGTCTCCCCCGGCACATTCAGCAACACCGAAGTCGTTGAGCCGCCATACATGCCGCCATAGTATATCCCAGCGATCATGATGATCGCGGCAGTGGGGCTCATGGCGTAGGTAAACGGAAGAATGAGCGCCGCACCGCCTAGAGGGCCGAGCCCCGGCAAGACGCCGACCGCAGTTCCCAACGCAGCGCCAATGAGTGCTGCAAGGAGATTTTCAGGGAATATGGCAACCTGAAAGCCGTGAAGTAGTCCATAGAATGCTTCCATATCAGCCCCACATCGCTGTCGGCAATCGCACGCCCAAGATGAGGACGAAAGCCGCCCAGACCACAGCCGTGACGCCGATTCCACAGATCACTGCCTTGAGCCAGGAAATGTGCCCGACCATGCGGGTGTAAAAGGTCACCAGCGATACCGTCGCGGCGAGAAAACCCACGACATTGATCACCCCGACATAGATGAGGAAAGCGCCGAAAATGACGGCAAGCCGCTTGAGATTTTCCCCCTTGGGAAAACCCGCGCTTCCCGCCCTCCTGGTCAGAAGCGCGTCTGCTATCACGCCAACGCTCACCAGCGCTAGAATAACGCCCACGATGAGCGGGAAAATTCCTGGCCCGGGCGCGCCCATTCGGCCGAGATCGAGATTTTTCCCTTCGAACAGATAGACCAGAGAAAAGATCAATCCCAGCGCACCGGCCGCAGCGCGGCCGATACGCCAGGTGCGCGTGTGGCGCGCCGTCTCAGTTGCCAAGGATTTCACCAAAATTGGCGTAATCGTTCAAAAGTTGTTCGCGGTATTGTTCCGAGTTGGTCGCATCCACGATGTAGCTGTCGGCTTCTAGGACGGCCAGGAACTCGTCATTTTCCATAATGGTCTGATGGGCCGATTCCAAAATGGCTACGATATCCCCAGGAAGCTCTGCTGGTGCAATGATGCCAGAGGAGTCTTGGAGGTATTGCATGCCAGGATAATCTTCAGCGGTAATGACCTCAAAACCGTCGATTTCGTCTTGGACCGAACCGGTAAACATTGCGAGCGGACGCAAATCTCCAGACTCGATTTGTCCGCGAACACTTGAAGCGTTCACTGAAACCGCATCGACAATCTGCCCCAATACGGCGACTACCGCTTCGGCACCGCCGCCGGCAAACGGAACAATATTGAACTCAACCCCGGCCGCCTGCTGGAACTGCTGAAGTTGCATATCCTTGACGTTGCCGGCCGCACCTACCGAGATCGAAATCGCGCCAGGCTCGGCTTTTGCCGCTTCGACGAACTCGGCAAAGGTCTGCCATTGCGAAGCGCTATTGACAGTCACCGTTCCCGACTGATGCCCAATCCCTCCGATAGTTGTGAAATCCTCAACCCCTCGATAGGGAAGGCCCGCATTGTTGTGAGGTTGGATGGCCAAAGGTGAGTTGTGCCCGTACCCGAGCGTATAGCCGTCCGGTTCCGCGCCAAATATCTCAACGGTTCCAATGGTGCCCGATCCTCCAGGCGCATTGGTCACAACGACTGTGACGCCAAGGATTTCGCCCAACAAAGTACCATACTGGCGTGCGAGAATGTCGCCGGAGGCACCTGGTGCATAGGGGACGATCAGCGTGATATCGCGATTGGGATAGTCGGTTTGCGCAATCGCCTGACCGGCTGCGCCAAGCAGGAGGATTGACGCTGCGACAGCTGAACCCAAAGCGGTAAAGCCGCGACGAGATAAAAAAGTCTTCATTGGTTTTCCTTCCTTTGTTTGTTTCTGCCGACGATCCCTCAACCGCCCGGCTCGACTTCAATGACTTACATATTCACCACCCCAAGGCGTAGGCGACACGGCGCGGATCTGCTCCACCCATGACCGCACCATCATGCGTCCTCATGACGGCTCCGATTGAGCCGGCAGTCCCAAACCAGTCGGGCCAAGGCTCGATTTTGTGACCTCGGCCTATCAGGCCTGACATCACGTCAGCGCGGGCTCGCCCTTCTATTTTGACGAGCCCGGGACGATAGAGGTGCGGATCGTGGGTACTCGGAAAGCTGTAGGTTGCGACACGAGGCGTTTCGATAGCCTCCTGAATGTCGAGCCTATGGTCGAGAAAGCCGGTCAGAAACTGGATCATCGCCTGCGGTTGCACATCGGCTCCTGGGGTGCCGTAAGGCATGACGAATTCGCCATCTTTGACTACGATCCCGGGATTTGGCGTCAGCCGAGGACGCTTCCCCGGCGCAATCGCGGCAGGGTGATCTGGATCCAACCACGATTGCACGCCGCGACTAGAGATGATGAAACCCAGATCGGGCACGATCGGGGTTTCGCGGGCCCCATCGCTGGGCGTTGCCGAAAATGCGTTTCCATCGGAATCGACGACGCAAAGGTAGCTGGTGTCAGGCTCGAATGGCCCATCCCCCGCTTTGGGCATCTGGAATTCGTTGGCGTGCGATTCGCCTTGAAAAGCCCAAGCATCTCCCGGCACGGGCATGCCGGGAGATGCCGTGCCTAAATCGATGCGAGCTCGCCAGGCAGCCGCATAATCCTTCGAGAGCAGTCCCTGCATGGGAACGTCGACAAAGCGCGGGTCACCATAATATCGGTCGCGGTCAGCAAAAGCGGCTTTGAGTGCTTCGACAATGATGTGGTAGTAATCCACACCGCCAAGTTCCATTGCGGCGATGTCATACCCTTCTAAAATGTTGAGCGCCTGAAGCACCACAGGTCCTTGGCACCATGGACCGCAGCTATAAACGGTCGCCCCACGGTAGGTGATGGCGTAGGCTGGCTCGACTTCGGCAGAGAAAGCATCAAGATCCTCCATCGCAAGCCATCCGCCTTCAGAATCGGAGAACTCGACCATCGCCCGGGCAATATCTCCGCGATAGAACCGGTCGTAGGCCCGAGCAATTCCCTCTTCTCGGCTTGAGGCTCCCGAAGATGCCTCGACGAGCTTTTTGAGCGTTTTGGCAAGCTCGGGTTGAACCAGACTTTCGCCAATAGCTAGCGGCTTGTCATCGCGCATGAATGTCCGACCCAAGGAGGACCAGCGCCGCAAACCTTCCAGCGTCGCAGGATCGGAAAGCATCGAATGCAACAGGGAATGAACGCGGAAGCCATTCTCGGCAAGCTCGATTGCAGGCTCGAAAGCTTCGGCGACCGATATAGTGCCGAACCTTTCCAGCGCTGTCAGCCACGCCCCCATGGCGGAGGGCACCACGCTACGGCGAATGCCCGTAGGAATCCGGCCCTGACTGCGGAGCCAATCGAGATCGACGTTCTTTGGCCATCCACCTAGACCGGCTACGGTCGAAGCGCTCTTGCGTACTGCGTCGTAGAACATGATCGGGGCAACACCTCCGATCTGGGTTAGATCTGGTTGCACCACGTTGAGACAAAGGCCCGCCGCAACTCCAGCGTCGGCGGCATTGCCGCCTTTCTCGAGAATCCGGACGGCAGCCAATGACGCCAAGTGATGGCCGGTCGAGACCATGTAGCGGCTCCCCATCAACAAGGGACGCGTGGACCTGGGGACATACTGCATTGCGCTTCCTCCGATGCGCGCGTACTGGCGGACAGTCGGTCTGTCTGACAAAGCTACACACATCCTGCGACGATGGTCAACAGACAAGCACTTATCAATTTTGCACACGATATCGGCAAAACTTGACTTTATCGGCTAAGTCACTTCACTGTAATGCTGTAAGACAGTCAGACTGAAGGCGGACGGTTCTTAACCGGCGCCTTGGTGACAACAAAGGAGTGACAAGGATGAAAATTGCAGTGGTAGGTGCCGGCGTGATTGGCGCCACTGTGGCAGCCCGGCTCGCACAACGGGGAGCGCAGGTCACCCTTTTGGACCAGGCCAGTGCCGGATCGGGCACAACGAGCACTTCCTATGCCTGGGTGAATTCCAACGGTAAGGAACCACCGGCCTATTACCAGCTCAACCTTGCCGGTCTTGAGGCTCATACGCGGATGTCCCCCACCGACGAAAGCGGGTGGCTAGGGCTGGGCGGTCATATCGAATTCGCGGTCGATGATCATCATCGTGATAATCTTGCGGCTCGCATAAGCCGGCTGAAAGCCTGGAACTATGGTGTCGAGGAAATCACACCCGATCAGGCCAAGACCCTGCTCCCTGATATCGAGTTGCCCGAAGGCGTCCAGCTTATCGCCCACTACACGAGGGAAGGTTACGCCTATCCCGCCAAATACCTTGCCCACATGCTTGGAGAGGCACGCGATGCGGGCGCTGTTATCCGCACCGGTACGACAGTGTCTGGGTTCAATGCAGATGATGACAAAGTCGAAGTGCAACTGGCGGACGGAACGAGCCTCCCTGTACAAAAGGTTGTGTCCGCGGTCGGACGATGGACCCGCCCATTTGCCGCTTTGGCTGGAGCCTCGGTACCGGTTCGAGAATTTGCCGAACCGGGCGATATCGTCGTCGGTTATCTCGCCGTCACCAACCCCGTTCCGGTACGGCTTTCCCGGTTGATTACGAGCCCGTGGCTCAACGTCCGACCCGCTGGAGGTGGCCGGCTTATGCTGCAGGCCCTCGACCTCGATATCACGGCCGATCCTCGCAACGTGCCGGGTCCCGATTCAGAGCTGGCGCAGATCTTCCTTGAGCGGCTACGGTCCCTTTTGGCCAACACCGAGGATGCAAAAATCCAAGAAATTCTTGTCGGACAGCGAGTCATGCCCGAAGACGGCCGCACTATCGTTGGACCGGCTCCCGAAGCGCCCTGGCTCTATGTCGTGGCCACCCATTCGGGTGTAACTCTTGCTCCTTACCTTGGCGAAGCGATAGCAGCTGAGATATTTGGGGAAAAGCAAGAAGCGTTTGAAGAATTCCGGATCGAGCGCTTTCTGACCGATAGTACCTATGGGCAACCATATGCGCCGAGAAAGCCCGGAGAGCAGTGAACCCACACATGCAAGTTCAACGGTCGACCCCCGGCTCTCAAACGACGATGGAGTAAACATGCGGGTCAAGCGTGAGACCGTTACCGAACAATGCATTCAGCTCCTGCGCTCGGACATATTCGAGCGCAGGTTGCTTCCTGGTGCGATGGTCACCGAAGATGCGTTGGCTCGCGAAATGGGCGTTTCCCGCGCAACCGTGCGCGAGGTTCTCAACACATTGACCGTCGAAGGTTTACTGACTCGAAATCCCACAACGCGCAGTCTCTACGTAACGCGCCTCGGACCGGAGCGAATTCGCGAAATTTATCAGGCACGGCGTTTCCTGGAGGTGGGAGGAGTCGCGGCCTATGCCGACAGGGAAGATGCGGCACTCCACCCCCTGGTCACCGCAACCGACAAACTGACTGCGGCCATCGACTCGGGCGATCATCGTGAAGTTGTAAAAAACGACATAGCCTGCCACGTTGCCATTGTGGGGCTCGTCGGCGCACCGGATCTCGCCGAGTTCTATGAAAGCCTTTTAGCCAAATTGCAATTGGCGATGACCGATGTTGCTCGCTCTCACCAGTACAACATGCAAGTCCTGCGCGCTGATCACGTCCAGCTAGTTGATTTGCTAAAGGAGCGACGCATCGATGAGGCCAAAAACCTTGTCGTAGACAGGATCAATCGCGCAGAAGAACAGCTTCTCGCCGCTGCTAGGGATAAAAACTAGCTAGCCTTTCTCGGCGAAACACTCAAGTGCTTGGTGTTGTCATCCACGGAGGAGGCGAAGCCGACATCCATATCTGCATCAACGGCGTCTATTGCCTCCATCCTAGCGCTGCGCCTGGTCATCAGATGTTTATTCTTTGCCTGGCACTCTGCCGATGGAAAGGCCAGGTATGACCAAGACTGCAAAGCTGCTCAAATGGACGGTCATTGCCGCAGCGGTGCTGGTGGTCGCGTATATTGCGATCGGTAGCTGGCAAGCTGCCAGTCTGCTGGACGCCACACTTCGGGTTGGTGCTCCAACTGCGCAGAGCAGCGGCTGGCCGGCTCCACAAAGCCCTGCGGATATCGGATATGAAGGTGATCCACAGCAGGCGTATGGCTATACCTTCCAAGACGTCGAGTTGAGCGGCGAGTTGGGCGATCTCGCCGCCTGGCTGATCCCGGCCTCACAGGAAAACGCAACTGCTCCATGGGCGATCTTTGTCCATGGCATTGGCGGCCGGCGCGAGAACGGCTATCGCTTCCTCCCCACGTTCCATGAGGCCGGCCTGCCGGTCCTAATGATCAGCTATCGAAACGACAGCAATCAACCGGCCGATCCGAGCGGCCTCTACGCCTTTGGCCTCACCGAATGGCGGGACCTGGAAACCGCTGTGCAATTCGCAATGGAAAACGGCGCTCCTTCCATCATCGTCGTGGCGGAATCGATGGGCGGCGGTATCGTCGGCCAGTTCTTGCGCCAATCTGATACTGCCGCTTCCCTTTCGGCGATCGTGCTGGACGCACCGGCAATCGACTTTCACGCAATCCTCACCGACCAGATCGAGCGAATGGACCTCCCTCTCGCACCCATTTTGGCACTTGGCGCGCTTTGGTTCAGCGGCCTCTCCGAGCCGGTGCATCTGGCGGACGCGCTCACGACCGATGAATTCGCCGCGTTCGGAGAGCCGATATTTCTTTCCCATGGCTTTTCCGACAGTGTGGTTCCAATTGGCAGCAGCGACGCCCTGGTTGGGAGACGCGAGCACGTCACCCAATACCTGCAAACCGGATCTGACCACATACAATCGTGGAAGGCTGACCCGGCGCGCTACGAGGCGGCACTGAAGGGGTTTTCTCACAACGCTCAAGGCGCACGATTAGCGAGAACGAATAGTCTCGTCGCGGCAGGTCCCTACGTTACATCAAGTGAGCACTTCGGCCATTTCCATTTGTAGATGCTGGCATTTGCTCACACCGTGAAACAGACTGCACGGAAGGCGGCAGCTCCGCAGCACATGCTCCTACCATTACCTTTGGGTCTCATCGCATTATCGAACTTTCGCGACAGACCCAGTCTTTCAAAGATTTTGCGGATAATTCTGGTTCATCAATCAACGAAACATTGTGCTGGGCAGAAAAAGTGCAATTTGGGGGAACAGCAACAGAATGCTGACGCCAACCAACATCGAGATTACGAACGGCAGAATACCAAGGAATATCTTTGTCGACGGAACATGCGGAACGAGCGCTTTGACGACGAACACATTGATGCCGACCGGTGGCGTGATCAATCCGATCTCGAGCGCGATAACGACAAGGACACCAAAAAAGATCGGGTCTACGCCCAATGCGATGATGACCGGAAAAAAGATCGGCACCAAGAGCACCAACATCGCGAAGCCTTCCATAAATGTGCCGAGCAGAACGAAGACCAGCAGGATGAGCAGAAGGGTCGCGGTAGCGCCCATCGGCAGGCTCAGGACGGTCTCGGAGACCCAGGATGTGAGGCCCGAACGGGCGAGAAACGGGTTGAGAACGTTGGCCCCAATGATGATCGTGTAGCACATCACTGTCGTCGAGACTGTCTGGCGCACAATGCGTGAAAAGTTGGACGGCGTAAGCGATCGTCTCCATAAGGCGATCGCCAGGGTTGCAACAACACCGACGGCTGCCGACTCCATCGGCGTGAAGACGCCGGCATAGATGCCGCCCACAGTCCCGACAACGACCAGCAGGAACGGCAAAGCCTTCAGCGTTGCCAAACGCCGCTCGTGTGCGGTCAACCGCTCACCCGATGGCGCCACCGCGGGCCGCAGCGAGGCGATGATTGCAATGGTCGCGAGAAACAGGCCCATCAGCAGGATGCCGGGCAGAATGCCGGCCACAAAAAGTTGACCGATTGATTGTTCAGTCAGGAGCGCATAGAGCACGAAACCGGTTGAGGGGGGGATGAGAATGCCAAGCGTTCCGCCTGCTGCGACGGACGCCGCTGAAAAGCCCTCGTCATATTTGTAGCGTCGCATTTCGGGCAAAGCGACTTGCCCCATCGTGACTGCTGAAGCCACGGATGACCCACTCAATGCGGAAAATCCGGTGCAGCCCAAGATAGTGGCTGATGCCAGCCCGCCGCGGCGGTGACCGATCCAGGCATAGGCAGCATCGTAAAGATTGCGGCTCAATCCACTGACTCCGGCCAAATTACCCATCAGCACGAAGAACGGGATGATTATGAGGTCAAGCTTGAGCGCCAATTCAAACGTTTCAGTCGAAAAGGTTGCAAGAGCGGCTCTCTCGTTCTGCAAAATCGTGATACCGGCCAATCCGACTGCGGCCATCGCAAAGCCAACTGGCGTGCGAAGCGCAAGCAATGCGAAAAGGATGCCGATCCCAATCAAGCCAATGGTGAACGCGCTCATCAAACGATCTCTTCTTCGTTGGTACCCGGCACGAGGTGCAGATTTCCGCTCGCATTGAGTGCGAGCCTTCCGACGCACGAGATCGCGCCCAAGGCTGCGCCCAAGGCGATAAAGCCCCACAATGGAGCAAATGGGATGCCGAGCAGGGATGATCGCTCGCCGTAATTAAACGCCGATATCATGGCGGTCGACGACCGATGTGCCAGAAGCGCGAGAACCGTTCCGGAGATCAGGTCAGACATGGCCAGAACGAGACGCTGGACCAGCTTGGAGAACAAATTGTAGGCAATATCGACTGCCACGTGTCCGTCACGCCACGTGCAATACGGCATCGCCAGAAAAATTACCGTGGCTACGCCAACCTGCAGCAGATCGAACGCGCCAAACACCGCTGAACTGAAAAAATAGCGAAGGATGACATTAACGGCTGTCAGTCCGACAAGCGACACGAGCAAAATGCCCGCGAGCAGCGCGAGCGCGGCATTGAGCGCCGATAGGACGGATGCTAAGCGAACCAACGTAACCTCCCAGTGCGAATGTGAGCGTATGGCACCACAACAGCGCCATACACTCGGATTTTCAGGCGCTACTGGGAAATCGCGGTGTAGATTTCCTGCGCGTCGAAGCCTTCTGCAGTGCTCACCTGGTCGAGATAATTTTCGACCATGGCTGGCAGCGGTTCAGCAAAGAGTGCCCGCTGCTCAGCAGTCAGTTCGACGATCTCAGTGTTCCCGGATGCACTGATGGCTTCGATTGCCTCCTCTCCCGAAGCGGCAAAGGCGTCCGCACCCTTCATGCTCAGCGCATGTTGGGTCACTTCGAGGACGTCAGCCTGAACATCCTCAGAAAGTCCATCCCAGCTGTCGCGATTGGCCACCACATAGAACATCGTGATGTTGCCCGGCAGGTTAGTGATGACATGGCTGGCCACCTCTTGGAGGCGATAGGCGTTGATGCCGTCGATGCCGATCAGAGCGCCATCAATCACGCCGGTCTGGAGGGCATTGTAGAGGTCGCCTGCTGGCATCGTCACTGGGGTTGCGCCCCAGGCCTCCATAATGCCTGCTCCGATAGCTGAGGACGCACGAATGTTCAGTCCTTCAAGATCGGCTGGCGAACTCACCGGTCGGTTGAGGACCAGCGCCGCGGGGTTGTTCGGGAACAAAGCCATCACCTTAGTTCCCTGGAAATCGGGTTCAAACAATTCGATATTTTCCCAAAGCACGTCGACGGCTTCCTGGGGGGTGTCGAAAAGGTTCGGCAATTCCATCAACATGGTACGCGGCAGTGGGAACGTGTCGCTGGCCACGAGGCCCTGCGTAACGTCGGCGATGCCATCAAGGGCGCGCGTGTATTGCTGAGCCGGGCCTGCGCCCAATTCACCCGATGGAAAGACCCGGATGGTCAGTTCACCATCGGTCGCTTCCTCTACATCCTGCGCCATTTCGAGTGCCACGCCCAGATGCAACTCGTGGGTTGGTTGATTGTAGTGAGCATACGTCCATTCGGCCGCCGAAGCATTCGCCGTCATGCCTAGGATGGCTGCAGTTCCAAGTACGACGTTCTTCATAGTTTTCCTCCTTTGAAATCAAAAAAATCTCTGGTGCTTAGCGCTGTGATCCGCCGTTGGCCAAGATGTGCTGGCCGGTGATCCAGCGCGATTCCTCGCTGGCGAGAAAGGCAACGATGTCGGCGATATCGGCCGGCGTGCCAAGACGACCGAATGGCGACGCCTGCTGAATGGCCTTTTGCCTTTCGGGTGGAGCGGAATCGAAAATGCCGGGAACGACTGGGCCGGGCATGACGGTGTTGACAGTGATGCCCCGTTGACCAGCTTCTAGCGCGAAAGCCTCGGACAGCGCCTTCACTGCAGCTTTGCTCGCCGCGTAGACGCCAAGATCAGGCTGTGGGTAGAGGGTCGTGCTCGAAGCGATAGAAACGATCCGGCCATTGTCCGAGAGCTTTGCCATCGCCTGCTGCATCATCAGAAAAACGCCCCGCGCGTTAACGGCGAAGATTTCGTCGAAGTGGGCGGTCGATAATTGACTGATTTTTGCGCGGGGGCCGGTGATGGCACCGTTGTTGACCAAAATGTCGGCACGACCCCACAACTCCAATGCGCGGTCAAATACCGCTGCAGCCGTTTCGGGCTCAGAAAGGTCGCCTGCGACGACCCCGACGAAGCGCCCCTCTTGCATGAGAGTGGACGCAAGCGCTTCAGCCTGATCCTGCGTTCCGGGGCCATAATTGATCACCACGCTGGCCCCTGCCCTAGCTAGTCGCTCAACTATGGCTCGCCCGATGTTGCGGGCGCCCCCCGTTACGATGGCAACTTTGCCATCAAGGCTTGCGGCGTTGTTTCTTGGCATGCTGTCCGTCATTGTGCGACTGCGCTCCCAATGGTTGCAGCACGTTCGCCGCTAGCGATCGAGAGGATGTGATCTGGGGTAACATCCGCCGGTTCGCCGCACCATGTTATGAAGTGATCGGGGCGAACCAGAACGAGCCGGCTCTCATAGAGCGCACGGCTATCAGCTGTGCTGTCTTCGATAATGTCGAGCGGCAGGCCAAGAGCCTTGGCCGCATCGAGCCATCGCCCAATTTCGCCCGGGAGGGGATCGAGCGCTATAAGCGTAAATCCGGTGCCGAGCCGCTCATAGACGTTCGCACCGTCCGACAGCGTTGCCGGGGTCAGGTGATGACCGGCCCTCGCGCGATGTTGGTGCATGCCCTTGGCATTGGTTCGGCCTTCCTCGGGCCCAAACACCGTCGAGCTGCCCTCGTAGTGGGGTTCAAAGGCGCCGACTTCTTCGGTAGCGCCATGACGACGGCGGTTCCATTCATTTTCGAAAGCCTGTTTGTCCCTATCAGGATCGAACTTTGCGAGAAAATCACCATCGACGTGGATCGACTTTTCAATAAAATCTCTTGCCGTCGACGCAAAAACCGGCTGGCGCTCGTCGCTATAGGAATCGAGCAAGTCTTCCCCGCCCCACCCTTGCAGGAAGGCAGCTAATTTCCAGCCCAGATTTCTTGCGTCTTCAAAACCGGTGTTGATGCCATAGCCGCCATAGGGCGGGTGGCTGTGCGCGGCGTCCCCGGCAATGAAGACCCGACCATTGCGGTATGTTTCCGACACCGCAAACCTGAGATCCCAAAAGCCGATATAGTCGATATCTAGATCGAATTTTTGTCCCACGGCCCTGTGGAGATAGGCATGGAAGTCGAAATTATCGCGAGTGGTGTCTTTGGGAACCGGGGCATGAAAGAACCACGTCGTTCCAAGATCGACGCGACCGAAAAACTGCCAATACCCTTCAAGGTCGGGATGTAGGACGTTGTAAAAGGATTTGTTAGGATAGCGCTTGAGCAGTTCGTGCAGCGCGCTAGAGCGGAAAACGAGCAGCACCATCAGCTTGTCGTGATCCGAGCGCGTCTGAGCGATGCCAGCTGTTTTCCGAATGCGAGATCGGCTGCCGTCACACCCGACGACAAACTGCGCGTTAATGGTCCGGGTGCCGCCCCCTTCCCGTTCGCTGATAGCGAGGGTTACACCATGCTGGTCCTGCTCGAAGGTGTCACCGTTCCAGCCGCAGAGCACCTTCACTGAAGGTAGTTCGGCTACTCGCGCACGCAGCACGGCTTCGGTCTGATATTGTGGAAGTCGCTCGTTCTCTTGATAGTAGAATGGTCGAACAAGTTCACGCTGCAACCAGTCGTAGGTATAGGGACTTAAAAGCGTTCCATACGTGGTCATGCCGCCGATACCATATTCGGTTGGCACGGTTCGGGCCGACCGCAGCATTCGCTCGGCGCCCCAGAAATGGAAATGTTCCATTGTCCGTTGGGTGAGATTTTGCCCTTTCGGGACGGGCTGGGGCTGGTGATAGCGCTCAACGACCACCACATCCACGCCGCGCTGCCCAAGCTCGATAGCAAGGCCAAGTCCCACGGGACCTCCGCCTACGATCGCAACTTGAGTTGAAAGAGAGTCAGAAACAGTCATAGTCAAACCCGAAACGGATGAAAAAGGGGTCGTCGAGGGCTAGCTCAAGCCCGCCTCAAAGTAGACGTGCTTGGTTTCAAGGAAGTCGTTGAGCCCCTCAATTCCGTGCAGTCGACCCAGACCGGATTGGCGGTACCCACCCGTCTCGGCTTCGGCAAACAGACGCGTGTGGCTGTTGAGCCAGACCGTGCCGGACCGAATGCGGCGCGATGCACGCATCGAGAGATTGAGATCCTTGGTAAAGACGCTCGCCGCGAGCCCGAAGCTCGTTGCATTCGCCTTGGCGATTGCCTCGCTTTCGTCGCCGAACGTTTCCACTGAGGCGATGGGGCCGAACAGCTCGTCCTGGACCAGGGACGACGACGTGCCCTCGATCCGAAACAAGGTGGGGGTCACGAAGCTGCCCTTAGCGAGGCTTCCCTCCAGAGCCTTTCCCCGAACGATAAGCTCGCCTTCGTCGCCGGCCTGCTCGATCAGCGCAAGCACGCGCTGCTGGTTGGCCTTGTCGATCAGCGAGCCCATCTGGCTCCGCGGATCCTTGCCGGGTCCTGTCCGAACGGAAGAGTAGGCAAGCTTCATCTTTTCGATGAACCGGGGCGCAATTTTTTCGTGAACCAAAAAACGCGTGGCTGCGACGCACATCTGCCCCGCCATGACCAGGGACCCCCGGGTCAGCTCGGCGCAGGCAAGATCGAGGTCAGCATCTTCAAAGATGACCGCCGGCGCCTTTCCGCCCAACTCAAGCGACAGCCGCTTGAGGGTGGGTGCGGCCGAGGCCATGATCTTGCGACCGGTTTGCGTCGAGCCGGTGAAGCTCACGACATCGACCTCGGGATGAGCCACAAGGGCACGCCCCACCTCGTCGTCAACTTCGTTGACCGAATTCACCACGCCCTTGGGAAGCGACGAGCAGGCGTTGACACTCTCCATGAATCGCCCGTGCGTTACGGACGTCTGCAGGGCAGGCTTGATGACCGTCGTGCAGCCGGCAGCAAGCGCCGGAGCCAGTGAGCGCGCGAGAAGCGTGATGGGCGCATTCCACGGAACGATGATTGCGACGACACCCGCAGGCTCGCGGTGCAGCAAGGACATTACATCCGGGGCACTTTGAAATGTACGCCCCATCACCGTACGGGCAAGGCCAGCGTAATACCGGATTTCAGAGATCGCGCCCGCCACTTCACCGCGCGCCTCGGCCAACAGTTTGCCGTTTTCGGCAACAAGCATTTCGCTTAGTTGGTCCGCATCGAGCTCCAAGGCCGCCGCGAGTTCGAACAGGGCGTCAGCACGCAAGCGAGGCGAATCTGCCCAACAGCCTTGCTCAAACGTTTGGCGAGCGCACGCCACCGCTTGGTCTACAAGGTCGCGGTTTCCGCACTGAAAACGCCCGACAACTTCGCCGCTGCTGGGATCGATGCTATCTGCCTGCAGCCCGCCGTCAATCCAATCCCCGCCGATATAGGCCGCCGATACTGTCGTCATCAGCCCTCTCCCCGTGCCGTTATCTGGCGACACGGTTACGAAAGCTGACCCTACCTGTCAATCAAAATTCCACATTTGAGATTTTTCTCTGATACGTCAGTATAGATCGCGCTAGTATCTTATATGAATGTTATGTGCCGATTGGCGCACTCTCTCGCTGATCTCCTCGATCTGGCCGGCATCGAGTTGAGACCCCAGCACGGTAACACATACCGAGGCCACTGGGCTTCGCTTGGCATCAAGGACTGGAGCCGCAATTCCAACGACACCCGGAGTGACTTCGCCATATGCCACGGCAAAACCGGCGCTCCGGATGCGACTGAAGTTGCTGAGAATTTCATTCTCGGTTGTACCAAATCCCACGGCTGCGAACTCGTCCACACGAGATTTAACGAGCTTGGCTAACCTGGCTTTGGGAAGATAGGCAAGAATCGAACGCCCGATGGCCCCCCTGGCCAACGGCATAGGACGTCCGCGGTGATAGCTCGTATTTATGCCCTCACTGGAATGCGCGGAATAAACGCAGAGGATTTTTGAGCCGTACCAGCGCACCAGCAACGCATTGCCGGGACAGCATTTTGCCAGGGAGTCAATCTCTGGCACGCCATGCACCATGAGCGGGTCCGAGCGCCGCAGCAAATAATCAAGTTCGACGATGCGCGGCCCCAAGGTTAAGCCGAATCTCGAGTCGGCGACGAGCAGACCCGCATCTTTCATGATCTTGACGTAGCGATACAAGGCCGGGCGGCTGTAACCTGTGGCAGCCACGACCTCGTCTGCGGTCCAGGTAAGCTTGTCTTCACTGAAGAGATTGAGGATCGCGAGCACCTTTTCCAAACTCGTCTTGCGCTCTATCACGTCCATCTCCTTGCTGAAAATCTCATATATGGATATCAAAAACATCCGTAAGGTGACAATAGTCACGTTTCAGATCAGCATAGCTGCGCAAACTCGCTCTGGTGGAGGATGGATATGCCCGCAAACGCGAAATCAGGATCTGCAATTTATGGCACGTCGACAGATCGCATCTTCAGCTCGATCGAGGCTTCCCGATGCGCGCTGCTTGTCATCGACATGCAAAATTACTTTGTCGATCCGCAATATCCCACCGCGGTTGTCTCCGCCGCGGCCACTGTACCTGCAATAAACCGCATGGCCGATTTGCTGCGGATATTCGGCGGCTGCGTCATCTGGATTCGTACACTATCCTCCACAGACGAATCTCGTTGGAGCGTGTTTGAAGATCACATATTGACGCCGCAGGCTAGGAGCCTGCGACAAGTTTTACTGCACCCCGATCACCACGCGTCCAAACTGATCGAGGGTCTCGACTGTCGATCTCAGGACAAGGTTGTTTACAAGACCCGGTTCAGCGCTTTGGCCCCACAATCATCAAATCTGCTCGAGGTCTTGGCAGGACAAAACATTGAAACTGTTCTCATCGCAGGAACGGCAACCAATGTGTGCTGCGAGTCCACCGCTAAGGATGCCACCGTGGCCAACTATAAATCGATTATGATTGAGGACTGTCTCTCAGCTCACACCGAGGACGCGCACAAACACTCTCTTGCGAACTTCAGAGGCATTTTTGGCGACGTGCTTACGGTCAATCAATGTGCAGCTTTGCTCAGTAAAGAGCGTTGATCTTCGAGAACCGTATAGAACATAGTTCCTTGGGCTGCGAGAGTGGCCGGCCGTTCTAGGGTGTCTAGCGCCAGATTCGAAAAGCAAGCCAAAGAGACCGCATTCAAGCAGAATCTTTATGCATTCGTGATGATGGACACTCAACGAACCGACCGGCAGTCGATTTCGGCGCCTCCATGAATTTCGCCATGTCGGCTGGCCAATACTGGCAGCCGCTACACCTTGAAAGGGGGAATAGCGGACGAATTCGACGTGAGACGGATAACCAGTTGCGACGTGGCTTGCCGTCGAGTCCGCCAGTGGCGTTATCATCCATCCTCTAGCTTTCCGCGCCTCTCAGAGGCCCAATTCCGACATCAAACCGCCCAGACCTGCCGCCAAGCTGGCGCCGACAAAGTGATCAAGAAAGCTTGCTATTGTGCGCGCCCAATCAGAAAGCTTTCTTGAGCACCGTTTCGGAACGTCCTTCACCAAAAAGCCGCCCCCGCAAGCGGGGACGGCTTTGGAGCCTCTAGCAATGTCGCCCGGGATCAGGACGGGGCAGCGGCAGCACGGTCCTGGCTCTTTCCGGCCCCGCCGGCGCCCGAAAGCTTGAGGCGCCGCGAGGCGACGGACGTGCCCGGGGCGTGCCCGTCCTCCCCGTCACCGGCAGCCACCACCGCGTCCGCCGAGTCATCGGGCTTGGTCTGATCGGCGGCCGCCGCAATCTTGCCCTCTCCGCCAAGCTCCCCGGCGAGTGCGGCCTGATGTTCGGCCAGCACCACTTCGAGCGCTTCGGTCTGAACGCCCTTTTCGATAACGGCTTGCTTGTCGCCGAGCTCGTCAAAGCGCAGGACCGTGAGCTTGTGCTGGCCGGCCAGTTCGATGAGCGAGGGGACGTTGGGGCGGCCGGTGACAAACGGCCCGATGATCGTCATGTTCAGCTCAAGCAGTTCGGCCTTGACGTCACCGTCCAGACCCTTGGCGAGGATGAACAGCGGCCCGGCCGGCTTGACGAGCTTTTCGATTTCCTCGAAGCCACGCTTGTTGATCTTGGCGTACTGATCGGGATCGGCCAGCATATCGGCCATGGTGGCAGCAATGCCGATGGCCAAGGGCTTGGTGAGCATTTCGCACGGATAGTAGGTTCCGAGCGTATAGCCGACCAGTGCATCAAGACCAGTGGCGCGCTTAGAGACGCGCTGGCTGGCTTCGTTGAGCGCCAGCTTGGCCTTTTCCAGACCCTGCCCCAGAACGTCCGGCTGCTCCACGACCGGACCGGCATTGGCTCCGGATTCCTTTTTGCTCGTAACCGGCTTGCGCCGCTTGCGCGGCTTGCGCCCGAGCACAGACTTGATCGACATTGGATGATCTCCCTGATTGCGTCGATTGAAACATCGCCGGACCCAAAGATCGTCCAGCACCAAATGTATCAGGGCAGATCAAGCAAGGCACAAACAGAAATTCTTAAATTTTTGTTTTTTCTGGTTTCTTGCATGACCAACAGGCATCTTCCAGGCAGCAATTACTGCAACTGGAAGAACAATGCCGATCGGCTATGCCCGCCTCGAAACAATCAAGCGCACCGCTGACTGGGGAGCGCTGTGCAAGCTGGGCTATATCGCCCGTCGCGGCAAGTTTGCGGGTCGTGGCGATCTCATTGCCGGCCCGATCACCGTCCTTCCGCCCAATGCCCCCGCACGCTTTAAAAAAGGCGAAGTGCTGTGGCTCGAGGCCGACCAGTCCGAGCGGATCGGCCAGCTGGCGGCAATCGAGATCGTCGTCGCTCTGCCCGACGACAAGGATTTGACGCGTGACGATCTGATTGCAATCGCCCGCAGCTTTGCCACGCTGATCATGCAGCAGTTCGGGGTCGCGATAACGTTTGCCATCCACAGCGCCAATGACGATCATGAGGACCCGGCGCGCCGCAACCCCCATGCCCACCTTCTCGTCACGAGCCGAGCCGTTACGCCCAAGGGTCTGGCCCCACGCCGGATCGCCTCGCTCCTTCCCACCTGCACCGGACGGCGCACCGAACTCGGGACCTTGCCGGCGGTTCTCGACGCTGCTCCGATCGCCACCATGTATGGCCTGATCCTTGAGCTCTACCGCGTTCGGCACCGCAAGGATGGCGGGCTCGATCTGCCCGCGCCGCACGCCCAATATCACATCGGCCCGGTCTCTGCGTATGGCGCGGCCATAGCCAGCGCGCATGCCATTGCAAGCCGCCCTGACGCCGCCGCCATCTTCCGCAAGCGCGACCGGATTGAATTCAATGCCGAGATCAGGGCCCGCAACGTTGCTTCAATCCGACGCGTGCCCGAACTGATCGAGCATCTTTCGACGGCCCCGTTTACCTGCCGCCAGCTCGAGGACCTGGTCCGGCGCTTCATTTCCGCTAAAGAGGAAGCCGACGCGATTATTGCGGACGTGCTCGACCAAGCCCATTGCTTTGAAATGGGGGAGCCTGGCGCGTCCACCCTGCTCGTCACCGCCCGCTATCTTGAGCGGGAGCTGGCCATTGCTGCGGCCACGACTGCCATTGCTGCCGGCTCACCGCCACCTCGAGGCGAGTTCGAGACGGCGCGTGATTTTGTCGGCAGTCTTGGCGGCTCGGTCCCGGCCTTCGCCATTGTTGAAGCCGAACGTCATCTCGGGCTGGCCGAGCTTGCCGGCAATATCGCCGATTGCGGGCATTCCCCTGTTCTCGTGACCCATCTCGCCAAGTCAGGGGCGCTTCCCACGAATATGCCGGTGCGTCCGCTGCACTGGGAGGGCGCGTTCAGACTCGAGGCGGGTGAGATCGGCATTGTCGAGGAGGCCGACGCGCTGACCGCTGCCGATCTGGAGCGCGTGCTCAACGTGGCGCGGGACACCGGCGCCGCCCTGCTGCTTGTCCGGCGTCCACCGCGCCCAGGTTGGCGGCGCAGTGCACTCCTTGATGCGCTCTCGAGCCGCCTCGGTCATGTCCGCATCGGCCTGGCACCGACCCAGGATCCGGTTACCCGTGCGATCGCCCGCGAGAGCCTGCCCGATCTTGTCGCAGCGCTCGCTCAAAACCAGCGCTGCCGGCTGGCGGCCACACGCGCCGAACAGATCGAGCATGCGCTGAGCCTCATCAGACGCACCACGGCGGCTGGCAAAAAGATCCATGTTCTGTGCCCGGATCGCGAGTTGAGCGCGTCGCTTGTTCTTGCCTGTGCACGCGACCGCATCCATGCTGGCATCGGTCCGTCGGTGCCGGCGGACCATTCCGGTCCTGTTCTGGTTCTGCACGGCACCGGCCGGTATGGGGCGCGCTTGCTGCCGCAACTGATGATGCGCGAGGTTTTTCTCCTCGCAGCCAAGACAGAGACGGATGGCCTCGCCACGCTCGCCCGCCAGCTCGCCTATGCCGACGATCAGGTCACAAGCCTTGTTTTCCCCACGCGCGCCTATCGCGTATCAGCCGGCACGGGTGATATGGGAGGCGAGGGCATCGCCCCCCAGCCCGGCGCTCGGTTCACACCGCACATGTCCGTTGAGCCGTCCTGGGAAGACAGCCACCAGGTGAGCCTGCTCGAGGAAATGGTGCAGGAGGTGGGCGTCGATTTTGACGATGTGCCCGCCTGGGATGCGGGAGACCGAGAGGACGATTTCGGGCCGAACGATGTCGCAGATATCGAACCTGCCGCCGGGTTCGATGACAGTCCCGACTTTGAGCCCGATCTCGAACCATCCGACGAGCCTCCGGACCAGACCGGCTGACCCCGCACCTGCCGCAATCCATCCGATGATCGAGCTCCCCGCCTCGAGGAGGTCGCATGCCGCGCAATCGCCTGCGGGGCTGTCTTTCGCGGCTTTTGGGCTGCGTTCCCACCTTGCCGGCACTGTTGGAGGCAATTCTAGCCATTCCGATCGGTCTGTGCCCGTTTTTTGCAGGAACTGGTGCATATTGCGTCAGCCGAAGTCGAACACCCTCACCGCCGGGCCGGCAATGGCCCGATTGACACGAGCATCCTGACAGCGACATTGGCACGTGGATACTGCTGCGGGCGTTGGGGTTCATTGAGCGGCACGTCAATCGAACTGTTCCCCAACGCGATGGGCGAGCTTGCCGCAGATTGGTTCCTGGTCCTCGCTCAAACGCGGATTGGGTTGGCAGACCTCGTCCAGCGGCTGTGCATTCTGGTTTTCGTCATCAGGGTGGCTGAGCCAGCGCAAAAAGGAAGGCAATCGGGCGCAAACGGCAGCGTGAGCACAGCCGCCCATTGCCGCCCAATGAAAATGGGGGCGCTAGCGGCGCCCCCCATTTAAGAAATCGTTCTGGGCCGGATCAGCCCTCTTCGACATCGAAATAGAATTCAACGATATCGCCGCGGATTTGTTCGAGCAGCTCGCGGGCCTCATCCTCCGTGAGGAGCTCGAGCCCTTCGCCTGGCTTCGGATCGCCGCCGCCGTCAGGTTCTCTCCCCCATCGTGAGAAGGCCCCGCCTTCTCCGGCTATGAACCATTGCCCTTTCTTGGTGAGGAAAAGGGCCGTGCGTTCATCATCGTATTCCCAACGATACCGGCTCGTCTTCTTGATGATGGCGACGAGTTCTGCCGTTTTGGTGTCGTAGATTTTCCCGTCCCGCACCCATCTGATCGACAAATCCAAATCCATTGATCTGCTCCTTTCTGAGTTTCGTGGATCGAGCCCGCCTGAGCTCATTAAACGCACTGTACGTGTAAACTGACAAATGTTTTTAAACCCAAACGGGAGCATTTGAATAGATATGATCGAACGGCCCCCGCCTCCTCCGCGCATGACCTGGCTTGCAGTGGCCCGGTATGTCATTGAATGGTTTCCCGAAGCGGTCGATGGTCCCTTCGGGACCCGGCTCGCTGCCCAACGCGAGGCCGCCGAAGCGGTCGGGCTTCAATGGACGACGCTTCGTAACTATCTTGAGGCCTTCCGCTTCACCGCCGATCTGAAGGAGGCGGACACAGCATTGGCGACAAAGTTGGAGAACCAGGCGATCGATGTCGCGAGATGCGTGGCGCGCTGGGCAAAGTGGGACAGGGATGGTGCCCTCACCTTCCTGAAATCCACGCAGCGACCGACCACCGCCCTCGCCCTTGCAGCCGAGCGGAACGCAAAGCGTGCCCGCCAGACGCCGGAGCATAGCTCTTTCTTCTCAGATGTCTTTCAGCACCTGGACCGTAGGCTGGCAGGGCGGCCAGTGCCCATTCTGGCAGATCATCTCGTCCGCCTTGGTTTTCAGGCCGGTGACATAATGGCGCTCGCCCATCGCGAGCCGGATGTATCCTCAGCACTGCTCCAGTTCGAGCAGGATCAGGGTGTGCGTGACATCTGGCTGTTTGAATTGGGAGACGGAGCGCCGCCGCAGCCGATCGAAGCAATCGTCATGGCAACGATCCGCCATTCGATCATCGACGGTTACAGGCGGGAGGCCAAGTCCGCACTCTTCCGCGCCATCGCCCTGGCCATTCATCGTCCGCTCGTGATTTTGCCTTTCCCGACGACCGAGGCGAGACAGGAATTCCTCAACGGCCGGGCCGTATTGCCTTTCGAGGAGGGCGAGCCATCGTTCATTCCCGCTGCAAGCCGTGAAGCCGCAAGGGGAACACACATGTCAGCCGAACACATCATCCTGCCCGGCGCCAAACTCGGAGCGATCGTCGCCACCACGGCCGAAAGTCTTTCCGACGATCTCTTTCGGCATTAGAGCAATCTGCGCTCTAACGGAGCCAGGGGAATCGACCGCAGCTGCAAGGCTGGTTTGATGCCTTGCTGATTTAGCGCGCGCCCTTCCCGAGAAACGCTTGCCTTGATGCAATCGGTTTCGTAAACGGTCGCAGAACCCAGCGGAGACGGTGATGACGGAAACTGAAACGGCCAACGACGAAATCAGCCTTCTCGATATTGCCGTGGTTTTGGCAGAAAACTGGCTGCTGCTGGTGGTCGTGCCAATCATCACCGCTCTCCTCGCTTTCGGCCTGCTCTGGACGCTGACCCCCCGGCAATACGATTCCGAAGCTCTCATCCGCTTGAATGCCGACGAAGCCGCCCTGCTCACCTCTGCGCGCATCCTCAATCCCGCCATTCTCAACAGCGACTATATCGAAGGCTATCAGGGCACGCTTTCTCAGGCCCGGCAGAATCTCATCGAAAACGATCTGACGATCGCGCCCCAGGCCGACACTAGCTTTTATCGTTTGAGTGTAAGCGGCCGCACGCCCGAAGACGCGCAGCAGCTACTTCGGGCCATCCTCAATTCGCTTGTCGAAAACTCGACGCCGACACCCAGCCGGCGCGCCCTGCTCGAACTCGAGATGCAATTGGCTGAAGCCTCGGTCTCCGAACTCAACGCCACGCTCGAACGCCTCAACCGCATTGCCGATAGCGTCGAATCGGGAGGAAGCTCGTCGGCTGCCTCGCTTGGCGAGATCGGGCAGTCGATCGTAGCCATCCTCTCCAACATCGAATCGCGGCGCGCCGAGATGCTGCAGATCCAGGAAGCGCTGGAAGGCTCGGTTTCGGCCGACGACATCATCCAGACTCCGACCACCCCTGATTCCGCGCAATCGCGCGGCATCATCATCCAGGCCGTGCTGGTCGGGCTTGGGATTGGGTTCCTCATGCTGATTGTCGCCTTCATCCGCAGCGGTTTCAAGGCAGCAAGTCAGAGCCCCGATCAGCTCGACAAGGTCAACCGCATCCGCCGGGCTTTCTGGCTCAAGCCGATCAAGGCGTCTGACCTCTCTTCACCGGAGATCTAGACTAGATCGGGTCCACGCGACGGTCGATTGACAGGAGATTAGCCACGTCTCCAGGCCTCTCAGATGGAGGAGCAAAATGCACTCGATAGCTGTCCCTCGGCACCGTGATAAACCGACGCGCCACGAGGTTGCCTCAGCGTTTTCTCGCAACGTTCGAGACGCGCAGTTAGGCGAGCACGGGGCATAGACTTTGCAGAGCACATGTTCCTGACGCAATTGCATTACATAGCTTGACCCGTTCACGCTTTCGTGGAACGGCAATTCTAATGAATTCAACAATGGACACTAGCGTTGCCCATGCTTTCGTCTACGCGTAAGCGCATACTATCCCTGCCACGGTTCTGGAAGCGCACGCTTCTCGTAAGCTTCGACTTCATCGCTCTGGCACTGGTGCTGTGGGCAAGTTTCTCGTTACGTTTCGACAGATGGGCACTGCCCGCATCACTCGATGAATGGCTGATAATCGCATCGGCGCCATTGATAGCTATTCCCGTTTTCGTGCGGATGGGGCTTTATCGGGCCGTCGTGCGATATATGCCCGAGCGCGTGATCTGGACCATATTCCAAGCGATGGCCATCGCGGCTATCTTTTGGGTTGTGGTAGCCTTCCTATCGGCCATGGCCGGACGTGGTTTCGTTCCTAGGTCGGTGCCTATCATCTATTGGGCTATCGGTGCGCTCGTGATCACGAGCAGTCGTTTCGCAGCCAAGTGGCTTTTCTGGCCAGCCAATCGCCGAAACGCTCAAAAACGCCCGCCTGTCGTCATCTACGGCGCCGGCGAAGCCGGCACGCAGCTCGCCATCAGCCTACGCACCAGCCATTTCGTTGTCGGTTTTCTTGATGACGACCCTAATTTGCACCGCCGAGAGGTCGCTGGCGTTCGAGTGTATCCGCCGTCATACCTGCCCACTCTCATCAGTGAATACGGCGTTAAACAGGCGATCCTGTCCATCCCCTCGCTGACAACAGCGCGTCGCCGTGAAATCGTTGAAAGCATGAACCATCATCACATCAAGGTTCAGTCACTACCCGCTCTCACCGATCTAGCGACTGGGAAGTATCTCGTCAGCCAAATCCGAGAGATTGAGATCGATGATCTGCTCGGTCGCTCCTCAGTTCCGCCCGACCTTGATCTTATCAAATCAATGATTGTTGGCCGCACCATAATGGTGACTGGGGCTGGTGGATCAATCGGTTCCGAACTATGCCGCAAAATCGCCCAGTGGCGTCCTCAACGGCTGGTCCTGTTCGAGGCCAACGAGTTCGCGCTCTATCGCATTGACCGGGAGCTAGCCAACAAAGATCTTGCCGTTGTCTCGGTCTTGGGTTCTGTCACCGACGCTCAGCGGGTTGAGAAGGCAATCAAAGAACACGGCGTTGATGTGCTTTTCCACGCCGCGGCCCACAAGCATGTTCCGCTTGTCGAGGCCAACGCGCTCGAGGGCATTAAGAACAATGTGTTCGGAACAAAGACCGTAGTCGATGCTGCTTACCGTCTCGGCGTCCAGAACTTCGTCCTGATCTCGACCGACAAAGCTGTGCGTCCGACAAATGTGATGGGTGCGACCAAGCGCTGGGCGGAACTGATCGTGCGCGAAAAAGCCGCCGAGGCCGTGAAAAACAATACGGGGCAGAGATTCTGTGCCGTGCGCTTCGGCAATGTTTTGGGATCAAACGGTTCGGTCGTCCCGCTTTTCAAGGAACAGATAGCTCAAGGTGGGCCATTAACTCTCACCGACCGCGCGATGACCCGTTACTTTATGTCAATCGCTGAGGCAGCCGAGTTGATTGTCCAGGCCGGCGCCTTGGCCGAGGGCGGTGATGTGTTCTTGCTCGATATGGGGGAGCCGGTCCTGGTCGCCGATCTTGCCGAGAATATGATTCGGCTCGCTGGCTTATCGGTGCGGAGCGAGGAGAACCCCGAAGGCGACATTGAAATCGTCGAGATCGGCAAACGCCCAGGAGAAAAGCTCTACGAGGAACTTTTCTACGATGCCGCCAGCGCCACTGCCACCAAGCATCCGAAGATCTTGCGGGGGCTTAGCCCGCTAGGCCAGCCAGACAGCATTGTCAGACGCACCGACGAACTCGCGGGTATGGTTGCTGTCCAAGACGAGACAGGGGCTAGGACAGTGTTATTTAAGCTGATCGCTGAACGCGACTCTGGGCGTGACGTGGAAGACAATTTGAAGCCTGCCGTACCTCATCTATTCATTGCCAGCACGACAAACTAAATAAATGGCCCAACCCAATCCTCCCGCCAGCCAACCTTGCATTGTGGTGACCGGCGCCTCGGGTCGTCTCGGTCAGCAACTCGTTCCCTTGCTCAAGGGTCTGGGTGCCAGTATCGTCGTGGCTGGCCGCAATGCCAGAAAGCTCGGCGAGATGTTTCCTGAAGACATCGCGTGCAGCTATGAGGATATTGTACGATGTGCCGCGGGCGCCGACCTGCTTTTACACCTGGCCGTGCTCAACAACGATGTCGAGGCGCCACTTTCAGAATTTGAACGTGTCAACATCGATTTGACGCTTCGCGTCGCGAGCCTTGCCAAATCTGCCGGTATCGCGAGGATGCTCAATATCTCGAGCACACACGCCCTCGATGAAAACAACCATACCCCATATGCTGAAACCAAGCGGCAAGCTTCTACTGAACTGGCACGCATCGAAGGCCTCGACGTCGTACAATTTTTTCTGCCCACCGTCATCGGAGCAAGGCTTTCCGGCACGCTCGCGGCATTGAACAAGCTCCCCGCTCCCCTTCGGCTCGTTGCTCTTTCGGCGCTTTCCGCCCTCAAGCCGACCGTTCAGATCGACACACTCGCCCAGGCGATCTGTCAGACCGCCATCCAAGCCGATGCCGAGGACCGGATCGTCAGCGATGGCCAGGCGCGCAATTTCTGGTTCAGGATAGCCAAGCGCACTATAGACCTAGGCTTCGCTCTGGTCGTGCTGATCTTCTTCTGGTGGCTGCTGTTGATCGTGGGCATCGCCATCAAGCTGCAGTCTCCCGGACCTGCGATATTTGCGCAGAAGCGTGTGGGACGCGATGGCAGGACGTTCACCTGCTACAAGTTCAGAACGATGCGCTTGGGCACGCCCAATGTGGGGTCGCACGACGCACCACGCGATGCGATCACTCCGATCGGCAAATTCATGCGCTCATCCAAGCTCGATGAGCTGCCTCAAGTCTGGAACATCATAAGAAACGAGATCAGCCTCGTCGGCCCCCGGCCATGCCTTCCGATCCAGACCCAGCTCATCGACGAGCGGCGCGAGCGCGGCGTACTTGCGGTCAAACCGGGCATAACGGGCCTTGCCCAAGTCAATGGCATCGATATGAGCGATCCGGTACGCTTGGCCAAATGCGACGCACGCTACGTCCGCCTTCAGTCGCTCCTGCTCGACGCCAAATTGATGATCCAAACAGCCCTCGGCCGTGGCAGTGGCGACAGAGTGGGCTGGGAGCCTCTTGGCCGTTGAAGCCTCTCCGGTGGGTAGTCGCACCGAGCGCAATTTAGCCCGCGTATACGGGCTGAGAGCGGATACGCGTACGTCATTGACATGCTATACGGCGTATAATACCCCCCTCATGCAAAATGGGTGCGATCATCGCTCCAAGCGGGGTTTCACATAAGTATTGAGCACGCCCTGAGCAGCATAATGGGCGAAATAATAGGCTGATCGCGCCAGCCCCAGTTTTTCCACGTCACGATAAATCGACCAAGTGTATTTGGCTGCCGTCGCCTTGTTGGCAGAAATCGAACCGTTACGGACGCGATACCGCGCAAGGCTTTCGGAAATCGGATATGCCACATCTACCTTCTTGAGGATGCGAAGCCAAAGTCCGAAATCCTGCCGCTTGCGAATGTCAGGCATATAAACCTTACCGAGTTTTTCAGTGTCGTACACTGCGGTGAGACATCCAATGACGCAGGATTTGAGCAGGTCATGGTAGGCGACCGGCTTTTCGACATAGTGCGTATTGATGAAATTACCCGCCTCATCAATCCGGTCATAGGAGGAAAAGGTGAACGCCAGATCATGCTGCTGCATGAATGCGATCTGTGTTTCCAGCTTTTCGGGTTTCCAGAGATCGTCACTGTCGAGGAAGGCGATATAGCGGCCAGTTGCAGCGCGTATTGCGAGATTGCGTGCACCAGCGGGACCTTGATTGTGCTCACCAGCAAAAACGCGAATTCGCGTGTCATCCTTCTTTAGACGCGAGACTATTTCTATAGATTTATCAGTAGATGCGTCATCAGATATCAGCAACTCCCACGCTTTAAAGTATTGCTCCTGAACAGTCTTCACGGCACCCCCTATATAATCTGCACTGTTATAACTTGCCATAACAATACTTACGATTGGCGCATTTCTCATTATATAACACCCGACAATTGGCCGCAATTGAACTTGTGGATTTTCTATCTGATAGTATTTTTAACGAGTTGACGAAGTTCCGATAGTTTTATTCTCGCCTTTACTACCTCAGTTTTAATTTCCGCACCTCGACTACATTGCGCTTCGATTACAGAATGAATTTCAACTGCACTCTTTCCACTGACCCCGTGTGCTATGTCCTTTAATCCAATAGCACAGAAATGCTCCTCTACCTTCGGGTTTACTGCCGCCGTTAAGCACAACGGTATTGCTCCGCGACAAGACGCCATAATTAAGGCATGCAGTCGGTCGCTTACCGTCAGCATGGACCGCGAATACACCTGGTTCATGCGCTCTTCCTGCGTCCTATGATCTATATCATCTTCCCAAAGCAACAAGGACGGTTCCGCACCAACCTTTTGAAGGAGCTCGGCACATTCTTGAGCAGCACCATTGTCACGTCTTACCTGTGAAAAAACGATAATAGGGACAGCGTTGGCCTGCGAGAACTCCGCGATCGCTCGGAAGACCTCAGTCGGCGGCAGGGGGCGATCTCCCCGGTACGAAATGGAGATGGTTTCTGACGAATTGTCACAAACCTGTTGGGCCCAGAACCCCAGGTCTGGATAGAGGTGTCCAGACTTGGCTTTACGATACGAATTGCAATCTCTCCATACCAGCAGGCGGGATCGGCGATAAACAGCGTTCAATAGGCGCATTGCGAACGAAGAGTACTCGCGGAACGCTATCCCGACCCGGAACACACCTCGTTTTAAAAAAAAGCTCAAAATAAGTGGCAGAAACACTAATTCCTTAAGCACACGACGGTAGGATGCTGAGACCTCCCCTGGACAAAAAAACAACACACTTGACGGACCCGACGTCAACGCCGCCCAATACCATGCCATCGGATTGCGTACAATTTTCTCTCGCCCGCTTAAATCCAGCCCTGACAAGAATGAATCCGAGGCATTACCAACGTATAGATGTAGATCTCCGCTCTCCCGCAGCCAATTGATCAAAATTTTTCGATGGAGAGTATCCCCGATGTTAGTAAACTGCCCCACAAGTGGAATGAATATCTTCAAGCTACTTCCTCTTTATACTGACTGAAATCAGGATACGAAGGAAAATGCCTTCCCACGCCCCCCGACAAAAGGAGAAAAAAAATCATGTAACGCGCGTATGACAAATCCCCGCTCACCAGAAGAAAAACTCCAAACTGAACTGCAAGTAGCGTGACTATATTTCTCTTTCTAATCACCCGATAGAGGATGGTTGAAAACAATATCACTCCAATCACCCAACCAAGTTCCGAAAGCGCTTCAAGAACAAAATTATGCGGGTAGATGTGAACAGCATTCGGCCACATCTGAGGAAAATTTCCCAGTCCGATTCCGGTAAACGGCCATTGTGTCAGGCTTGCAAATGCCATCCCCCAATATATCCCGCGCAGGCCTAGCAATTCCCATGCCTCGACAAGGTTCAACTCGAAGGCCGCATCGATCAATCGAGACACTATCAATAAAATCCTATTATCTAGAAGTTCTGGATAAAGAATTATAACCGGAAAAAATGCTAAAACGCCCACGAAAAACGATTTTACTACTATGGCGGGTCGTTTGTAGAAAACGTACGCCGATGCGACGAGTAGAGACAATAAAGTTGGCCCTCGAGATCCAGACCAAAGCATGAGAGTGGCGAATAGAATGGAAAGCATAACATAACGACGCTTGTTCTCCTCAACTGCCAGCCAAATGCTCACAAGCATGGCCGCGGCCATCATCCATGCAAAGGTAATGGAGCCTAAGAGTCCAAACCGTACAGGACGTTGCCAAAATCCGCCTACATAGCTCTTATAGAATATCGCAGACACAGCAACTGCTGACGCAAAAATCAACACGCCAAGCAATATCCCTTTCAAATGCAACGACTTGGGCGTCAACGCATAGCATATGATTGGGAACCAGAGCCCAGTCAAAAGTTTAAACCCACCATATTGAAGGTCGCCAATCAGAAGAACATTGAGATAAACCGACAAATATATAGGAACACATGTTATTATGGTAATGGTCTTTACATTGTCTCCACGATAAAATATCATTGAAGCTACTAGTAGCAATCCTATTACTGAAAGTAATAACACGCCCGATGGCGGCAGTGCCGAAAGGAGAATCTCGCTTATCGCGGGAGATGACGCTAAAATCGCCAGTATTATAGAGAAAAAGGGAGGGTTCACGAATCTACGCTGCATCTTTTCTTTCCATCCGCGCTGGAAAGATGCTGGGCTCCACCTTAAGTTTTAGCGCGCAGGAACGCCACATAAGATATGCTTGAAAAGTCAAGGCGGCCGACGAGGCTGCGGCTGCACCAGCGTTCCCCCAAAGCGGAATGAGCACCAGCACGAGAGAGACGTGAAGAATGCTGCCTAACAGGAGGTTTCTTGCCGCATCTTGTTCTAGGCCTGTCATCACGAGGAGTGTGCTCGCGCTTCCGGCAACTACCAAAGCAGCCGGACCGATTATTAAAATGCATAAGGGAGCGTAAGCCCCCTGATACTCCGATCCAAATATTAACGTTACGAACGCGGGGCCTAGAGTGACGATCATCAGGATGGCGGGGGCAGTAACAATCCAAATTACACGGGAGTTAAACTTGGCGGCTCGCTGTAGAACATTGAGTTCTCCGCTCTCCCTTATTCGAGAGAAGTAGGGCGAAGAAGACGCGTCCAAGGCAGCTATCCCAAAAAGAAGAAGATTGGAGAACTGCATAGCCACTTTATATATGCCGACATCGAATGATGTTGCCGTGAGACCAAGGACGATGACACCTATCTGACGGTTGGCCTCATCTAAAAAGACCATTACAAGGATAGGAAGTGCACGCTTAAAGCGCCGAACTTGGTATGTGGGGACTGCGGCTTTGGCATCGGACGGAAGCAACAAATTTAGAACAACCAGGCCGATCACCAAAGATATTGATGACGCCAATACATTCGCAATTACAGCATGCTCGGCAGAAACAATATCAACGCTGATAACAAACAGCAACATGATTAGAAGTGTAAGAACAGGACGAAGAACCATTTCAGGAAACAAACCTGATCCAATTTTTCCAAGCCCTCGCACGACTCCCGCTCGAACTGCACCAATAGAGTTTATTATTATTAGTGGGATCCCATACAAGAAAATATTATATTGCACGTCACTCGAAAACAAAAGTGTGATTGCAGCGGCAGCAATGCCTGAGATTAAAACACCAGCAAAACCCGCCAGGATTCCCCCAAGGCGCATATCTCCAGACAGAAGAGCCCAATTCTTATTAAAGAGATTAGAGGCTGTTTCTCGAGTTAGGAACTTGGGGATACCTGCCTGTGCGACAATCGTCATCATTAGAATTACAGATATGCATAACGTATACTTACCAAATTCCTCAGGTCCGACAGAACGAGCGATAACAACAGAGCAAAGGAATGCGGCGAGCACACTAGCAAGCTTATTAAGTAACGAAATTATTCCAGCTTTGAGCACAGACCTGCCTATGCCTCGCTTTTAAACGCGCGATACCACCCGAGGAGCGGCGAACACCTCGCGGATCGAAGTCTTTGGCGCGTAGTCGGTGGCTTTGTTAGGTTAGTCGTGTCTGAAAAGGTATCGGGCACGTCACCCGGTTGCAGCGACAGCAGATTGCGGATGGCTTTCTTGCCCAAAGCGTCTTCCAGAGCGTCGATATAGCCGCCCAGCTTGACTGGATCGGAATTCCCAATGTTGAAAAGCCTGAACGGAGCGTTCGAGGTCGCAGGATCGGGCGAGGCCGCATTCCACGCTGGTTCGAACACGGCGGAAGTGTCAGAGGCGCGGATCACGCCCTCGACGATATCGTCGACATAAGTGAAATCGCACGTATGATTGCCGTAGTTGAACACGTCGATCGGCGCTCTGGCGAGGATTTTGCGCGTGAACTTGAACAGCGCCATATCCGGCCGGCCCCAAGGGCCATAGACGATGAAAAAACGCAGTCCCGTGGTCGGAAGGCCGAAAAGGCGGGAATAGGAATGGGCCATTAATTCATTCGCGCATTTAGTTGCTGCGTAGAACTGCCGCGGATGATCGACACCATGATGTTCGGAAAAGGGCATTTTGGTGTTGGCCCCGTAAGCACCCGATGTGCTCGCGCAGGTGAGGTGTCCGACAGAGCCGTGACGGCAGGCCTCGAGAATGTGGGTGAAGCCCACAAGATAGGACTACACATAGGAGTGCGGGTCTCCTAGACTATAGCGCACGCCCGCTTGTGGGGCAAGGTGGATCACCCGGTCGAACCTGGTTTCGGAAAAGAGGGATTCGAGGATTTTCACGAGTTCACCTTGGATGCTTGAGGTATAGGCGCGCGCCCTCTCTAAATAGGTCGCTCGGCGAAAGCAAGGCAGGCCAAATCGACGATTCTCATAGGCATCATTGCCGGTGATATGGTGACATCGTGCGATCTCCCAATCTAGCTCCACGGTTTTCATGTGAGACGATCTCGACGTGGTGCCCTCGTCTCGCCATTTGTTTCGATCGCAATTCGTTCTGCTCCACCCCGCCTTGCGCGCTGAATTACAAACACAATCTCACGAATAGCTCCCGGACGGAATCCGTTCGCACTTATGGGTGCAGATACAAGCAGTCTGAAACCCAAAGAGGCGCAAGGGAGCCATCTAACTACTGCCATAGGTTCTGATCGACATTTTCAACATACCGCGCCACGATGTTTGCTGACTTCCAGCCACCTGCTGACATGATCGGCAGCAAACCTACGCCCCTCGCGGTAAGAGTCTGTGCCGCACCGACTCTGAGCGAGTGGCCACTTACCTTGCGGGCCAAGTCTGCGTTGTAGGCCTGCGCCGACAATCGTTTGAGCACCCTCCCAACCACGCTAGGAGAAAGATAGCGGCATCCCGCTTTTGACTTGTAAATCGGCCGCAGCAGCGGGCCGCGCTCGATCTGCGTCGTCGCGAGCCAATCTTGAACAACCGTCGTTGTTTCGCGCGAGAGATGGGCAACACGTCCCAAGCCCTCGGGATCATTTTTCGCACGCCGAACCAAAACAGACATCGTGCCACCAGGATTGAGCTGGAAATCTTCGACACGAAGCGCCACCAGCTCGCTCCGGCGGCATAGGGTGTCGAAGCCAACCGCCACCAGCACGCGGTCCCGTAAACCGATCAGGTCGTCGCAGCATTGAGCCATCAGCTTTTCGCGTCGTTCATATGTGATGCCCAGTGCCTGGCGCGGGCGGCCGGGCCGGGCGCGCTTGACCCGCCGCACCGCCAGGAGCACCTCTTCAGCATCGGCGACAGACGCATACCCGGCCAGGCGGTGAAGCTTACTAATGGCAACAAGCTTCCTTTTTATCGTGCTTGCCTTGAGCTTGTCGCTGTGTTCGTCGACGAATTTGGCGATCGTAGCTGGCTCCGCGGGAAGCGCGCGAAGTCGCTTGCGGCGGCACCACGTTGCGAACTGTTCGAAGTCGCTCTTGTAACCCCGGATCGTGTTGGTCGAGTAGGCACCCTCAAGGCGCTCGATCAGCAGCTTCCAGTTCATGGTTTTGCTCCCATGAACGCCATAAGATCCTTCGCGCGCAGCAGTTTCTTCGTGATGAGTGCTTCTGCGAGCTGCTCGATCACCTCACGGTTCTCGCGCACCAGCTGCCGGACCTCTTCCATGAGCCGCGACAACTGGTCTTCTAACCATTGGTCGTCATGAACTTTGCCAAGGCCGGTGGATACCCCAAGGCGGTCGTAGAGACCCATTTCATACCGCCCGCTCGTGAGCAGGCCACTTGCATGCACCAGATCCGAGCGTGCGCCGGCACTTGGACCAGAGCCCAGAAGCTCGTCGGCAGCGCGACCGGCCAATCCGACTTTGACCATCGCCTCAAGTCGGTCACGGGTGATCGGGGTGTCGCCCCAGTCGGTCGCCACAGCGCCCTTCGAGCCGTCATTCGGCAAGATCGAAGCCGAGATAATTTCAGCGCCCAACCGCAGCGCCAAAACTGCATGCGCTGCCTCGTGCACGGCAATGGGCCAGAGCGCATCGGGCGTGTCGGGCACCTCCAGCCCAAAGCCGGCAAGAAGATCGTCGACCGTTAAATCCCGCCCGGCGCGGCGCGCCAATGCCTCCGCCTGGCGCACACCTGACTCGATGTTTGCAGGCGCCAAGCCAACGATCAGATTGGCAATCGTGTCCAGCCCATCCCCGGGCACGCGCGCCCCGCAATAGAAATCAAGAACCTCTCTGGCTTCCTCCGCGGTGTTCGGCGGGCGCACGCTGATGCGAGTTTCCAGCCGTCCACCGCGAATCAACGCGGAATCAAGAAAGTCGTAATGGTTGCACGCCCCGAGCAGGAGAATGTTTCGGCCGGACTTTCGGACCCGGTCGATCTGGATCAACACGTTATCGACGACTGGCGTCCACCATTCGCGCGCCCTTTTCTCGAGTGAGGCACGATCAGGAATCGACTGGAGCTCATCGAGAAAGCCGATGACGTTGCCCCCTGTGGCCAAACCATCGAAGAACTCGGTCGCCGCACGTGTCACTCCTCCCAGATGTCCATCGCCGGCATTGAACCAGCCCCCGACGCTCGTCGAATGGAACTGCCAGCCGCTCGATTTCGCGAGCGCCTCGCCCAGAAGCGATTTGCCCGTCCCCGGAGGGCCTTCGAGCACGCCGAAGCGAACCCCGGATATCGGCAGGCTCCCCCGCGCCACGCCCTCCAGATCCTGCCGCATGCCGTCGGCCCAGTCGCGGACCTCACCGACGAGCGGGAGTTCGTCGAGCCCGGGCACGGCGGCCGAGATCTGCGGCGCGGACAGGCGCGTGCGCAGCTGGCGAATGCGTTCGACAGCTTCGCGCGACTTGGTGCAATTGCGGATTGCCGCAACGATCGCCATGGGATCAAGCCCGTCAATATCGGACTGCATGAGGCCACGCACGCGCTGCCCGGTCACCTCTGCGATTGCCTTGCGAACCGGACCGATTGGCAACTTTTCGATTGCGATGAAGTGATCGGCAGCGGCCCGAAAATCACGGGCGATCAGCTCCGGCTCGACTGCAACGGCGATTGCCGACCGGCCATCGCCAAGCGCATCGAGCAGATTGGCGTTTCTGTCAGCGGCCCGCGCCATGCGGCCGGATCTGATTTCCTCAACGATTGCGTTCGGCGCACAATCGCCGAGACCCTGAACGACGATGGGAAGCCAGGTTTGGCTCGGCACGATGAGAATGACGCCAACAGCTGCTGTCTCCATGTCGGCGATGCGGCGCAGCAGACGGTTGCCCAGCGCGTTGCGGACGATCATTTTCGGCAGGATTTGGCCGGCCGATTTGCGTTCGGCTGCGGCGAGAGGGCGGGGAAAACGGGACATGGATTGCTCCTTTGCGCGCGCCACCTGGGCGCTGCGGTTGGGTAAGGATGAGAAAGGGAGCGGCCGGGCGCACCGCCCGGCCCGAGCGCTCAGGCGCTGCCGGCGTCGCTTGAGAGCTTCGAGAGCAGCACGCGGTCGAGCCAGTCGAGCACCATTTCGGCAGCCGGCTCACCCTGTTCGGCGAGATCCCGCAACGCGTCGCGCAGCGCCGCCGGCAGGCCGGTGCGATCGACCTGGCCCATCAACCCCATGCGCACCGCCATCGCGATGATCGCCGCCGGGTCCTCGCCGGGGTGTTCGGGATCGATCTTGCCCGTCGAGATGCTGGCGGGAAATTGCTGCTTGCCACGCAGTGCCCGCGCATTGGGCTGGCAAGGGCTGTCTTGAGGAGCCGGAGACGGCACGGAGTTCGAGATCGTGCGTTCACCTTTCCCGCGGCCCGAATGCTTGCGCGCCAGGGTGACCGTCACCGAGCCCAAGCGCGGTGCCGTTTCGGATCCAGGCGCAGTCGACATTGCCGACGGCGCGCTGGTTTCATCGGCCAAAACGTCGCTTCCGGAGTTCTCCTTTTGAGCCGCAAGCGGCGCACCGGGGACGCGGGTGCCGCGCTCAATGCAGGCGGCGATGCGGGCCTGGACCTTTTGCGCGAACCGGAGCCGCAGATAGCCCAGCGCCTCACCGAGGCCGGGGCAATTGAACTCGTGGTCGAGATCGCTCGTTCCGATCACCGGCACCCGGCGGTCGGAATCCTCACAATCGACAATCGCCATGGTGACCTTGCCGACACCGGGATAGCCATTGTCAAACAGCATATGCGGCAGCACCAGGGTCGCCGCGCGCATCTTGGTTTCGAGACTCTTGAGATAGCCCTTGCCGAAACTCTCCGAACAGCGCTTGATCTCGATCATGTGCGCAGTGTTTGCCGCCGGCTCGAGCACGATGAGATCGGGGCGGTAGTGCACAGCTGTATAGCTTTTGGCATCGAAACGAACCGCGGCCAGGGCTTTGAAGTCGTTCGATCTGACCGCCGCCATGGCCTCGTCGATGATCGGCAGCTTGAGGACCGGTTCGATCACAAGGAAGCGGGGATTGGAATCAAGGAGCATGCGCAGCCCCTGCTCCATCAAGCCGCCTTCCAGGGTCGTCACCGAACGCACAAGCGCCGCCAGCTCGCCATGCGGGCCGAAAGTTGGGTCGATGCGGCTCGCATCATAAGCGAAACGCGCGACAGCGGTTTCAGCGAGGGCATCGAACGGCTCTGCGAGCGCGGCAAAAGTTTTCGGCAGGGCCGGGGTGGAGGAAATAGTCATGATGTGTCCTTCCGGGACAAGGACATGCAGCTCCGCCGTGCCCCGTTTCGTCAGCGGATGCGGACGTCAGGGGTTCAGTCGAAGACCCTGCCGATCAGGGACGCGCCGGAAGGGCGGCCGCGATCAGCGTGGCATGTCGGATGAGATGCGGTTTGCTTAAGCTCTAGCCGGCGATCGAAAGCGCCGAAGACGCGCGCGCGCCAAAAGGCTCGGGCACGGGACGGAGAGAGCGTGCAAAACAATCCGGAAGGGATTCCCGCAGAGCGCGGGGAGCGATATAGGTAATCATAGCTGGTTAGCCTTCTAGCCAAGGGTGACCAGTCAGGTCCTCGTTCGATGTTAGCCGCATCGGCGGGGACCGCCCTGAACGGGCGGCGCGGGTCGACTGAAAAGCCGCGATGATCCCTATATGGGCGAGATGATTTCGAAAGTCACGCGCCAATAGTTTTCATGGTTAACGCTTCGTTCGACTCAAGCGCGGCGCTACATCATGGTTAACGTGCGCGGCCCGGAGCGGCGTTGACTTAAAATCCGCTTCGCGTGCGCCGAAGAATACAATATCGGCAGGATGAAGAATACAATATCGGCAGGATCCGGAACTGCCGAGTTGAGCCAAATGCCTCGCTGGAATGGCTATCCGACCCCCTATTCCGCGTCAAATTCGCCCTTTGGAAAGCCCCGGATTTGCTGAGGATGGGTGATAATGGCGTTTCTCGCACTTTCGGCCCTACCAGATCACGCGGCAAACCCATCCCATCCACATCCGCAGAAAGAAAGTGAACAGGTTCGGGATCGTCCCACCAGCGACGGCACCATCCCGAAGGACCTCAATATCGTTCAACAGGCACTTAACTGGCGCGGAGTTCAGGGTGCCGTTTTTGAGGCGCCTAGCCAGCCGCCGCCCCGGGATCGACACCCTACGCGAGCAGGGAGAGTTTGCAAAAGCTGCTAGGCTCGTGTGCGTCTTTTCATGGCGCTGGCCTTGTCCACCGCTGGTCGGAAAACCGCAATTCTGTAATTGACGTGGGATCGGGTCGATTTTGAGCGTGAACAAATCCGGCTTGGTGTCGTCGGAGAACGAAATCGCAAGGGTCGCGAGCCCATCCCGAGGACTGACCGACTGAAGACTGAGCTCATCTAGGCTAGGCGAGCCGCCGTGTCGCCCTATGTGAGAGAGTATGCAGGCCACAAGGTGCAGGACATCAAGAAAGGGTTCGCCGCAGTCTGGATGGCGGAGCAGGGAATTCCTATGAGCGATATTGCGCAATTTCTTGGGCATTCTGATCCAAACATTACGTATCTCGTTTATGCGAGATACTCCCCGCAGTATTTCAAGAGGCAGCCAGCGCGCTTGAATTCTGAGCTGGCTTGTAGGAACCGCGACTTCAGGGGAACTGAACCATGATCAAAATCTCGCAGACCAAACTCCCCGATGGTTCGCATATGCCGGTGTTCGGTCTGGGCACCTGGGGTATGGGCGAGGATCGCAACACGTTCGATGCCGAGGTTGCCGCCCTGCGCGCCGGGATGGATCTCGGGATCACGCTCATCGATACGGCCGAAATGTACGGAGAAGCCGAGCTTGTCGTTGGTGAGGCTATCTCAGGACGCCGGGATGACCTCTATCTGGTGAGCAAGGTGCTGCCCTCGAACGCCAGCTATGAGGGAACGATCGGGGCATGCGAAAACAGCCTCAAGCGTTTGGGCGCCGATCGTCTCGATCTCTATCTGCTGCATTGGCGTGGTGGGATTCCGCTCGAGGAGACAGTGCGGGCCTTCGAGCATTTGCAGAAGGCTGGCAAGATCGCGCGTTGGGGCGTGTCCAATTTCGATGTCGACGATATGGAAGACCTTGAGGCCGTGAGCAGAGATTGCGCGGCAAACCAGGTGCTCTACAACCTGACGCGCAGGGGGATCGAACATGACCTTCTTGGTTATTGTCGAGAGCGATCGATGCCGATCATGGCCTATTCGCCGATCGAACAGGGTCGCCTGGCTCACCACAACACCCTCGATGAGATCGCCAAGGCGCATAGCGCCACGACGGCGCAAATTGCTTTGGCCTGGGTTCTCGACAAACCCGGCGTCGTTGCCATTCCCAAGAGCAGTCGGCCTGAAAGAGTGGCGGAGAACTTACGTTCGCTCGAAATCGCGTTGACCGATGCCGATCGCACCTTGCTCGATAGCGTCTTCCCGCCACCACGTTCCAAGCACCCTTTGGAAATGATCTAGGTCGTCCGCAACGCACCACCTGCCCTGACGGGATACGGCCAGGTTACACGGGTCGAAAGATCCGATTAAGGCGCGCCAAGCTGCTCGAGAAGGTTCCTGATCGAATCGGCGTTTTCCGGCGCGACCTGAGGTGCGACCGCGTCGATAAGCCTATCGGTCAGATCAGGCTGCTCGGCCGGTTCCTGCGTGACGTCGGATACGACCGCCTGGCCGGTTCGAGGATCCTGTCTGGGAAGAGGGAACGGATCGGCCGGCAAAGCAGCGATGCTCTCAGTCTCAGGAGCCATTCCGGCAGGCTGTGCTGGTGCTTCCGGCGCTTGGGCGGCTTGCTCGTCGCTCTGCTCCCCGAACAGCGTGTTGAGGAGTTCCTGTCCGCCCGACGGAATGGCGCCTTTCGCTTCTTCCGACGCGCTGCCGGTGAGGCCGCCGATGAGTCCCGTCAGAACGCTGTCTGAAATCGCATCAGTGCCCCCTCCAAGAACGTTCTCAAGATCGATTTCGGATGCCCCATCCGCCAGTTGGCCGATATTGCCGCCCAGTTGGGAAATTGCCTGCAACGCCTGGTCGGGGTTGGCCAGAATGCCCGAAACATCGGGATAGATACTCGGGCCGGCAAGCGCGCCGGTCACAATGACCGGCATGCCGAGTCCAGAAACGTCGAACTCGCCGCCCTGCCCGTCGAGCGATCCAACCACCCGCGGATCGAGCCGCACATCGATGGTTTGGGCGGCAAGATCGATATTGCCCTGCCCGCTCATGCGCACCAATGGCCCGAGCAGTCTCAGATCATCGAAACGCCCGATCCCGTTTTCGATCCCGACAGATACCGAAAGCTCGGCAAACTCGGTCTTCGCATCAGCGTTCTCGGTATAACCACCATTGATGAGCGATTGGACATTGCGCACGAGGCCCGCCACATCGATGCCCCGCACCGCGCCATCGGAAAACATCACGCTCACTGGGCCCTTGAGCGACCGCGCGAAAGCCTCGCTGTTATCGCCAGCGCCACTCACCTGCACGTTCGCCGTTAGCTTGCCCTCGATATGCTCGAAACCCGCCGCATCGGTCAGGAACGGCAGCGACTCGACGCCTTCCATGCCGGCGACAAGCTCTATGGCCGGAACGTCGCCTGCGCCGTTTGCCGTCACATTGGCCGTAACGCCACCGCCATAGAACGCAGCCTCGGGCACCGACAGTCTGGCGACACCATCAGCCACCGAAAGCGATGCTGTTGCCGGGCCAGCCTTGATGCTGCCGTAGCCGATCTGATTGGCCGTAAGCCGGATATCGGCATCGAACTGCCGCAATATGGCAAGGTCGATGTCCGAGGGACCCGAGTTGGTCGGAGCCGCAGTCGTGCTCCCACCTGTCAGTCGGGTAAAGTCCAGCGTGTCGACCGACAGGGCCGCCGTGACCTTCGGCTTACCCACTCTCGTGACCGATAGTGAGCCCCCTGCATTGATATCATCAAGGCCAATAGTGGCCTCGCTGAGGGCGAATTCGGTATCACTGACGGCGATATCGCCGGAAAAGGCAAACCTGCCCAGCGGCGTTCCAGTGTCCTGGCCGAACCAGCCCAGGGCGCGGCTCAGGGAAGCCGCCGAAATTTCCGCCCTTCCGGAGGCGGCACCGTTGAGTGCCACCGTTCCGGAAAAATTTGCATTGACCGGCGGCGACCTGAAATCGATTGCCGCGGTGCCCGGCTGCCCCATGAGCAGATCGGCCAGCGGGAGCGTGCTGTCAAAGCCGATCGCCTCGCCGTTCCATTGGGCCGCGCCCGAAACGGCCAGTGGCTGCCGGATATCCTCGATCCGCGCCGTGGCATCGAGCGCGTCGATTATCCCAGCACCCGACCCTGCGACATCCGCCAGTTGCGGCGCTTCGATCCTTCCGTTGGAAATCGAGACCTGACCCCGTAGGTTGATCGAGTTGCGAATGGCCTCCGCATCCATTCCGAAAAAGGCGAAACCCAGTTGCGACGACAGCTGGCCAGTGGCTGGCGCCGTTTGCCCGGCCAACGCCATGAGGCTCTCAATGTCGATGGAAGCGATATCGAAAGTGCCGCTCGATTGGAGGCGATCGGCATTGAGGTCCACGCGCAGGCCCGCGTCGAGGCTTCCGCCGGCGATCTCTGATGAGCTGACATTGGCGTTCAACTCGCCATTTTGGAGTTGCGCTCCGATGATAACGTCGCGAGCGATGGCTTGACCGACCTGCATGGCCTCAGCGCGCAATTCGATATCGGCATCGAAGCCCCGGAGCGCCGACAGATCCACGCCGCCGCTCGACGCCTGAGCGGTTTCGCTGGCGCCAGCGTTTGCTTGCGCCGGTTGCCAATCGGAATAGTCCAGCACACCCGCCTCAACTCTTGCCATGACGAAAGGGCGATCGCCGGGCGCATAGCTCACATCGAGCCGCATCGTCTGCCCGATCGAGTCGATTTCACCACCGGTAATGCGATAGCTGCCGTCCTGGGCAAGCTCAATGCTCCCAGAGGCTGCGAGGTCTGCGAGAATCGGATGCGGAGGCTGTTCGTTTTTCGCCGACAGCGAGAAGGTGGCGGGTTGGCGATTTAAAAGATCGCGGAGCGATCCGATATCTGCCGCAAGCTCCATCCGATTGCCGTCGACGGTGCCAGAAACAGCAAGCGACGCCGGCTCACTTATCCCTGGGACCGAGAGGCGCAGATCAATGTCACTGGCGATGGGTTCGATGGCACCCTCACGATTTTGGGCAACCTCACCGTCGATGACATCCAAATGGTCGATCGCCAACCTTTCGAGGTAGCCAGCCGCCACTTCGAAAATATCCTGTCCTTGGGTTGCCGGCTCCGGCTCCAAGCCGGGTTCGGCCTGTGAAGCATCGGCCAGCACGATGCGCGGGCTCTGCAATTCGATGCCCGTGATGCGTATCTGATCGGAAAACAGCGACATCAGCTCAACCGACGCAACCGACCGGGCCGCCGATACCGAAATTGCGCCATCGCCCGATACATAGGAAAGGTCTTCGGCCACGACCCCGAAATCGGGAAGCACCGAGAAATGGATCGGCCCGTTGAGAGAGACTTGCGCTCCCGAGCTGTCGGAAAGCTGTCGCGCGAGGGCGGTCCGCAACGCATCGGAACTCAACGCCAAGGGAATGACGAACACCAACCCCGCCAGCGCGACGGCCAGGCAAACGCCCCCAACAATGACCTTCCTCATGGAAGCCCCCATCACTCTCGTGAATCAATGCTCCCAGTGTGGAACGCCACTTGGTAAGGATGTCTTAATCATACTTCACGGGGTCGACACACCCGCTCCGCAGGGTTCGACCCGAGCTGATGACGCCGTTAAGACCCATCCTGGTTCAGACGAACCGCAGATCACTGTCTACAGCGAAGAGCTATCCGGAAAAGAAGTAAGATAAATGGTGGGTGTGACAGGGATTGAACCTGTGACCCCTGCCGTGTGAAGGCAGTGCTCTCCCGCTGAGCTACACACCCGCTCGGCATGTCCGCCTGAAGACGGTGCCAGCGAAAGGCCCTTGCATCAGGACCGCCCCCGCCAAGGCGGGGAGAGAGAATGGTGGGCGTAACTGGGATTGAACCAGTGACCCCTACGATGTCAACGTAGTGCTCTCCCGCTGAGCTATACGCCCACTCTCTCGAGAATTCCGCCAGCGGCGGAACGTGGGGCGGATACACCACAAAGGGCGGTCGGGGTCAATAGGTTTTTGCCGTTTTGTGACGGCCGCGCCAACTCCCCGGCAACCGATCCGATCAGGCCGCCAGCAGGCGCTCGACTTCGCCCACCAGATCACGCAGATGGAAGGGCTTGGACAAGACGGACGCACCCTTGGGCGCTTCGCTATCGGGGTTGAGCGCGACGGCGGCAAAGCCGGTGATGAACATCACCTTGAGATCGGGATCGAGTTCGGTGGCGCGGCGCGCCAGCTCGATGCCGTCCATTTCCGGCATCACGATATCGGAGAGTAACAGCGTGAACGGTTCCTCGCGCAACCGCTCATAGGCCGATTTGCCATTGTCGAAAGCCACGACGTCATATCCGGCGTTCTTGAGCGCACGGGTGAGAAACCGGCGCATGTCAGCATCGTCTTCGGCCAGCAAAATCCGGTTCATGGTCACCCTTCAGCCTGGGTTCTTAGTTCACGTTCTCAGCCGTTCCGGCCATGATTCGCATGTTTTACGAAACAGGTGCCCCACGCAACAGTCACAATCGCGTCGACGGCCACCGCTTTTGTGGACAACGGTGGCGGGGCGGTGCAAACTCAATGGTCATCCGCTTATTCGTTCGCGCGGCTTCGGGGTTATACGTGCAATCAGACTATTTCGACAGACCTGCGTTCGAAACCGTGCGCCCGCGACGCCAACTCGCTCCCATCGTGGTCAATTCCCCACATTCGGGCCGCGATTATCCGCAGCGCTTCCTCAAGCACTCGCGGCTCAACGAAACAACGATCCGCCATTCCGAAGACGCTTATGTCGACGAGATCTTCGCGCGAGCGCCCCACATGGGCCTTCCGCTGCTGCGCGCCAATTTCCCGCGCGCCTATCTCGACGTGAACCGCGAGCCCTACGAACTCGATCCGCGCATGTTCCGCGAGCCGCTGCCCGATCATTTCAATACCGCTTCGCCGCGCATCGCCGCCGGCTTGGGCACCATCGCCCGCATCGTCTCAGAAAACCGCCCCATCTATCGTGAGCCGCTCACGCTCGAAGATGCGCTGATGCGCATCGAGGGCATCTATAAACCCTATCACAAGACGTTGCAGACGCTTTTGAGCGAAACGCTCGCCAATTTCGGCGTCGCCGTACTGATCGACTGCCACTCCATGCCCCGGCTCAACCGCGGCAACGACCGCACGGCGCCCGACGTGGTTCTGGGGGACCGGTATGGAACGACCTGCGCCCCGGTCCTGATCGATACGGTCGAAATGGTCTTTGCCGGTGCCGGACTCAAAGTGGCGCGCAACAGGCCCTATGCGGGCGGCCACACCACGCGCACCTATGGACGGCCGCAATACGGCATCCACGCGCTGCAGATCGAATTCTCCCGTCACCTCTATATGCATGAGCTCACGCTCGCCAAGCATCAGGGATTTCCGCTGATGCAGCAGCTTGCCGAAACTCTGCTCGCCACGCTCGTGCGTTTCGATGCAGTGGCCCTGGCGCGCACGCAGCTCGCGGCCGAATAAGCTGAATGGAGAAAAGAGTGGGCCGCTCTGGGCGGCCCAAGTCAAGGGAGGAAACATTGGCGACAGAGAACGGCGGAGCCGAAAAGAGTCACCAATCCATCATGCAATATCGTGCTTGAACCTTTTTTCGCCAAAGCGCAAGCCTGCCGCTCCCCCGATGCTCGCAATCGATCCGCGCTGTTGCAAAAAGGAATCACTTCTGTAAAGCCATTTTTAACGAAATGGAATTTGATCGCGTCTAGACGGCGATTATCCGTGTTCCTGCAACATTTTGGTTCCCCATGACAATTTCGTCACCCTCCATGCTTTCCGACGCGGCCATCGCCGAAACATTGCTGGCCTGCGCGGACGCCGCCCGGCCCACGACGCTCAGTCGATTTCGCACGAAACTTGTTGTGGATAATAAGCTCGCCGGCGGCTTCGATCCGGTAACCGAGGCCGATCGCGCCGCCGAAACCGCCATTCGAGAGATCATCGCCAGCCGATTCCCCGATCATGGAATCATCGGCGAGGAATGGGATAACAAAGCTACGGCGACGCCATACAATTGGATCATCGACCCCATCGATGGAACCAGGGCTTTCATTTCCGGCATTCCGGTATGGGGCACCCTGATCGGGCTCACCCATGAGGGCAGATCCATCGCCGGGCTCATGGAACAGCCCTATACCGGCGAATATTGGCTGGCGGTCGGCGGCCGGCTGCGCCACACCCGCAACGGAACGGACCTGCCCGCCAAGGCAAGCGGCGTCACCCGCCTCACCCAGGCGCGCGCCAGCACCACCTCGCCGGAGCTCTTTACCGGTCCGCACCTTTCGGCCTGGACGGCGCTTGCTCCGCGGGTCTTGCAGGTTCGCTACGGGCTCGACTGTTACGCCTATTGTCTTCTGGCCACCGGCCATCTCGATCTCGTGGTCGAGGCAGGCCTCAAGGACGTCGATATCGCCCCCCTCATCCCCATCATCGAAGCGGCCGGCGGGGTGGTCACCACCTGGGATGGCGGGCGCGCCGAACAGGGCGGCACCTGCATTGCCGCGGCAACGCCAGAACTGCACGCCGAAGCCATGCGGCTGCTGCGCGAAGCCATGCTTGATTAGGCCGATTGCTCGGTCACGAATGCGTCGAACGCGGCCAGGACCTGCGCCCGGATCGCATCGGCTTCCATGAACAGTTCATGCCGTGCGCCCGGGATCACCACATGATGGCCGGCCCGCAGGCGCAGGCCCAGCGCTTCACTTGCCCGCGTCTCGACGACGCTATCGAGCGCCGCCGCACAGATGAACACGGGAATCTTGAGCGTTTGGGGGAAGTCGTCCTCATTGGCCCGCCGCATGGCGGCGAGCGATGAGCCGATCCAGGCGAGCGTGGGAAATCCCACGAACAATTCCGGCCGGGCCGCGAGGATTTCGACGCTGCGCATATAGCGCGCCTTGTCCGAGGTCAGCGGATTGTTCTCGAACCGGTCCTCGCTCTGCGCTTTTTCTTCGCGCCGGCCGACCGGCATCCTCGAGAGGCCCAGGAACCGCGCGGCATTGATGAGCCGCGAGGACCATTTAAGCGACAAGGGCAGGCCCGGAAGGCTGACCATGGGCGAGGAGAGGAACACCCGGTCGAACATCAGCCGATCGCGTGTCGCGGCCAAAAGCCCGATCAGCCCGCCCGTCGAATGGCCGACGAGATAGAAGGGCGGCGGACAGTCGGGCAGCACGATGCCCGAATGGAAATCTCTAAGATCTGTCCAGTAGTCGTCGAAATTTTCCACATAACCGAGCGTGCGGTTGCCGATCAGGCGATCCGAACCGCCCTGCCCGCGCAGATCGAAGGTCGCAACGGCAAAGCCGCGCTTTTGGAAATCGACGATGGTCTCGAAGTATTTTTCTATGAACTCGGTCCGCCCCTGCATCAGGACGATCGTACCCCGCGCAATTTCGTCCAGCCGGGGGAAAAGCGCGTAACGCAAGCGCACCCGGTCACTGGTCGTGAAATAACCGACCTGGGCGCCATGCGGCACGGGATTGGATGGAAGATGAACCAGGCTGGGTTCGGATTGCGTTGCGGCCATGTTCACCGGTGCGTCTCCTTGGGAAGCGGCAAGGATATCCAGTTGAGGTAAACGAGGCCAGAACGAGCAGGGAAAAGTACGCAGGCGCCGTTGCGGGGGGCGGTGAACGGCGCCTGCGCCTTTGGCATGACCCCGTTTCCGGGATCACATGCCCCCTTCTACCCCTTGGCCCCTGAACGCTCCCCGAGCGCTTCATTCATATTCGGTTCAGCGTCGAAAATCGGATCTTTTGCACCCCTTGAAGCGGAAAAATCGACACCTATCTCAAACCTGTCCGCCGGATGATCCGGGGACGCCGCCGACACCTCGCTTGCCAATCATGGGAGCGATCCGCCGGCAGCAGTGAACGTGATTCTTGCTACGTCCAGGAGAACACAGAATGCAACGCTATGATTTTTCCCCCTTCTACCGCTCCACGGTCGGCTTTGACCGCCTGTTCTCGCGTCTCGACAATCTTGTCGGCGAAGACGCCAAGACCTACCCGCCCTACAATATCGAACGCACCGGTGACGACACTTACCGCGTGACGATTGCGGTTGCCGGGTTCTCGTCCGGCGATATTGCCATCGAGACCAAGGAGAACAGCCTCCAGGTCAAGGGCTCCCGCGCCGCCAATGGCGACAAGCGCGAATTCCTCCACCGCGGCATTGCCGAGCGCGCGTTCGAGCTGCGCTTCCAGCTTGCCGATTACGTCGAGGTTTCCGGCGCTTCGCTTGAAAACGGCCTGCTCCACATCGATCTCAAGCGCGAGATTCCCGAATCCAAGCGTCCGCGCCAGATCGAGATCAAGGGCAACGGCGCTCAGACCATCGAGGACAAGACGGTCAACTAAACCGTCTCATATCCCGACGTTCCTCCTCCCGAACGTTGAAGCGGGCGTCCGGCCTTCTGGCCGGGCGCCCGTTGCCGTTTTGGACTGCGTATCCTAAAACCCCCGTACCGCTCTTGCCGCCGCGCAAAAAATCTGCCAATGTCGCGCAAAAATTAGGGCAGGAATGCTGTCCATTATTGACAAAACAGGGGCCATCCGGCACAAGCTGTGCTAGGACAAACCTGCCGGGATGCCGAACAGGTGCCCCGGAAACAAATCGCAGGATCGACCGTCTCCCGGAACGAACTGCGTCGCCGGCCCAAAGCCCGCCCATTTCAATGGAAGGAGCGGCCTGGCGGAACCCGAACAAGGGTTCGTTTTGAGCGGCCATTTGGATGCAGCGCCGCTCCAGTGTAAATAACCGGTCTGCTCACCCGAGCCGTACATTGATCCTTGTACGACCCGAGCGAGCGACCTGCACGGAAGCTGCAAACGCAATCTTCCGTTAACTTTGGCGAGGACCTGGCGATGGGTGAAATGGACAAGAGTTTGATCGAGGCGGCTGCGCAGATTCAGGGCACCCCCGCGACCAAACGTAATCCTACCGCCCAGGGTCTTTATGATCCGGCCAATGAGCACGATGCCTGCGGCATCGGCATGATCGCCAACATCAAGAACAAGCCCAGCCATGAAGTGGTGCAGAAGGGCCTCGAAATCCTCGAGAACCTTGAGCATCGCGGCGCCGTGGGCGCCGATCCGCTCATGGGCGACGGCGCGGGCATTCTCGTGCAGATTCCGCACGCCTTCTTCGACAAGATCACCGATTTCGACCTGCCCGAAAAGGGCGCCTATGCGCCCATCATGATCTTTTACCCCAATGACGGCCTGCGTGATCGCTGCGCCAACCTCGTGCGCGAGACGATCCGATCCGAAGGCCTGACAGTGCTTGGCGAGCGCGTCGTCCCGTTTGACAACTCAGCGCTCTCGGAAGGTGTGATCGCCACCCAGCCGATCATTGAACAGATGTTCGTCGCCCGCCCCGCCGATATCGCAGATGTTGACGCCTTCGAGCGCAAGCTGCTGATCGTGCGCAAGGTGATCTCCAACACCGTTTATTCGGAAATCCCCGAGGTACAGGGCGACAACGGTTTTTACATCGTTTCGATGTCGGCCCGCACCATCGTCTATAAGGGCATGTTCCTGGCCGACCAGCTCGGCAAGTTCTATCCCGACCTGCACGACGAGGCGTTCGAAAGCGCCATCGCGCTGGTCCACCAGCGCTTTTCCACCAACACCTTCCCGTCCTGGAAACTGGCCCACCCCTACCGGATGACGATCCACAATGGTGAGATCAACACCATCCGGGGCAACGTCAACTGGATGGCCGCCCGTCAGGCATCGGTCGCCTCCCCCGCCTTTGGCGAGGAGATCTCCAAGATCTGGCCAATCTCCTATGAGGGCCAGTCCGACACCGCCTGTTTCGACAACGCGCTCGAATTCCTCGTGCGTGGCGGCTACTCCCTGCCCCACGCCGCCATGATGCTCGTGCCCGAGGCCTGGGCCGGCAATACGCTCATGGATGAAGAGCGCCGCGCCTTCTACGAATACCATGCAGCGCTCATGGAGCCCTGGGATGGCCCGGCCGCCATGTCGATGTCCGACGGCCGCTATGTCGTGGCAACGCTCGACCGCAACGGCCTGCGTCCGGCTCGCTATCTGGTCACCAAGGAAGGCCACGTCGTCCTGGCCTCTGAATCCGGCGTCCTCGATATTCCCGAAGAAGACGTCGTCGAGCGCTGGCGTCTTCAGCCGGGCAAGATGCTGTTCATCGATCTCGAGGAAGGCCGCATCGTTTCCGACGACGAGATCAAGAAGGCGCTCGCCGCCAAGAACCCTTATGCCAACTGGCTCGCCAAGACCCAGATCGTGCTTGAGGACCTGCCCGAAACCGAGCCCAAGGCTCCCGCGACGACGGAAAGCCTGCTCGATCGCCTGCAGGCGTTCGGCTACACCCAGGAAGACGTCAAGCTTTTGATGGAGCCCATGGCGACGACCGGGCAGGAAGCCGTGGGTTCGATGGGCACCGACACCCCGCTCTCGGCGCTCTCGGACAAGCCCAAGCTGCTTTATACCTATTTCAAGCAGAACTTCGCGCAGGTCACCAACCCGCCCATCGACCCGATCCGCGAGGAATCGGTGATGAGCCTGGTGTCCTTCATCGGGCCCCGCCCGAACCTCTTCGATCTTGAGGGCCTATCGACCACCAAGCGGCTCGAGGTGCGTCAGCCCATCCTCACAAATGAGGATCTCGAAAAGATCCGCGCGCTCGGCGACATGGCCGACAACCAATTCCATACCGCAACCCTCGACATCACCTATGATGCCTCCAGGGGTATTGCCGGCATGGAAGCGGCGCTCGAAGCGCTTTGCGAACGCGCCGAGCAGGCCGTCACCAACGGCTACAACATCATCATCCTCTCGGATCGGCTGGTCTCCGCCAACCGCATCGCGATTCCCGCGCTGCTGGCGACCGCTGCGGTGCACCATCACCTGATCCGCAAGGGCTTGCGCACCTCATCGGGCCTCGTGGTTGAAACGGGCGAAGCCCGCGAAGTGCACCATTTCGCGGTTCTGGCCGGCTATGGCGCCGAGGCGATCAACCCTTATCTCGCCTTCGAGGCGCTGGCCGCGCTCCACAACGAGGAGGAATTCCCCTCCGAGGTGGATTCCAACGAGGTCATCTACCGCTACATCAAGTCGGTGGGTAAGGGCCTGCTCAAGATCATGTCCAAGATGGGCATCTCGACCTACCAGTCCTATTGCGGCGCCCAGATCTTCGACGCGGTCGGGCTTTCGACCGAGTTCGTCAAGCGCTTCTTCTTTGGCACCGCGACCACCATCGAGGGCGTCGGCCTCAATGAGGTGGCCGAGGAAACCCTGCGCCGGCACAAGCTGGCCTTTTCCGACGACGCCGTGCTGCGCAAGTCGCTCGATGTCGGCGGTGAATATGCCTATCGCATGCGCGGCGAAGCCCATGCCTGGGGCCCCAACACCATTGCCGATCTCCAGCACGCCGTACGGCTGAAGGACGAAACGCCCGAAACCGCCCAGGAGCGTTACGACGCCTTTGCCCGCGCCGCCAATGGCGAGAACGCGCACCGGCTTTCGATCCGCTCGCTGTTCACCATCAACCCGTTGGGCGGACCCGTCGACATTTCGGAGGTGGAATCGGCCGAAGCCATCGTGCGCCGGTTCTCGACCGGGGCCATGAGCTTCGGATCGATCTCGCGCGAGGCTCACACCACCCTCGCCATGGCCATGAACCGAATCGGCGGCAAGTCCAATACCGGCGAAGGCGGCGAGGATCCCGAGCGCTTCAAGCCCCTGCCCGACGGATCGATGAACCCGCAGCGCTCCGCCATCAAGCAGATCGCCTCGGGCCGGTTCGGCGTCACGACCGAATATCTGGTCAACGCCGATATGCTGCAGATCAAGGTCGCCCAGGGCGCCAAGCCCGGCGAAGGCGGTCAGCTCCCCGGTCACAAGGTCGATTGGGTCGTCGCCAAGACGCGCCATTCGACCCCCGGCGTCGGCCTGATTTCGCCCCCGCCGCACCACGATATCTATTCGATCGAGGATCTGGCTCAGCTCATCTACGACCTCAAGAACGTCAATCCCGAGGCGGATGTCTCGGTCAAGCTCGTCTCCGAAGTCGGCGTCGGCACGGTTGCCGCAGGCGTCGCCAAGGCGCGCGCCGACCACATCACCATTTCGGGTTTTGATGGCGGCACGGGTGCGGCTCCGCTGACTTCGCTCAAGCACGCGGGCGGTCCGTGGGAGATCGGCCTTGCCGAAACCCACCAGACCCTCGTCCTAAACCGCTTGCGCTCGCGCGTGGCGCTGCAGGTCGATGGCGGCTTCCGCACCGGGCGCGACGTTCTGATCGGCGCGCTGCTCGGCGCCGACGAATATGGCTTTGCCACCGCGCCGCTGATCGCGGCCGGCTGCATCATGATGCGCAAGTGTCACCTGAACACCTGCCCGGTCGGCATCGCCACCCAGGACCCGGTTCTGCGCAAGCGCTTCAAGGGCACGCCCGAGCACGTCATCAACTACTTCTTCTTCGTTGCCGAAGAGGTCAGGAAGTTGCTCGCCGAAATGGGTGCGCGCTCGATCAACGAGATCATCGGTCGTTCCGACCTGCTCGACCAGACCCGGCTTAACGATCACTGGAAGGCCAAGGGGCTCGATTTCTCCAAGCTCTTCTATAAGCCCGAGCCGATCGGCGGAGATTCGATCTATCACACCGAGTTCCAGAACCATCACCTTGAGGCCGTGCTCGACCGCGAGCTGATCGCCAAGTCGCGCGAAGCGATCGACACCCGGACACCTGTCCAGTTCGAGATGCCCATCCGCTCGCTCAACCGTTCGGCCGGTGCCATGCTGTCGGGTGAAGTCGCCAAGAAGCACGGCCATAAGGGCCTCGCCGAGGACACCATCTCGGTGACCTTCCGCGGCACGGCCGGCCAGAGCTTTGGCGCTTTCCTCGCCCGCGGCATCAGCTTCGATCTGATCGGGGACGCCAACGACTATGTCGGCAAGGGGCTTTCGGGCGGCCGCATCGTCATCCGTCCTTCGGAAAAGACTCAGATCGTACCCGAGGAATCGATGATCGTGGGCAACACGGTGCTCTACGGCGCCATTGAAGGCGAATGCTACTTCCGTGGCGTCGCCGGCGAACGCTTCGCCGTGCGCAATTCGGGCGCCGTGGCCGTCGTCGAAGGCACCGGTGACCATGGCTGCGAATACATGACCGGCGGTGTCGTCGTCGTCATCGGCAAGACCGGCCGCAACTTTGCCGCCGGCATGAGCGGTGGTGTCGCCTATGTGCTTGATGAAGAAGGCAATTTCGGCACCCGCTGCAACCTCGCCATGGTCGATCTCGAACCGGTGGCCGAGGAAGAAGAGCTGATGCGCAAGATCCACCACCATGGTGGTGACCTCGAATGGCACGGCCGCGTCGACGTCTCGGGCGATATGACCAAGCATGACGACGAGCGCCTGTTCCAATTGATCAGCAATCACCTGCATTACACCGGCTCGACCCGCGCTAAACAGATCCTCGACAATTGGGAGGAATACCGTCCCAAGTTCGTGAAGGTCATGCCGGTCGAATACCGCCGCGCCATGCAGGAAATGGAAGATCTGCGCACGGGCCGCTCGCGCCCCACCGCAGCCGAATAAAGGAGAGAAAGCCAATGGGTAAGGTTACGGGCTTTCTTGAGATCGATCGCCAGGAGCAGCGCTACGAGCCGGCCTCGGACCGCGTGCGCCACTATCACGAGTTCACCATCCCGCTCACCGAGCCGGAGGTGCGCAACCAGGCTGCGCGTTGCATGGATTGCGGCATTCCCTATTGCCATGGCGATACGGGGTGCCCTGTCCACAACCAGATCCCGGACTGGAACGACCTCGTCTACAATGACGACTGGGAAGAGGCCGCGCGCAATCTGCACTCGACCAACAACTTCCCCGAGTTCACCGGCCGCATCTGCCCCGCCCCGTGCGAGGAAGCCTGTACGCTCAACCTCGAGGACATTCCGGTCGCCATCAAGACGGTGGAACAGGCCATAGCCGACAAGGCCATCCGCGGCGGCTGGGTCCGTCCGCAGGTTGCAGACAAAAAGACCGGCAAGAAGGTCGCCATTGTCGGTGCCGGTCCGGCTGGTCTTGCAGCAGCCCAGCAGCTCACCCGCGTCGGCCATGAGGTTCACGTCTACGAGCGCGAGCCCAAGCCCGGCGGCCTGCTGCGCTACGGCATTCCCGACTTCAAGATGGAAAAGCATCATATCGATTTCCGTCAGGCGCAGATGGAAGCCGAAGGCGTCGTCTTCCATTTCGGCGAAAATATCGGCATCACCCGCCCGCTTTCGGAGCTTCAGGCAAATCACGACGCCGTCCTGCTGTGTGGCGGGTCCGAGCATCCCCGGCATCCGGGCTGCGAGGGCACCGAACACGCCGGCGTCCACTATGCCATGCCCTATCTGGTGCAGCAGAACCGCCGCAATGGCGGCGAGGCGGTCACCGAGGAGCCCATCCTGGCCGCGGGCAAGAACGTCGTCGTTATCGGCGGTGGCGACACCGCGTCGGACTGCGTGGGCACCGCCTTCCGCCAGGGCGCCATTTCGGTGACTCAGCTCGACATCCGCCCTCAGCCTCCGGTCAAGGAGGACAAGCTGACCTCCTGGCCCAATTGGGCGGTCAAAATGCGCACCTCGTCCTCCCAGGCCGAAGGCGTAAATCGCGAATTCCAGGCGGGCACGGTCGAAATCATCGCCGACGAGCGCGGCCACGTCTCGGGCGTCAAATGCGCCCGCGTCGGCGTTGACCGCAAGCCGATCGAAGGCAGCGATTTCATTCTCCCGGCCGAACTGGTGCTGATGGCCATCGGCTTTGCCCACCCGGTCCATGAGGGCATGCTCGAACAACTGGGCGCCAAGCTCGACAAGCGGGGCAATCTGTTCGCCGATACCTTCAGCTACAAGACCACCGTGGATGGCGTCTACGCCGCCGGCGACATGCGCCGGGGCCAATCCCTGGTCGTCTGGGCCATTCGCGAAGGCCGGCAGGCTGCGCGGGCTATCGATCTCGACCTGATGGGCGAGACGACGCTGCCGCGCTAGAAGCGACTGAGAGTAAGGCCCCGGACACCCGCTCCGGGGCTTTTTTCTACCGTCCGGTGGGATTTTCCACGTCGCCCGCCGCCCGTCCCAACCCGAAGGCATCGACACGGCCAGCGGGTGCCTGCAGCATGTCTTCGAGCGCGAACCCACGCGCATCCGCCATCGGCGTGCGGGCGACGACGAGATCGCCAGCCCTTTGCGCGGTCCCGCCCAAATCCTGGACCAGGCTGGCCATGTCGACCAAACGCATCTGCTCTAGCCCCTGGAAGGGTGGGCGCAGCATACCGGCCGCATCGGTGCCGGCGAGAAGATCGGAAACTTCCGAGGTGCTGCCCGAAAGGCTGACCCGGCTGCCCTCCGTGGCCAGCGCGCGATCGATGTAAAATGCCACCTTGTCGGCCCCGGCCGCGGAAAAATGGATGCCATCGCCTTTTCGCATGGCGACGATATTGCCGTTAAGATCCGGCCCGTCGGCGCTGTAGCCGCCGTTTTCGCCCAGATAGCGATCGTAGGTTTCAACCCACTCGCCGCCCGCCGCGCCCACCGCCGCCTTGTGGATCGAGGAGATCTGCGCCATGGCGGCGCCATAGCTGGGCTGTTCCATGGGCGGCAATTCGATCCAGACGATCTCCTTGTCCGCCGCGCTCAGATCGCCCAGGAATGCGTCGAGCCGCTCGCGATAGGCGCTGCGCCAGGGGTCGCTGAGCGCCTCGGCTCCATTGAGCGCCTGCCGGTCGTTGATGCCGATGGCGACGACGGCGACGTCGAAACTGTCGGCCACGATCTCGTCTTCGATCGCTTCGTTCCAGTCGAAAAAATCGTCGCGCACGAATCCCGATGATCCGACGGCGTTCTCGATCACTGCGATTTCCGGATTGTCCGAATAAAGCCGCTCGAGCGCCCGCGCCAGATCGACCGCCAGGGAATCGCCCATCACCATGACCCTGCGGGCGTTTTCGGAATTTTCCACGTCGGGCGCTGCCGCTGGCTGGGGAGCCGGCCGGCGCGAAGGCTGCGGCGCAGGTGCAGGAGCGGGCTGCGGCCTGGGCTGCTGGGGCTGGACGACCGCGGGCGGCGGTGTCGGTTCGTCGTCACGCCCGAACAGCACCTCGAACAACGTCCGGGTCGTGCGCTCCTGCGCCGTGGCGCTCGAAACGAGCACCCCGGACAGGAGCACCAGGACAATGGCACGGACGCAGGCGCGGAAAACCGACATACCGCTTTTTAGCCCAGATCGGCCCGCCCCGAAAGCAGCCGGCTCAAAGAATGGAGGGGCGGTCGTTACGGGTGTCGAGGTATTTTTCCCATTTATAGGCCATTTCGACAATGCCGGCGAGGTCGTCATGGCGCGGCTGCCATCCCAGCGCCCTGATCCGGTCGGCCCCCGCAACGATGGAAGCGGGATCGCCTGGCCGCCGGGGGCCATGCTCGACGGGAAAGTCGATGCCGGTCACGCGCTTTACGGTCGAAACCACCTCATCGACCGAGAACCCGCGCCCATAGCCGCAATTGACCGTGAGGCTCTCCCCGCCCTTGCGCAGATGCTCGAGCAGCAGCCCGTGTGCCGCGACCAGATCGGAGACGTGGATATAGTCGCGCACGCATGTGCCATCGGGGGTGGGATAGTCGTCGCCGAAAACGCTCATCTTTTCCCGGTGCCCCAGCGCGGTCTGCACCGCCACCTTGATCAGGTGCGTCGCGCCAGCGGTCGATTGGCCGGCTCGCATCTGCGGGTCGGCACCCGCCACGTTGAAATAGCGCAAGACGCCGTAGGTCATCGGGTGCGCCGCCGCCACATCGGCCAGCATCCATTCGCTCATGAGCTTGGACTTGCCATAGGGCGAAACCGGCGAGAGCACCGCGTCTTCGGCGACGGGCTCGAGGCCCACCATGCCATAGACGGCCGCGGTCGATGAAAAGATGAAGTGCTTGACCCCGCCGGCGACGCAGGCCGCGATCAGGTCACGCGTGTTGGCTGTGTTGTTCTTGTAATATTTGAGCGGATTTTCCACCGATTCGGGCACCACGATCGAGCCGGCGAAATGGATGACCGCCTCGATGCCGTGCTCCGCGATCAGCCGTTTGACCAGTTCCGTGTCGGCGACATCGCCTTCCACGAGCTTTACGCGGTGATCGACGAGCCAGGGAAAACCAGTCGTCAGATTGTCGAGCACGACAACTGATTCGCCGGCATCGGCGAGATGAAGAACCATGTGGGAACCGATATATCCGGCTCCACCTGTCACCAGAATAGCCATGATCTTATTCCAAACGAACGACACTTTCGCCCCCGCTCATAGCGGAAGCGGAACGAAACCGTTACCCCAATCTTGCATTAAGGCATTGAAACTGTCTTAGTTTATTGCGCACATCCAAGGAGTATCCAGTGGTCCGCAGAGTCCGTACTGCCGTTTTTCCCGTTGCCGGCCTCGGCACGCGCTTTCTTCCCGCAACCAAGGCCATGCCCAAGGAAATGCTGACGGTGGTCGACAAGCCCGTCATCCAGTACGCGGTGGACGAGGCCCGTGAAGCGGGAATCGAGCATTTCGTCTTCGTCACCGGCCGCAACAAGGGCGTGATCGAAGACCATTTCGATCGCCAGTTCGAGCTCGAATCCACCCTTGAGACACGCGGCAAGCACGAGGCGCTCGAACAGTTGCGCCGTGAATTGCCCAAGGCCGGCCAAACCAGTTTCACCCGCCAGCAGGAGCCGCTCGGTCTCGGCCATGCCGTCTGGTGCGCGCGCGACATCGTCGGCCGCGAGCCCTTCGCCCTGCTTTTGCCCGACATGATCTTCAAGTCCGAGCCCGGCGTGCTCAAGCAGATGATGGACGCCTATGAGGAAACCGGCGGCAACATCATCGCCGTCGAAGAAGTGCCCCACGAGGAGGTCTCTTCTTACGGCGTGGTGGCCCGCGGCGAGGGTCCCGATACAGGTTTTTCCATCCAGGGCATGGTTGAAAAACCAAAGCCTGAGGACGCTCCCTCCAACCTCATCATTTCCGGGCGCTACATCCTGCAGCCGGAGATCTTCATGCTGCTGTCCGAACAGACGGTTGGCGCCGGCGGGGAAATCCAGATTACCGACGCCATGCAGCACCTGATGGACATGCAGCCCTTTACCGGCGTCAAATATGACGGCCGGTCCTTCGACTGCGGCTCCAAGATCGGGTTCCTCACGGCCAATGTCGTCTTCGCGCTTGATCGCGACGACATTGCCGATGCCTTCATGAAGGAACTCAAGACCCTGACCGGGGATATCCCGATCAGTATTGCAGGCTGATCCCGCCGCTCACCCGATGCTCGTCCCGGCGCGCATCCGCCGCGCCGGGGTCTTCGCGCAATCCATACCCGTAATCGAGGGTAGCGCTGGTGTGCGGGCCGATAAGCACATCGGCCCCGATTCCGGCTGAATAGAGCCGGCTGGCCGGAGTTTCATCGTCCGGCGCCAGCCATTCGAGGCCCGCCGAGACCCGTAATCCCAGCCAGGAATTGGCGGTATGGGAGGCCTCAAGGCCCGCCAGATAGCGCGTGCTGGCCCCGCCTCCATCCTCTCCCGGTGTCAATTCGGTTTCAAGGCTCGCAACGATCTGCGTCGTGGGGCTGAACCGGTAGCCCAGAGCAGCGCCATAGAGCCAGCTTTGCGCGTCCGCCAGCCGCGCGGCGTCATAGTCCCGCCAGCCCGAGCCGAGCGAAAGTTCCGCCACCAGCACGTCGTTCCAATTGCCCGCGATTCCGCCGCGCAGGGTATAGTCCGCGCCATTACGGTTGAGGCCGAGCTCTGGATCGGCACCATCGAAATCGGTGCGTCCCGCCGTGCCCTGGCCGAAGATTTCGAGCACCGGGGTCACCGCGTAACCAAGCCGCAGCCCGCCCTCGTAGCGGGTATAGCTTTCGTCGTCATTGTCGATCTCGATCCCGTCGCTGCGCGTCGACGACCCAACCCATTCGCGATCCAGCCCGAGGCTGACGGTCGCGTCCAACCGCCCGAAGGTCTGCGTATAGGCAGCGCCCAGGCCACCGGAAACGATGAGCGGGGCCGTAGTGAGATCGGCGGTATCGACCGTCAGCCCCTGTGGATCGTCCTGCGACAGCGCGAAATCGGCGTTGAACGCCAGGTCCGCCGAGGGTGAGAGCCTGTATTCGGTATCGAACGCCACCTGCGCGTCGGCAATGCGCGGGTCGTCGGAACGCGGCTGAACCAGCGTTGCGGACGCATCAAGCGTCACATCGGCCGCCCCGGCCGAGCGGGAAAAGCCGATGGACGGAATGGCGAGCATTTCGAAACGCTTCTCACCCTCGCCGCGCACATAGGCGCCGCGCAGGCTGATGCCGTAGGCAAGATCAGCATGGTCGCTCGACGCCACGGGCGTCGAGACGGGGGCTGGTTCAGCCAGGACAGGAGCTGATGCAGGTGCAGCGGGAGGAGCGACGCTTGGCACCTGTGCGGGCGCGATGGTCGCAAGCGGCACGGGGGTGGGAGCCAAGGCATTTGCCGGCAGGATCGGCATCGCCAGCAGGCGTTCGGCCGGAAAGTCGCATAACGTACCGGCCGGGCAGCCGACGCCAAGCGAACCGCGCAGCAGGTCGGGATTGTCGGTACGCGAGCCATCGCCCTGCGCAAAGCCCAGCGAGACGCCAGCCAGCGCGCCACCGCCGGCCAGAACCACCAGTGCAAGGCTGCGCGCGCTTTGGCCCAAGGTCGAAAATTCCGTCAGTATGGAACCGCATCCGCGACGCGCTTCCCAAATCTAAACGGAAGCTTTCAGTTCATGGTTAAGAAAGCTTTAAAGCCAGCCGGAAAGCTCTTTGCGCACGATGGCTTCGATCATCGCCATGCCGTCGGGCGTATCGTTGAGGCAGGGGATATAGGCATAGCGCTCGCCGCCGGCATGCATGAATTCCTCTTCGCCCGTGATGGCGATTTCCTCGAGGGTTTCGATGCAGTCGGCCGAAAAGGCCGGCGCGAGAATGGCGACCTTCTTGATGCCTTTTTCGGGCAGTGATTTCAGCGTCTCGTCGGTATAGGGCTGCAGCCATTCGGTGGGGCCGAAGCGGCTCTGGAAGGTGACCATGAGCTTTTCTTCCGGCCATCCGAGCTTTTCGCGCACCAGCCGCGTGGTCTTCTGGCATTGGCAATAATAAGGATCTCCCTTCTCGAGATATTCCTTGGGCATGCCGTGATACGACGTGATCACCAGGTCGGGGACAAAGTCGAGCGCCTCGACGCCGTCCTTTATCGATTTCGCCAATGTTTCTATGTAGATATCCTCGGCGAAATAGGCCGGAACCGTGCGTACGGCCGGCTGCCAGCGGATGTCCTTGAGCGCAAGGAACGCCTTGTCGTTGGCGGTCGCGGTTGTCGTCGCCGAATATTGCGGATAGAGCGGGAACAGCAGGATCCGATCGCAGCCCTGGGCATGGAGCTTTTCGATGGCGCTCTGGGTCGAGGGATTGCCGTAGCGCATGCCGTATTCGACGATCACATCTTCGCCGGCCATTGCCGCGCCCAGCTTTTCGGCCTGGGCGCGGGTGATAACCCTAAGCGGGCTTTCGTTTTTTTCCTTGTCCCAGATGCGCGCGTAATTGGCGCCGGCCTTTTGCGGGCGGAAGGAGAGGATGACGAGATTGAGGATGGGCCACCACTGCCATTTGGGCGTTTCGATCACCCGCGGGTCAGAGAGGAACTCCTTGAGATAGCGGCGCACGCTCCAGTAATCGGTGGCGTCGGGCGTGCCGAGATTGAGCAGCAGCACACCGATTTTGCGTGGTTTTACAGTAGGATGATCGGGCGGCAAGTGAGCGTTCATCAGTATCCCGGGGAAGCGGATGTGAGGCGTTGATTTTGTTGCGCGCACAATAGCGCCAACGCGCCGCAGGGCAACACTTTGACGCTGAAATGCGGCCATTTGCCCAGTTTATCGGGGCATTTGGGCCTTTAGAGGCTGGCGAACAACAAGATCATGCCGAAGCCCATCACCAGGAGCGCTCCGGCGAGTTCCATCCACCACAGGACCGATACGCCAAGCGCGCCACCGCCGGTGAGCCTCAGCGCACCGCCTTTCAAAAACACGGCAAGCGAGGCGAGGACGGCGACCGTAATGGCGGTGCCCAACCCCATGAGAAACGTAGCGAAAATGCCCGCCGGCAGGAGGTTTTGACTCAGCGCGAAAACCAGCACCACCAGCGCGCCCGAGCACGGCCGCAGCCCCACCGAAACCACCACACCGAGCGCCTCGCGCCAGTTTCCGCCGGTCTGATCGGGGGTGACGACGTGATGATCGCAGCCATCATGGTGGTGGTGATGGTGGTCCGAATGTGCCGCAGGTAGGGGCTGAGATCGGGGAATATGGCCATGATCGACGGGTCTAGCCCCGTGTTCACGTCCATGGTCATGCGAACCGAGGATTTTTCGAGCCGCGAGCCAGGCTCCGAGCAGGGCGACGAGCCCGTAGGAGACGATTTCGATCCACCGCGCGGCCTCGCTCATGGCGATTGAGGTGAGACGCAAAACGCTGGCGGCGATGAGCACGAACACCACCGCGACCACCGACTGCATCATGGCCGAAAGGAAACTCAGGACGATGCCGCGGCGGAGCTGGCGCTCGCTGGCCAGGACATAAGAGGAGATCACCACCTTGCCATGCCCCGGCCCGGCGGCGTGGAAGACGCCGTAGAGGAAACTCAGGCCCCCAAGAATCCAGAAGGCGTTGCCGTCTTCGTGCAGAGCGCCGAGCGCATTGGTCATGGCGCGGTAGAAATCGCGCTGCTGAGCGGCGATCCAGCCGAAAAACCCGCCCTGGGTGGGAACGAGCGAGGACTCCGCCGGCGGAGCGGCGAACGGGGTGGCCGGGCGCTGGGTGGTGACCGTTTCGATGGCGTCGAGCGCGGTGGCGGGCGTTCCGGCCGGACAGGTAACGGTGACCAGATTGGCCAGATCGCGTGCCGCCTGCCGCAGATCCTCGGGCAGTTCGGTTACATCGGGTCCCAGCATCCACAGCCGCTCCTCGAGCTCGGGATCGATGGGCTGGGGTTCCTTGGCCACCACGGTGCAGCCCTCGGGCGCGCCTTGGAGGGTGACGGAATCGGCATCCGGAAAGGTGAAGGCGGCGTAATATTCGGGATCGCCCACCTCGATATCGTAGATGCCGTTGACGCGCTGGGGTTCGGCGAAGGCCATGGTGAAGGTGAGCGTCACCTGGCCGTTCTCATAGACCATCGAGGGGTCCCGCGCGCCGGCCACCGCGGCATGGCCGTCGAGGCCTTCGGGATCGGCGAAGGTGTAATAGGAGTAAAAATCGAGCCCCTGGATGTTTTCTTCGGCCAGCGGCTGGAGTTCGGCCTGGGTGAGCACACCGTCGCCATCGGCGTCGAGCCCCTGGATCGCCCAGGCGGAAAAATACTGATCGAACGTCCAGTGATGGCGCATGCCGACAATGGCGCCATTTTCGAACAGCACCTCGCCGGCGGCATCGATCCACACATGGGGATGGGCCTGGACCGGCGCAGCGAGACCGAGCAAGGCCAGTCCGGCCAGGAGCAATCCGGATGCTGTGCGCAAGAGCAATGCCATTGATCAGGAATTGACCGGGTGGGTTTGGAACCAGTCGACGAGGAAATCGATCAGCGCCCTCACCTTGCCCGAGAGATGCCTTCGATGCGGATAGACCGCCTGCAGGAACGGGCGTTGCGGCAGATAATCGACGAGAACCGGCACCAATTCCCCCTTCTGGACAGCCGAATCGACAAGAAAGCTCGGCAGTAGCGCAAAACCGAGGCCTTTTTTGGCCGCCACCAGCGCGCCAACGGGCGAATTGACGCGCACCGGGCCATCCACATGCACGGTGATCGTCTTGCCATCCTCCACGAACTGCCAGTTGGCCTGCCCGGTCATGTTGGTGTCGATGATGCAGGGCACGCCCTTGAGCGCCTCGGGCGTTGCGGGCGCCCCATGGGCCTTGATGATCTCGGGCGCGGCTAGAACGGCCACCGAGGTTTCAGCGATCTTGCGCGCGATCAGCGAGGTGTCGCTCATTTTGGAAATACGCAGCGCCACATCGATCCCCTCTTCGACGAGATCGACCATGCGGTCTTCGAGCCTTAGATCGAGGGTGACGTCGGGATGGGCGCGGGTGAATTCGAACAGCGGTTCGAGGAGCGTGGATTCGCCGAAATTGCGCGGGGCGGAAACGCGCAGTATGCCGCGCGGGGCGGCGGACTGCTCGGTAATCGTGGCGTCGAGATCGTCGAGCTGGGAGAGGATTTCCCGCACCTCCCGGTAATAGGCCTCGCCCGCCTCGGTGAGGCTCAATTTGCGCGTCGTGCGGTTCATCAGCCGCACGCCCAGATAATCCTCGAGATCGGTGACGTATTTCGACAGCAGCGCCTTGGACCGCCCGTGAATGCGCGCGGCGGCCGAAAAGCCGCCGGCGTCGAACACCTGCACGAAGGCGCGGATACGGGCGAGATCCTGGGTCATGCGGACTGTCCTTGTTGCCTGAGCCAGGAAAGGTCGAAGCGGGCGACATCGTCAAGCAATTGGCAAAAGCCCGCGATAATGTGATCGGCGAGCTGGGCCCCCTGCTCCGCCGTCGCGATGCTCGCATCGCCGGCAACGCCATCGGGATTGAGATCAGCGCTAAGCCAGCCGAACCGGTGCCGACCGGTGGCGGAAAGATGGGTCATGCCGCTTTCGATGGCCGCAAAGGAAGACGGGAAATTCTTGGCCTTTTCCATATCCACAAGGTGCGGCGCGAAATGGAGCATGAGCGCGGTTTCGATGGCCCCGCCATGGATGCCGTATTTGCGCTCGTCATAATCGTAGAGCGTTTCCAGTTGCGCAAAGCGCATCCATGCGGTGCCGACGGCCAGCATGCCCAGTTCTGCCCGCGCCCTGAGGATGACGCTATCGACCACCGCCGTATTGCCGCCATGGCTGGAAACGATCACCAGCCGCCGACCGCCGGCGCGCGCCCATCTTTTCGCGATGCCCAACCAATCGGCCATGAGGTCGGCTTCGTCCCGGCTCTGGGTTCCCTCGGCCCACAAATGCTCGCGCGACGCACCGATGCGCTGGATGGGCAGCACCACCGCCTCGATAGTCCTGGGAAGATGGGCGCCGAGCGCGTTAAGATGCCCCTCGGCGATGTCGCAATCCGTGGTCGCCGGCAAGTGCGGACCATGTGCCTCGGTGGCCGCAACCGGCAGGATGGCGATGCTTGCCGTGGTGAACCGGCGGTCCTCAAGCGCTTCCATTTCTGTCACACGCGTGAGCGGCAAGGAACGACTCCGGCGAAATTCCATTTGCCAACCAGCATTATAGCGCCCCGGGAGCGCGGACAAGCATGCGGCACCCGATTAACTTTCCTTCCAAAGGCGATTCGACGGAAGGGCCGGTTTTGGCTAGATCAGTATCCATGTCCAAATCCGCCGCCGGCTCGACGCTCTACCGCCTGATCGAAGCGGGCCATCTGGCCCGGCAGGCCCTGCTTGCCCCCTTGGCGGCTCGGGGCCTGGAAGCAGGCGACGATGCCGTGCTGCTCGGGCTCTCCGATCCGGCGGGCGTGACGACCGAAGCGCTGCTGGAATTCACCGGCCTTTCGCCCGAACAGCTCGACGCGCGGCTGGCCCGGCTCGAGGGCCGCGACCTGCTCTTGCGGTTGGCCGTGGGACCGGAAATGGAGCCCGGCGCCCGCCTGAGTCAGCAGGGTCACGCCATGCGCCAGGCGATCGAGGAGCATTGGGCGTCGCTGGAGGACACCATCGCCCAGGAACTGGGCGACAAACGCCACCGGCATCTGCGCAAGGGGCTGCGGCGGATCGTGGAGATGCTGGGGACTTAGGACCACGGCGGTTCTTTTGGCGGGTGCTCGCTGGATTCCGGGAACAAGTTCCGGCCCGCACATCCCTTTTTAAGGAACCCTGCGGGCTACCCGCTGTTATCGGGCAGAGGCAAGCGGAGGGTGTGATGATCCATCATGTTTCGATCGGGACCAATGACGTGGAACGCTCCAAGAGGTTCTATGACGCCGTGTTGCCCATCCTCGGCATAGAACTGATGGCCCACGACGAGGCCGGACTGGGCTACGGGAGCGGAACCTTCCATTTCAGCGTTCAGGTGCCGATCGACGGGAAAGTGGCCACGGTCGGAAATGGCACGCACATCGCCTTTGCCGTGGAAGACCGCGCGATGGTCGAGCGCTTTTACACCGTGGCACTCGAGAGCGGCGGCAGCGATGATGGGGCGCCGGGGCTGCGGCCGGAATATGATGGCAATTATTATGCGGCTTTCGTCCGCGACCCGGACGGCCACAAGATCGAAGCGGTGACCTATTCGGCAAAATAGAGCTGGCCGGATATGCAGGCGGTCCGATTGAAGCCCATCTGATTTGAGCGTAGGTTCCAGCCTCGGAGGTTGGAGGACGCCCGATGGCCAAGTTCGTCTTTGCATTGAACCAGTCGCTGGATGGCTATGTCGACCATATGGCCTTCGGGCCCGACGCCGTGCTTTTCCGCCATTTCATCGACGACGTGCGCGGCCTTGCCGGCAGTCTGCATGGCCGCCGCATGTACGAAACCATGCGCTATTGGGACGATGACCGGCCCGAATGGGACGAGGCGGAACGCGAGTATGCGGCGGCATGGCGCAACCAGCCCAAATGGGTGGTGTCGCGTTCATTGACCTCGGTGGGCCCCAACGCCACCCTTATCGGGAGCGATATCGAGGTGGCGATACGCGAACTCAAGGCGCAACGGGACGGCGTGATCGAAGTCGCGGGGCCGCAATTGGCGGGCAGCCTCACCGAGTTGGGGCTGATCGACGAATATCGGATCTACCTCCACCCTGTCGTGCTCGGCGGCGGCAAGCCCTTCTTCACCGGCCCGCGCCCACCCTTGCATCTCGTTGCGAGCGACCGGATCGGCGCCGATGTAATCAGGCTGACCTACGTTTCGGCGGAGCGCTAGAGCGATTTGAGTTCGCGCCGTTCCTCAAGCTCGATGGCCGCTTGCTTGCGCTCGCTATAGCGGGAGGTGAGATAGCCCGAGATGCCGCGATTGATGAGCGTGAACTTCACAAGCTCTTCCATGACATCGACCACGCGATCGTAAAACGATGACGGTTTCATGCGGCCGTCGGGCTCGAACTCCTGCCACGCCTTGGCGACCGAGGACTGGTTGGGAATGGTGACCATCCGCATCCAGCGGCCCAGAATGCGCATCTGATTGACGGCGTTGAACGATTGCGACCCGCCCGAGACCTGCATCAGGGCCAGCGTGCGCCCCTGGGTCGGCCGGATGGCGCCGCCCGGAAGGGGTATCCAGTCGATCTGCGCCTTCATGACCGCCGACATGGCGCCATGACGTTCGGGACTAGTCCAGACCTGCCCTTCGGACCACAGCATGGCCTCCCGCAGCTCCTTGACCTTGGGGTGATCATCGGGAGCATCGTTGGGCAAGGGCAGCCCGTTGGCGTGAAAGACGCGGACCTCCGCGCCGAACGCCTCCAACAGCCGCTGGCCTTCATAGGTCAGCAGCCTGCTGTAGGACCGCTCGCGCAGAGACCCGTAGAGCATCAGGATGCGGGGCTTGTGCTCCAGGGCCGGAGTGATGAGCCGGGAGATGTCGGGAGTTTCGAAGGCGGCGGGCACGACATTGGGTAGATCAGGCAACGCGCTTTCCTTCGGCATCGATGACCGCCTCGCCATCCTCCTTGGTGAACGGGCCGATATCGGGATTTTCGAGGATGTCGAGCACGGCTTCCGAGGGGCGGCAGAGCCTGGTTCCCAGAGGCGTTACCACGAAGGGGCGGTTCAGAAGGATCGGGTGGGCCTCGATGGCGTCGAGCAGTTCGTCATCGGATTTTGCCGGATCGGCGAGCCCGAGTTCATCAAAGGGCGTGCCCTTCTGGCGCAGCGCCTCGCGCACGGTGAGGCCGGCATCGGCGATCAGCTTTACGATCGTTTCGCGGTCGGGCGGGGTCGTAAGGTATTCGACCACGATGGGTTCGACGCCGGACTGACGGATCATCGCCAGCGTGTTGCGCGAGGTGCCGCAGGCGGGGTTGTGATAGATGGTGACGCTCATTGGACAGCCTCGGTTTGGGTGTTCTGGCGCACGGCGGCGCTGCGTTCGTACCAACCCTGCGAGCGGTTGACGATCCACACCACCGAAAGCATGACCGGCACTTCGACCAGGACGCCCACCACCGTGGCGAGCGCTGCCCCCGAGTTGAAGCCGAAAAGGCTGATGGCGGCGGCGACCGCCAGCTCGAAGAAATTGGACGCCCCGATCAGCGCCGAAGGGCCGGCGACGCAGTGCTGCTCCCCCGACACGCGGTTGAGGAAATAGGCAAGGCCCGAATTGAGATAGACCTGGATGAGGATCGGAACCGCCAGCAGCAAGATGACGGTGGGCTGGGCGATGATCTGCTCGCCCTGAAAGCCGAACAGCATGATCAGCGTCAGCAGCAAGGAGGCGATCGAGATCGGCTGCAGTACGGCAAGGGCCCGGTTCATGGCGTCGATGCCGCCATCGGCGAGCAGCCAGCGCCGGTAAAGTTGGGCGGCGACCACCGGCACGACGATATAGAGCCCCACCGAGAGCAGCAGCGTATCCCACGGCACGGTGATGGCCGAGAGCCCGAGCAGCAGACCCACGATGGGGGCGAACGCGACGACCATGATCGCATCGTTGAGCGCCACCTGGCTCAGCGTGAAATGAGGCTCGCCCCGGGTAAGGTTCGACCACACGAACACCATGGCGGTGCAGGGCGCGGCGGCGAGGATGATGAGACCGGCGATATAGCTCTCGATCTGCGCCTCGGGCAGCAGCGGGCGGAACAGCCAGCCGATGAACAGCCAGCCCAGGAGCGCCATGGAGAAGGGCTTGACTGCCCAATTGACAAAGAGCGTCACCCCGATGCCCCGCCAATAGGTCCCGACCTTGCGCAGGCTCAGAAAATCGATGCGGACCAGCATGGGGATGATCATCAGCCAGATGAGCACCGCCATGGGCAGGTTGACCTCTGCATATTCGAAGGCGCCCAATGCCTGAAAGGCACCGGGGAAGAAGTGTCCGGCGGCAACGCCCAGAACGATGCAGATGGCGACCCAGAGGGAGAGGTAACGTTCAAAGACCGACATTAGGCCGCACCCTTGCCCGAACCGGTGGCCCCGTCCATGGCGCCGATGCCCTGCAGCTTGGAGGTGAGCGCCATCCGGTCGATGGAGGCGAGCGGGAGGCTCATGAAGGCGGCGATGCGGTTGCGCAGATAGAGAAGCGCATCCTCGAAAGCGGTTTCCTGCTTGAAGGCGGGACCATGGACAGCCGCCGGATCCTCGATGCCCCAATGGGCGGTCATGGGCTGGCCGGGCCACACCGGGCACGCTTCGCCGGCGGCGTTATCACAGACGGTGAAGACGAAATCCATCTTCGGCGCATCGGGGGCCGCGAACTCGTCCCATGTCTTTGAACGCAGGCCCTCGGTGGGAACGCCGGCCTTCTCGAGGGTGGCGATGGTCAAAGGATGAATATCGCCCTTCGGCATCGACCCGGCTGAATAGGCACGGAATCGGCCCTGGCCCACATGATTCATCAGGGCCTCTCCCATGATGGAGCGGGCGGAGTTTCCGGTGCACAGGAACAGGACGTTATAAACGGGGTCAGACATGGCTCGTCTCCTTTGGAGCGCAGCAGGGGGTGAATTCGGCAATCAGGGGCTCGCACAGTTCAGGCCGGCCGCCGCAGCAATCCTGGACCAGAAAGCTGGCGAGTTCGCGGACGCGATCGACGACGGCGCGGTAGACGATCGAGCGGCTGTGGCGCTGGGATTCGATCAGCCCGGCGCGCGAAAGGATCGCCAGATGCGTGGACATGGTGTTCTGTGGAATGTCGAGGCGGCGGGCGATCTCGCCGGCCGGCAGTCCCTCGGGCTCATGAGTCATGAGCAGGCGGAAAGCGTCCAGCCGCGTGGGCTGGGAGAGGGCGGCGAAAACATCGATGGCGGCAGTTTGTTCCATATATCGAGTAATATCGATATATGACCTGTTGGTCAAGCGGCATGGTGGCCCTGCCGCTCGTGCTTGCGATCAAGCCTGTGCCCGGATCGCACGCGCCTCCGCGAGGGTCATTTCTGTATGGGTTTGCCAATCGGCATGGGTGTGGGGAAAATCGGTGCGGAAGTGGCCGCCACGGCTTTCGGTGCGCTTGAGGGCGGCGGCGGCGACCAGGGTGGCTGAGGAGATCATGTTGAGATAGGCGCGGGTGACTTCCAGCGCGGTTTCTTCCAACTCGAGGAGCGTGCGCAGGGCGCGCTTCAAGCCCTCCATATCGCGTTCGACGCCCACATCGGCGCTCATCGTGGCGCGGAGATCCTTGACGGCCTCGAGATTGCGCAGCACCTCCTCGGCGCGGGCGCCTTTTTCCGCGTCCCAGGCGATGCCGGCGAAATAGGGGAGCGGGCGGCGCTGAGGTTCGAGGCCGGAGATGTCCTCGGCGATGCGCGCGCCATAGACGATGGCTTCGAGCAGCGAATTGGACGCGAGCCGATTGGCGCCGTGCAGGCCCGTGCACGAGGCTTCGCCGCAGACCCAGAGGCCGGGAAGCGAGGAGCGGCCATCCTCGTCCACCTTGACCCCGCCCATGTGGTAATGGGCGGCCGGAGTAACCGGGATGGGCTGGGTGACCGGGTCGATGCCGGCGGCGTGGCAATATTGGGCGACGGTCGGGTAAGCAGTGAGGATTTTTTCGCCCAGCGCCTCTCGCGTATCGAGAAAGACTTTGCGGCCCGATTTGATCTGCCGGAAATTGGCGCGGGCGACGATGTCGCGCGGGGCGAGTTCGGCGTCGGGGTGGATCGCTTCCATGAAGCGCTCGCCAGAATCGTTGATGAGGACCGCACCCTCGCCACGCAGAGCTTCGGTGGCCAGCGGGGCCGGATCGCGGCCGGTGAGGATGGCCGTGGGATGGAACTGGACGAATTCGGGATCGGCGATGATCGCCCCGGCGCGAGCCGCCATGCCCATGGCGTGACCGCGCACGGAGGGTGGATTGGTGGTTGTCGCATAAAGCCCGCCCAGCCCGCCGGCGGCGAGCACGGTGGCGCGGGCGCGGATGAAGACCGGCTCCACATAGCGATCGCCCAACCGGCGGCAGAAGACGCCGACGATGCGGCCTTCGGCATGGGCGAGATCGACCGCGGTGATGCCTTCGAGGACGCGGATGGAGGGGGTTTGCCGCACCCTGGCGATGATCGCCTGCATGATGGCGTGGCCCGCCCGGTCGCCCGAGACGCGCACCACGCGATTGGCCGAATGGGCCGCCTCGCGCGAGAGGACGAACTGGCCCAGCGCATCACGATCGAAAGGGGTGCCCCAATCGGCAAGATCGTCGATGCGGGCGGCGGCTTCGGCGGTAACGGACTCGGCGACGCCGTGATCCACGATCCCCGCGCCGGCCATTTCGGTATCGAGCGCATGGGCGCGGGCGCTGTCGCCCTGCCCCACGGCGGCGGCGACGCCACCTTGCGCCCAGGCGGAAGAGGCGCCCGAGCCGAGCGGCATGGGCGAGAGAACGGTGACCGGGCGCGGGGCGAGTTTGAGCGCGCAAAAGAGTCCCGCAAGGCCCGCGCCGACGATCACCACGCCCTCGGCGTTGAAAACGTTGTCGAAGATGTCCATGGGCCCTCCCCCGCTCGGGAGGCAGGTTTAGGAGCCGCGCCGCCCCTTGGCAAGCGGCCGGGGGTTGCCCAGCCATTGCCGGACCGGAGCAAGGCGTGCAAACTGCCACCTCACGCCACAAAAGGTCATCCCCACAATGACGCGACAAAGCCTCCAATGGCCCGCCATTCCGTTTGCCGAATGGCGGGAAACCTGCGCAGCGCTGCACCTTTACAGCCAGATCGTCGGCAAGTACCGGCTGGCGCGGACCCCATGGGTCAATCATTCCTGGCACGCCACGCTCTATGTCAACGCGCGGGGGCTGAGCACCGGCATGATCTGCGACGGACCGTCCGGGGGCATCGAGATCGTCCTCGACCTCATCGACCATGCCGTTATCGCCATGGCGGCCGATGGCGCCACCGAACGGTTTGCGCTCCAGCCTATGACGGTCGCCGATTTCCACGGGCGCTTTATCGACCTGCTCGAAAGTATCGGTGCCACCGCTCAATTCGATGGCACACCCAACGAAATCCCCGACCCGGTGCCCTTCGCCCAGGATACGCGGCCAAGGCCCTATGACGCCGATGCCGTGCGGCGGTTCTTTGGGGCGCTGGTCCAGATCAACAGGGTCATGCGCCAGTTCCGCACGAGCTTTCTGGGCAAGGTCAGCCCCGTGCATCTGTTCTGGGGCAGTTTCGACATGGCCGTGACCCGGTTTTCGGGGCGGGACGCGCCGCGCCATCCGGGCGGCATTCCCTCCCTGCCCGATGCCGTGACCCACGAGGCCTATAGCCATCAGGTCTCTTCGGCCGGGTTCTGGCCCGGCGGCGGCGGCATCGAGGACGCGGCTTTTTATTCCTACGCCTATCCGGTGCCCGAGGGCTTCAAGGACCAGCCGGTTTTGCCCGATGCCGCCTATTTCCACGAGGACCTGGGCGAATTCATCCTGCCCTATGAGGCCGTGCGCACCGCATCCGACCCCGACGCCACCCTGCTCGAATTTTTCCAATCCACCTATGACGCGGCAGCGACACTGGGCGATTGGGATCGGGCCAACCTCGAATGCCATCCCGGCGTGCCGCTGAGGCCTCGGGCCGTTTAGAGCGTGTCCAGCAAAAGTGGAAACGGTTTTGCGGTTCGGACACGCGACAAAAACAAAGACTTAGAGTCATTGAAGCGATTCGAAGAAAAGCTGAAATGCTGTAATAAAGGAGCATCAGACCATGAACGACGTCACGATCCAGCACGAGGACAACGGCAGCAAGGGGCGCTATTTCATCGCCATCGACGGCGCGGAAGCGGAAATGACCTATACCAAGGTCGGCAACACCCAGATCATCATCGACCACACCCATGTGGCCGATGCGCTGCGGGGCCGCCATCTCGGCGAAGCGCTGGTTCTGCGCGCCGTCGAGGACGCGCGGGCCGCAGGCAAGCGCATCATCCCGCTTTGCCCGTTCGCCAAGGCCCAGATCGAAAAACACGCCGAATGGCAGGACGTGCTCTGAGCCGAACCTAGCTCCGGCTGGTGGAATAGGCGATCATGCGCTCGACCGAAGCGCGAGCCGGATCCATCAGCTCGGGGGCGATGGTGACCTCCTCGGTGCCGGTGTGCAGGCTCCAGAGGATGTTTTCGAGGTTGATGCGCTTCATGTGCGGGCAGATATTGCAGCCTCTGAGGAACGAGACGCCCTCGGTTTCGGCGGCGACGTTGTCGCTCATCGAGCATTCGGTGACCATGACCACGCGTTCGGGCTTCTGGCTGCGCACCCAGTCAATCATCCCCGAGGTCGAGCCGGCGAAATCGACGGCGTCGATCACCTCGGGCGGGCATTCGGGATGGGCGATGATCTTAGCGCCCGGATAGGCCGAACGCAGTTCGGCGATATCGTCGGCGGTGAAGGTTTCGTGCACCTCGCAGGCGCCGGCCCAGGTGACGATCTTCTTTTTTGTCTTTTTCGCCGTGTTCTTGGCCAGGTACTGGTCGGGGATCATGATGACCGTATCTCCCTCGACCGCTTCCACGATCTGGAGCGCGTTCGAGGAGGTGCAGCACACATCGGTGACCGCTTTGACCGCCGCCGAGGAATTGACGTAGGTGACCACCGGCACGTTCGGATATTGCGCCTTCATCGAAAGCACGTCGGCGGCGGTGATCGAGGAGGCGAGCGAACAGCCGGCGCGGCTGTCGGGGATCAACACCCGCTTGTCGGGATTGAGCAGTTTACTGGTCTCGGCCATGAAGTGAACGCCGCATTGGACGATGGTTTCGGCCTCGACGCGGGTGGCCTCGATGGCGAGCTGCAGGCTGTCGCCCACGATATCGGCGACGCCGAAATAGATCTGCGGCGTCTGGTAATTATGAGCGAGGATGACGGCGTTCTTGTCGCGCTTGAGCTTATTGATCTGGAAGATCAGCGGCGCATAGAACGGCCATTCGACCTCGGGAATGCGGTCCTTGACCTTTTCGAACACCGGCCGGGTGTGCTTTTCGATCGCTTTGGAGAATTTGAGATCGAATTCGGCGGCAAGCACCGCGCGCGCATCCTCGATGGGCGTGATGGCGTTGATCTGCTGGAGCATATGAGGCATCCCCGCGCATTGTCGCGTGTCGCGGCTCGCCGGCCGCGGGGGATGACTTAGGGAGTTTTGGTTCCCAATTCAATAAAGCCCGTGTTAGAGCACAGGCAGCATTGGCAAGAACCTATGGAGGACGACATGGCGCAAGATGCGGAAAAGCTTGGAACAATCCTTTCGGCGGCGTCCGTGGTCCCGGTGATTATTCATGACGATGTGGCAACCGCCCGCAACCTTGCCGAGGCGCTGGTGGCCGGTGGGCTGGTCAATATCGAAGTGACGCTGCGCACGCCCAATGCATTGAAGGTCATCGAGGAGATGGCCAAGGTCGATGGCGCCGTTGTGGGTTCGGGAACCGTGCGCAAGAAGGACGACATGAAGGCCTCCGCCGATGCCGGCTGCCAATTCATGGTATCGCCCGGTGCACCGGTCAAACTCCTCGAGGACGCCGAGGATATCGGCGTGCCGCTGCTGCCGGGGATCGCCTCGCCCACCGAAGCCATGGCCGCTTCGCTTCTGGGCTATACCTACCTCAAATTCTTCCCCGCCGAAGCGATGGGCGGAGCTGCGGTGCTCAAGGCCTTTGCCTCGCCGCTGCCCGACATCAAATTCTGCCCCACGGGTGGGATCGATATGGAAAAGGCCAAGGCGTATCTCAAGCTCCCCAACGTCGTCTGCGTGGGCGGCTCGTGGACGGTGCCGGCCGAGGCGATCGCGGCCAAGGATTTCGACACCATCCGCACGCTGGCGGCGGACGCGGCCAAGCTCTCGGCGTAAATGAGGCGCCCTGTCCCCGCTTCGGGCCTTGGGCACCTTCGCGTGGTGCTCGACGAGGGGTTCTATATGGGGCCGGGGCGGGCCGACCTGCTCGCCGGGATCGAAGCGACCGGCTCGATCGGCGCGGCGGGCAAGGCCATGGGCATGAGCTACAAACGCGCCTGGAGCCTGGTGCAGGTGCTCAATGACGGCTTCGGCAGTCCGCTGATCGAAACCAGCCGGGGCGGTTCGGGCCAGGGCGGCGCGAGCTTGACCGAGGCCGGCCGCGAGGTGCTGGCGCGATATCGGGCGATGGAGCAAAAGACCGCAATCGCGATCGCCGGGGATCTTGAGGCGCTCAAGAAGCTGCGCGGCGACCGGTCGGGCTGAACATATCGGTTGTTCGACGGCGCCTGACGTGCAAAGCTCGATATGTTTTGGCAAACATATCGAAGGACGCTTCATGCGCCTGCCTCTTTTCGCCTTCGCCGCTCTCGCTCTTGCCTTTCCGGCCCATGCGCAGGATGCGCAGATCGCAATTGCCCCCAATTTCACGGCGGCGGTGGAACAATTGGGAGCGGCCTTTACCGAGGAGACCGGGCAGGAAGTGGGATTTTCCTTTGGCGCGACAGGGCAGCTTTACGCGCAAATAACCCAAGGCGCCCCCTTCGATGCGTTTCTTTCCGCCGATGCGGCAACGCCGGCCCGGCTGCTCGAGGAGGGGCTGGCGGTCGAGGGATCGGGGTTTACCTATGCGGTGGGGCAATTGGTGCTGTTTTCCACCGATCCGGAGCGGGTGACCGGCCCCGAGAGCCTTGAGGGCGATTTCGCCCGGCTCGCCATCGCCGAACCGGCGGCGGCGCCCTATGGCGCGGCGGCGGCGGAGGTGATCGAAGCTCTGGGGCTGACAGAGGCGCTGGCCGATCGGCTGGTAATCGGCCAGAACATTTCCCAGACCTACCAGTTCGTCGATACCTCCAATGCCGAGCTGGGGTTCGTGGCGCTCTCGCAGGTGATCGGGCGCGAGGATGGATCGCGCTGGGTGGTGGATGCGGAGCTTTATACGCCGATCACCCAGGACGCTGTTCTGCTGACCGACAATGAAGTGGCCGCCGATTTCTTCGACTTCGTAAAGACCTCCGAGGCGGCGCACGAAATCATCGCCTCTTTCGGCTACGGGTTCGCGGAGTGAACCTGCTCTCCGACATCTGGCCGGCGGTGCGGCTCACGCTCGCCCTGGCCGCGACGACGACGGTGATCCTGCTGATCGTCGGAACGCCCATCGCCTGGTGGCTGGCGCGGTCGCGCTCGCGCTGGACGGTGGTGGTCAATGCGCTCGTCGCCCTGCCGCTGGTGCTGCCGCCCACGGTGCTGGGGTTCTACCTGCTGATCCTTTTGGGCGTGAACGGGCCGGGCGGTTGGCTCGCCCCGCTCTGGGGCGCGCGGACGCTGGCGTTCACCTTTCCGGGGCTGGTGATCGGCTCGGTGTTCTATTCCCTGCCCTTCGTCGTCCAGCCGCTGCGCAATGCGTTCATCGCCATCGGCAAAGATCCCATCGAGGCGGCCCATACGCTGGGGGCGAGCCCGATGCAGACCTTCCTGCGCGTCGCCCTGCCCCTGGCGCGGCCCGGATATCTGACCGCAACCGTGCTGGGCTTTGCCCATACGGTGGGCGAGTTCGGGGTGGTGATGATGATCGGGGGCAACATACCGGGACAGACCAAGGTGCTCTCCATCGCGATCTTCGACTATGTCGAGCAGCTCAGATGGACCGAAGCGCATATCATCGCGGCGGGTCTGCTGGTCTTCGCCTTCGTCACACTGGCCATCACCATGGGAGTGGATCGAAGGATTGCGCGGGTGCAGCCATAGCCCCCTCACCGCGTCGCCGTTCTTCCCTTCCATCATCCTCTCCTTCGTTATTGTCGGGCTTGACCCGACAACCCGCAACGCTGCCGAGGGTGCGGAAGGAGTTTGAAGGACACATTTCTTCTCAGCTCGTGGGAACCTTGCGGGTCTCCGGGTCAATCCCCGGATCAAGTCCGGGGACGAAGACGACGAGGTGGAAAGGCTGTGCCATGGGGGCTTCTGGGACAGCATTTCGGCAAGAACTGTAAGGCCGCCCAAGAGCCCCCTTCTCCCCTGGTGGGAGAAGGGCCGGGGATGAGGGGTGCGCTGAGCTTGCCTGGAGCCCCTAAGCCGGCGTCGGCCCCTCGGCCGAACCGACTTCCGCCTCGGGCCGGCCGGCATAGAAGGCCGAGAGCTGGCGGTAGGGGCGGGAGTTGAGCGCGATGATGGTGACGAGGACGCCCACCAGCCCCGCGACTGTAAAGACCAGCGCGATACCCCGATCCGGGCCGGTGCCGAACCAGTCCCCGATGGTATCGGCGCCCGCGCCATCGGTCATGAACGGGATGACCACGAACTGGGTATAGGGGCCGATGAGAAAGGCGGTGAGCGGAGAAGCCGCCTGTTCCACCGATTGCGCAAAGCCGAACACGCGCCCCTGGCGTTCGAGGGGGACCACCTTTTGCAGCGTGGTGTGTTCGGCAGCTTCCGCATAAGGGCCAAAGAACATCCAGATGAAACAGCCCCCGACCAAAAGCCAGAGCGAGGGCTGAATGGTGAAAAAGCAGCAGGTGGTCCAGACGATGAGATTGACCAAAAGCAGTGTCTTCAATGGATTCTTGCCCAATCCGGTGCGCGAAATAATGATGCCGGAGGCGATAAAGGCGGTGGACAGCACGCCGAACAGCAGGCCCCAGATCTCGACCGAGACCAGCGACAGGCCATAGGCATCAAGCAGCGCCATGAAGATGCCACCCAAAAAATTGTTAAAGGTGGCAAAAAAGATCAGCGCGAAAAGCCCCGGCACGGCGGCGATCACCGCGATGGTGCCAGCGATATCGACCCGCTTGGGCTCGGACGGTTGCCCGTCGACGGGCACCGGGCGCCCTTCGTTGAGGCGCAGGAAGAACAGGTGGAAAAACACCACCACCGTTGCGGCAAGGGCGAGCAGCAGCACCAGATACATGCCGCCCCAGGCGACAAGGAACCCCGAGATCACCGAAGTGGTCAGAAACCCGATGCCCGTGACCATGCCGACCAAACCGTTGGCCTTGTCGCGCTCGTCTTCCGGAATCAGGATAGTGACGATGGTGGGCAGCGCGATTGAGCGGATATTGCCGGCGATCACCCCCAGCATCACGACGAGGACGAACACCCAGAGATAGGCGCTGAAAGCGTCCGAGAACGCGCCCTCGGGCTCGAGCAGCACCATGGCGATGGCAGCGAGGTAGAAGACGAACGAAACAAGGCTCGACCCCATCATCGCCAGGCGCTTGGAATTGTGATCGACGATAGCGCCCAGCCAGATGCCGAAGGCGGCGGTGAACACAAGGAAGATGCCGGCCACCATGCCGGTGGCGAACACCGACTGGGTCTCGATGAAGATCCAGAAGGTTATGGCGAACCAGACGGTGAAATTGGTGACGTTGGCAACAAGGTTGTTGCCCAGAATCTGGTGAAAGGGGCTCATGGTCCGGTCCTTTGCGAGGCGCGAGCCTAATCCGCGCCGTTCTAGCAGGCAATCGCGATTATTTTACGACTCGAAACCGGATGGCTGGCCCGGTTTCGAGCCAAGGACGGACGAGGGATGGGGATGCCGACAGGGGTATTGAAATTTCCGGACGTCGGCAATCCGGGTGAGGGGCCTTTGCCCCCTTGCCGCTACCCGGCCGGGACGAGGTCGCTGACCGTTTCCTCGACCATCGGCTGATCGGAACCGCAGGTGAAGGTTTCGGCCAATTGGTCGGCGGCTTGCCGGGCGCGCTGGTTGGCGCCTTCGGTCTGGGCGTCGATATAGGCCACCGCGCACGCGCCGCCCCCATCGGGTTGGCCGACGCGGGAGACCACGAGCACTTCCCGGCTCCAATTGCCGTCGATATCGGCGAGAAACCAGCGCTGGATGGCGGCGACGGGAATTTCGATATCGCGATCGATCCGCACCCGCCATTCGACCGTGCCATTGGCGTAGTTGAAGGGTGAGAAGGTCGACATGCCGGATTCCGTTGCAAAGCCGTAGGTGGCCGATTCACGCCCATCGGTGTAACGGATGACGAAGGGATAGCCGGCATAGCCCGGACAGACGAAATCGGCCCAATCCCCCTCCCCGTCCAGCGAGCGGCCGACGACGCTGCAATCGGCTTCGACATCGTATTCGGTATATTCGCTGACCGCCTGCCCCATGGCCGGAGCCGCGGCGAAGGACAGGGCGAGGGCGGCGAAGAGGGCTTTCATGGCGCGAGAATCCTTGTGCGGCGGGTTCGATCTGCCGGCATGGTTGCCTGCCAATCCGGCAGCAATATGGGCTCAGATGCGGCCCAGCGCCGCCTCGACCTCGGCGCGTGTGGGCGGGTTGCAGCCGACATGGCCGCAATTGAGCCCGGCGGTGACGGCGCCGAAGGTGAGGACGGCTTCCAGCGCATCGGCATCCAGAGTGCCGATCCTGCCCTTTTCCAGCGCCCCGCGATCGGAGAGCGCGGTGAGGATGCCGGCCATGAGACTGTCGCCGGCGCCGACCGTGTCGCCGAACTTTTCCGGACGATGGACCGAGGCGCGGGCCTGGGCGGAAGCGGTGAAGGCGCGCGAACCGTCCTCGCCCATGGTGACGACGACCAGTTCGACATTGGGGCGGGCAAGAAGCTCTTGCGCGTGCTCGTCAACAGACTTGCCCGGATCGAGAGCGGCGAGATCCTCGTCGGAAACCTTAACGATATGGGCGAGATCGAGGAAGGCGCCCAGCCGCTCCTTGTAGCCGGCGAAATCGGAGATCAGCGAGGGGCGAACATTGGGGTCGATGGAGAGAACTGCGCCGCGTTGGGCGACCGATTTGACCACGTCGAGCCAGATTTCCGCATCCTCGGGCTCGATCGGCAGGAAGCCGCCGATCTGGAAGAGATCGATTCTTTCCGGCAGTGCGGCGAGGAGCTTTTTGCGGGAGATGTCACGCTCGGCCGTGCCCTGGCGATAGAAGGCATAGGCGGGAAGGCCCTTGGCGTTGCGGGTGACCACCGCAAGCGTCGTGTTGCACTCCGAGCGCTCCTTGACGAGCGGAACGACGCCGGCTTTTTCCAGCGGGTCCATCAGGAGGTCGCCGAAGGTGTCGCGGGAGATGGGGCAGAGGAAACCGGCGGATTGACCGAGCTTGGCAAGGGCAATGGCGCAATTGTAGGGGGAGCCGCCCTGGTGAGCGCCCATCTCCAGCGGGCCATCGCTGCGCGGCTTGGCGACCAGATCGATAAGGCTTTCCCCCGCGACAACGAACATAAGCACCCTCCCACCAATGCGTCGGCGCTTTCTATACGCTCGGCGGGCATTCGCCAAGGTGGTGGGCGGATGCTTGGCAGGGCCGCGACGATGGTTCTTTTCGCAAGCGCTGCGCCCCCTCATCCGACCGCTTCGCGGCCACCTTCTCCCAGCGGGGCGAAGAAAAGCTTGGCGCAGGCGCTTCCGCAAGTTCCTCCCTCTCCCCGCTGGGGAGAGGGTTGGGGTGAGGGGCGCTGAGGTAGCCGGGTTATCCGCCGCTAGAGTTTGATCCCCCGCAACCGCAGCGCATTCCCAATAACCGACACCGAGGAGAGCGACATCGCGGCGGCGGCGAGCATGGGGGAGAGGAGGACGCCGAACACCGGGAACAGGACGCCCGCCGCGATCGGCACCCCGGCCGTGTTGTAGGCGAAGGCGAAGAACAGGTTCTGCTTGATGTTTTTGAGCGTCGCGTGGGCGAGCTTGCGGGCCCGGACGATGCCGTTCAATTCCCCGCCCACCAGCGTGATGCCGGCGCTTTCCATGGCGACGTCGGCGCCCGTGCCCATGGCAATTCCCACATCGGCGGCGGCCAGCGCCGGGCCGTCATTGATGCCGTCGCCAGCCATGGCGACCGTCTTGCCCTGCGCCTTGAGGCGCTTGACCAGTTCCAGCTTATCCTCGGGCATCACCTGGGCGAAGACCTGGTCGATCCCCAATTGCCGCGCCACGGCGTTCGCCGTGCCTTCGGCATCCCCCGTGGCCATGACGATCTTGATGCCATCGGCATGAAGCGCATCGAGCGCGGCTTTCGCTTCGGACTTGATGGGATCGGCAACGCCGATGACCCCGATCACGGCCTTGCCGCGAACCAGATACATGGCGGTCTGGCCCTCGGCGATGCGACCATCGGCGGCGGTGCGCAGCGCACCGGGCAGCTCCGCGCCGACAGTATCAAGGAGACGCAGATTGCCGAGCGCGACCGGTTCCCCATCGTCGGTGCCCGAAATGCCCATGCCGGTGTGGGACGTGAAATTCTCGATCCGCCGCCCCGAAACGCCCTTTTCCTTGGCGCCGGCGACAATGGCCTCGGCGAGTGGATGGGCCGAGCCCTGTTCGAGACCCGAGGCCAGGGCAAGCAGCTCGGCTTCGAAAACGCCATCGACCCTATCGACGCCGACCAGTTTCGGCTTGCCCATGGTAAGCGTGCCGGTCTTGTCGACGATCAGGGTGTCGACGCGGGCCAGGGTTTCCAGCGCCCGCGCCTCGCGCACCAGGACGCCGGCCTGCGCGCCACGGCCTGTGGCGACCATGACCGACATGGGCGTGGCAAGCCCCAGCGCACAGGGACAGGCGATGATCAGCACCGAAACGGCGGCGATCAGCGCATAGACCATGGCCGGCTCGGGACCGAAGATCGACCAGATGATGAAGGCGACGATGGCGACCACCACCACGGTGGGCACGAAATATTGCGCGACCTTATCGGCCAGCGCCTGGATGGGCGCGCGGGTGCGCTGGGCCTTGGCGACCATCTCGACGATTCGCGAGAGCTTGGTGGCCGCGCCCACCGCGTCGGCGCGCATCAGGAACGTGCCGTTGCCGTTGAGCGTGCCGCCGGTGACGGGATCGCCGGCCGCCTTTTCAACCGGGAGCGGTTCGCCCGTGAGCATGGACTCATCGATTCCAGAGCTGCCCTCGATCACCTCGCCATCGACCGGGACCGCATCACCGGGACGGACCCGCAGTATGTCGCCAGCTTTGACGTTTTCGAGCGGGACATCGTGCTCGTGGCCGTCATGGACTACACGCGCCGTCTTAGGGGCGAGGTCGAGCAGCGCGCGCAGGGCCGAACCGGTCTGCTCGCGGGCTTTCAGTTCAAGCACCTGGCCGGCAAAGACCAGGGTGATGATCACCGCGGCGGCCTCGAAATAGACCGGGACCGACCCGCCCATATGCCGGAAGCTCATGGGGAAGATGTTGGGGAAGATCGTCGCCACGACCGAGAACGCATAGGCCGCGCCCACGCCCATGCCGATCAGCGTCCACATATTGGGGCTGCGGTTTTTGAGCGAGGACCAGAAGCGCTTGAAGAACGGAGCGGCGGCCCAGACGACGATGGGGGTAGCCAGAATCAGTTCGGCCCATTTGGCCGTGGTCTCCCCCATCCAGTCACGCACCGGCAGGCCCACCATCGGGCCCATGGCAATCAGAAGGATCGGCACCGTGAGAGCCGCCGAAACCTTGAGGCGGAAGGAGAAATCCACGAGCTCGGGATTGGGGCCGGAATCGGCGGCCGGCACGCCCATGGGCTCGAGCGCCATGCCGCAGAGCGGGCAATCTCCCGGATGGTCCTCTACGATTTCCGGGTGCATGGGGCAGGTATAGAGCGTGCCTTCGGGCATGGGCTCGGGCGCCGGCCGGTCCCCGAGATAGGCGGCGGGATCGGCTTCGAACTTCTCCTGGCAGCGGGCCGAGCAGAAATAGAATTTTTCGCCCGCATGCTTGCTCATGAATTTGGCGTTGGAGCGATCGACATCCATGCCGCAGACCGGGTCCTTGGCGATCATATACGCCTCGGGATCGGCGGCGAACTTGTCCTTGCAACCCGGATTGCAGAAGTGGAATTCGTGCCCGCCATGGCTGGCGTGGTGCTTGGCGGTGGCCGGGTCCACACTCATGCCGCAGACGGGATCGCGGATGATGGTGGCGGGGCTGGATGCGGACATGGAGATCCCTTTGGTCGGTCGAGTTTCTTTCATCGTCACTTTACGATGAAAGGCGGGAAACGGCAACCTTTGTCTGTTCCATCCGTTTTTCGCGCGTATTTTTTTCATTTTCACTCAAGGATTCGCCATGGACGTCGTCGACATCAGAATCGATCCCTTCCCCAGCCAGCAGACGCTTTCCGACCTCTGGCGCGCCACCTGGGAAATCGACGGACTCACCGATTTTCGCGCCGTGCTCAAACGCAGCCTCACCCACGTGGCGGCGTATCAGAACAACCACCTGATCGGGTTTGCCAACATGGCCTGGGATGGGGGCGTGCATGCCTTTCTGGTCGATGTGTGCGTACACCCTGACTTCCGCGATCACGGCATCGGGCAAACCATGGTGGAAGCGGCGCTCAAGGTGGCGCGCCAGCGCGGGATCAAGAAAGTGCATGTGGACTTCGAGCCGCACTTGCGCGATTTCTACCTCTCCTGCGGCTTCACCCCGACCGACGCAGGCGTTCTGACCATCGACTAGGGCCACAAATGTCCGCTGAAGAAAGATTGACCGCCCTCGAGGAGCGGCTTGCCCATCAGGACCGCACCATCGAGGAGATGAATGCCGTGGTCGCCCAGCAGTGGCGCGAGATCGACAGCCTCAAGCGCCAGCTCCAGTTGATCGACGACCAGATGGCCGCCGTCGAGCAGATGGCGCGCACCGGCAAGATCGAGCCGCCACCGCCGCACTACTAGAGCGTGTCCAGCAAAAGTGGAACGCTTTTGCGGTTCGGACACGCGACCAAACAAAGACTTAGAATATTGAAGCGATTCAAAGAAAAGCTGAAATGCTCTAAAAAACGCGTGCGCGTGTCGGTAAGTCAGGCCACCATCCGTCCTCGGGGTATTGGCGGTGCGAATCGCATCGCTCCCAGCAACCGAGGGGACTTCAATGCAAACGACTTCCCGATCGACGACGTCCTGGACGACCACCCTGTCCCAATACGCGCCCAAGGCCTTGGCCGTGCTGCGCATCATGACCGGCCTGCTGTTTATCCAGACCGGCACGCAAAAGCTGTTCGGCTGGCCTACCGCGCCCATGGAAATGCCGCCGCTCGATCCGCTGCTGATGACGGCTGGCATTCTCGAGCTGGCGGGCGGCCTGCTCATCGTGCTGGGGCTGTTCACCCGCCCCACCGCCTTTATCCTCAGCGGTTTCATGGCCGTCGCCTATTTCATGGGGCATGCGCCGATGGGCTTTTTCCCGGCCTCCAATATGGGCGGATTCGCCATCCTCTACTGCTTCGTGTTCCTGTACCTGTTCTTTGCCGGCCCCGGCGACTGGAGCGTGGACGGGATGCGCCACCGCGCCTAGCACCAACTCCGGCGCGCGCCGTCCCAGGGGCGCGCCAGACCTTCGGCGACGAGAATCATGCCCAGCGACTGCCCGTCGCGTTCGAGAACGCGGAGCTTGCGGCCATATTGGTCTTCATCCCGCCCATCCCAGCGGGCGAGCGCGAAGGCGCCATCATTGACCAGGGTGAGCATGCGTTGGTTGCCCGGTCACCCAGCGCTTTTTCCTGCGGGCAGGCATAGTTCTGCACTTCGGGCGTATCGATATCGGCGATGCGCACCGACTGGCCGTCGATGCGGACGGTATCGCCATCGATGACGCAGGTGCCGCCCGCGCCCGAGCAGAGCGTGAACCGGGCGGAAATGCTTTCGGCGGGCGCGACGGCGACCGCCGGCAGGTCGAGCGCGGGAAGATCGACATAGCCTCGCTCGATGGCGACCCAGCCCAGGGCAACCACCGCGACAAAGGCCAGGGCCGGTTCGGCAATCATAGGCGGGCGCCGGCGCCGCGCCGATGCCCTCGCCCGCATCTTGCCGAAAACCGCCCGCATCGAATCGTCTCCCTATCGTCTCGATGAACGATAGGGAGACCGTGCTAACGGCTGGTAAGCGGCAAGCTGGTGGCGCTACGGATGCGGGTCAGACCGCCAGGCAGAGATATTTGATGTCGAGATAATCCTCGATGCCGTATTTGGAGCCTTCCCGCCCGAAGCCCGATTGCTTGACGCCGCCGAAGGGGGCGACCTCGGTGGAGATCAGCCCGGTATTGATCCCCACGATGCCATATTGCAGCGCCTCGGCGACGCGGGTGACCTTCGATATGTCCCGCGCATAGAAATAGGCGGCCAGGCCGAATTCGGTGGCGTTGGCGAGTTCGATCACTTCCGCTTCGGTTTCGAATTTGAACACCGGAGCGACCGGACCAAAGATCTCCTCGCGCGCCAGCCGCATGGTTTTGGTGGCGCCGGTCAGCAGCGTCGGAGGATAGAATGTGGCTTCGCCCATGGGAGCTCCGCCCATTTGAACCGAGGCGCCCTGCCCGCGCGCATCGGCCAGCAAGTCCTCGACCTTGGCCACCGCCTTGTCGGTGATGAGCGGCCCGATATCGATCCCCTCCTCCATGCCGTTGCCGACCCGCAGCCCTTCCATCTTTTCCTTGAGCCGGGCGACGAACGCATCGTGGATGCCGGCCTGCACATAGACGCGGTTGGCGCACACGCAGGTCTGGCCGGCATTGCGGAATTTGGACGCGATGGCCCCGTCGACGGCGGCGTCCAGATCGGCATCGTTAAAGACGATGAAGGGGGCGTTGCCGCCCAGTTCCATGCTCATGCGTTTGATGCCATCGGCGCATTGGCGCATCAGGATGCGGCCCACATTGGTGGAACCGGTAAAGCTGATCTTGCGCACCTTGGGGTTGGCGCACAATTCCTCCCCGATGGCCGCCGCGTCCGTGCCCGGCACGATGTTGAAAACGCCCGGCGGAAAGCCGGCCCATTCCATGAGCCGGGCGATGGCCAGCGCCGAGAGCGGGGTTTCGGCGGCGGGCTTGGCGACCACCGTGCAGCCGGCGGCAAGCGCGGGGGCGAGCTTGCGGGTGAGCATGGCATTGGGGAAGTTCCAGGGGGTAATCATCCCGACCACCCCCACGGGCTGCTTGATGACCGAAATGCGGGTATTGGCGGTGTGGCCGGGAATGGTATCGCCATAGATGCGGCGGGCTTCCTCGGCGAACCATTCGATAAAGCTCGCGCCATAAAGGATTTCCCCGCGCGCCTCCTTGAAGGGCTTGCCCATTTCCAGCGTCAGGATGGTGGCCAGATCATCGGCCTTTTCCACCATCAGGCGATGGAGTTTCTTCATCAGGTCCGCGCGCTCCTTGGCCGAAAGCGCCGCCCACGCCGGCTGGGCGGCATAGGCGGCATCGATGGCGTCGCGCGTTGCGTGGGTGGAAAGATCGGGGATCTGCGCCAACACCTCGCCGGTTGCCGGATTGGTGACCCTGAACACCTTGCCGCGCGAGGAAACCGTGTTCCATTTGCCGTTGATGAAACCGCCGGCGGCGACCAGATGCGGCTCGTCGAGCTTTTCGGTAAGGGCTGAGGTGAGGGTCATGGTGAGGCCTCCGTCTTGTGGTTGCCCCCGATTGAACGCGCAAAGGCCAAAGAAGGCAACATGGGCGACGCCCCGCTTGCCCCGTTGCCGGGCGGAACATTGCTGTTATAATCATACAAATGGCCGCTCGGCCTGAATGAGACAACGACGGACCGAATGGCGACCGCCGAAACCACTTATTCCTTCCTGACCCCCGCATCAGAACTCACCCGCGGCTCGATGGCCGCAGAGGTCGCGTCGCAATTGCGCGACGCCATCGTCTCGCTCAAGCTGCCGCCCGGCACCATGCTCGACAAGGCCCAGATCTGCGCACGGCTCGGGGTCTCCCGCTCGCCGGTCGCCGAAGCCTTCGCCCGGCTCGAGGCCGAAGGGCTGCTGGAAATCCTGCCCCAGCGGGGCACGGTGGTTTCGTTCATCTCCTTTGCCGAGATTCGCGAATATATCTTCATCCGCAAGGCGCTCGAAGGCGAAGCGGTGCGCATTTGCGCCGCGCGCCGGGCGCCCGAGGTGATCGAACGGCTGCGCGCCAATATCGCCGCCCAGCGCGACGTGGCGGCGGCCGAGAACCGCGACGCTTTCCATAAGCTCGACCTCGAGTTCCACGAACAGCTCCTCGCTCCGCTCGGCTACAAGCGCATGAAGGCGATGGTCGACACCGCGCGGAACAATCTCGACAGGGCGCGGCAGATGACCAACACCATGCGCCGCATTGCCCTGGGCATCGAAGAGCACGCCGAAATCGTCGAGCTGATCGCGGCGGGCAAGGCCGACCGCGCCGCCCGCGCCATGCACCGGCACCTCGAAGGCATGATAAGCGAACTCGAGGCGCTGGCTTCAGAACGCCCCGAGCTGTTCATCCGCCCCGCTCCGCGCCGGGCCCCGGCTGCCGTCATTCATCAATTGGCAACAATCCGTCGCCTGCCGTCCACTTAATCGGAACGCCGACTGGCCTTATCTTGGGCGGCAAGATCATTTGCCCGCGACCGCCGGAGATTTGCCATGACCGACATCCAAGCCACAGCGGCCACGCCGCTCCTCGTCCCCGTCACGACCCGGCTGGGCGCCATCCATATCGCGGTGTCCGACCCCGAACGCGCCCTCGATATCTGGCGCGACGTTGTCGGGCTGACGCTGATCGGCCGGCACGAGGACCGGCTGGAACTTGGTGCCGGCGAAAACGTGCTGGTCGTGCTCCATACCGGCGCCACCGGGCCGGTGGCGCCCCATACCGTGGGGCTCTATCACTTGGCCATCCACGTGCCGACCCGGCGCGACTTCGCCCGTGCGCTCAACCGCGCCGCTGCCGCGCGGGTCCGGGTTTCGCCCACCGACCATCTGGTCTCCGAAGCGCTTTACCTTTGGGATCTGGACGGCAACGGCATCGAGATCACCTTCGAAACACCCTGGCGCGGCCGGTTCGTCGAAAACGACGAATTGCTAGCCATGACCCCGGACGGACGGCCCCATTCGGGGCGCGAGCCGATCGACGTGCCCGGACTTCTGGCCGAGCTCGACGGCGATGCCACACCCTTCGCCCCCATGCCCGAAGGCACGCGGATCGGGCACGTGCATGTGCATGTGGACGATCTCGATACAGCCATGGGATTCTACCGCGACCAGCTCGGCTTTGCCGGCCAATTGCTCTCGCGCCGCTACGGCATGGGCGACGTCAACCTCGATTATGCTCCCCATATCCTTGCGTTCAACATCTGGGCCGGCCGCAACCCCCGAACGCCGCCGGCAGGCGTAGCCGGGCTGCGCTGGTTCACCATCGTCGTGCCCGATCAGCAGACGCTTAAGGAAATCCACGACCGGATCGAGCGAGCCGGCTCGCCGGTGGAGGTGATCGGAGGCGGGATCGAGACCCGAGATCCGGCGGGGAACAGATTGAAGATCCTCGTTGACGCCTGAGCCCGCCGAGGTGCTGCGCCCCCCTCATCCGACCGCTTCGCGGCCACCTTCTCCCACCAGGGGAGAAGGGTAGCTCGTGGCAGTCTCACAGAAAGAACGGGAGCGCTACTCCAACGGTCACGTCCTCCATAGAGAGGGAGGGCAGCTATTGGCAGTCTCGAAAAGTCAGTAGCGCTCGCTCTAAGAGCCCCCTTCTCCCCTGGTGGGAGAAGGGCCGGGGATGAGGGGGGCGCTGAGTCAGTGGTAAGCTCTAAGGCCGCCGCGCAATCAGATCGATCTCGACCTTCGCCCCCACCGCCAGCCCCGTGACCCCGATCGTCGTCCGGGCCGGAAGCTTTCCGGGTTCGAAATAGGACTGGTAGACAGCGTTCATCGCCGCATAGTCCCCCTCGAAATCGGTGAGATAGATCCGTGCCATGGTGATGTTTTCGAGCGCCAGCCCTATGCCGCCGAGAACGATCGAAAGATTGTCCATCACCCTCCGGGTCTGCGCCTCGATCCCCTCGGGGAGCGGTGCGTCGGGGGCCTGGGGGTCGGTGGGCATCTGGCCGGTGACGAACACCCAGCCATCGGCCTCGACGGCATGGGAGAAGGGGGCGACCGGGCGCGGGCCGCTTTCGATCATGTGGTGGAGGGGCAGGCTCATCTTGGCTCCTTGATTTTCCGCCCGAGAGTGCGGAGGCTGAACCGACTCGTCAACCGGAAGCCTCGCTTCGGCGTTACGGTTCAAACAGGCAAGGAAGCGCTCATGGACACCGAACTCGATATCCACCACGCCACAAAGGGTGATCGCGGGCGCTATTGGGCCGATCTGGCGCCCGGCCGGCAGGCGGAAATGACCTATCGCCGCCGCCCGGACGGATCGATCGTCATCGACCACACCGGCGTCCCCAAGGAATTCGAAGGCCGTGGCATTGCCCTCAAACTGGTCAAGCGCGCCATAAAGGATGCGCGCGATGGCGGGTTCAAGATCGTGCCGCAATGCCCCTATGTGGCCGTTCAGTTCCGCCGCCATCCCGATTGGAGCGACCTGCTGGCTTAGGCAAATCGACATTGAGGTGTGGGGCCGGAAATAAGGGTGTTGCGTGTGGAAAGGCTGCTGCTGGACCCCGGGAATGAATCCCGGGGTGACATGGTGGTGGGTGTGGCACAGCCGGTGCCAAAAGCATTGCAGCCGATTCCGGCGTTCTATGCCCAAGGCTTGAGGAAGGCCGCGATGGCCATGAGCTCGCTCTGGGGCACCTCGTGGCCGCCCTCATGCCAGGCGATCTCGGTCGTCGCGCCCTGGTCCACGAACCAGTCGGCAAGCGCCTGGGTGCGCGGCGCCGGGCAGATGGGATCTCGCCGTCCAGCGGTGATCAGAACCTTGCGGTTCGCAAGTCCCGCGACCGGCTCGGGCTCCCATGGGATCAGCGGGTGCATCAGCACGGCGGCATCGACGATCTCGGGATGGGCGAACATCACAGAGGCCAGGATGTTGGCGCCGTTGGAATAACCCAGCCCGATCAGCGGCCCGTCGGCGGCAAGCCCCTTGAGGAACTCGGCCATCGTCTCGGTGCGGATCTTGAGGTCGTCCATATCGTAAACGCCCTCGCCCGTGCGGCGGAAATAACGCAACGCCCCGCCTTCGGAAACATCGCCGCGAGGGGCGACGAGCCGGGCATCGGGCAGAAGCTGGCGGCCCAGCGCGAAGAACTGGTTCTCATCCCCGCCCGTGCCGTGAAAGAGCACGAGCGTAGGGGCGCCGGGGGTTTTGGGGTCGTGGGTTTTGGTGATGTAGGTCATGTGATCCAACTATAGCATTTGTGGTCGGCGCAGTCGCTGAGCCCCCTCATCCCCATCCCTTCTCCCACCAGGGGAGAAGGTGGCCCGGCAGAGCCGGGTCGGATGAGGGGGGCGCAGCGCTTGAACGGTCCTACCAGGCCGGCTTAACCCTTGATCTCAGGCAGATGCGTTTCCAGCCAGCTTCGCAGATGCTCGTGCTGGGTGGGAAGTTTCAGCGCCTCGCCCAGATGCGCGGTATCCTCGTCGCGGTCGAAACCGGGTTCGTTGGTGGCGATCTCGAACAGCACGCCGCCCGGGGTGCGGAAATAGATGGCGTAGAAATAGTCGCGATCGATCACCGGGGTCACCTGATAGCCCGTATCGAGCAGCGCATTGCGCACTTCGGCCTGCGCGTCGCGGTTTTCGACGGCGAAGGCGATGTGATGCACCGAGCCGGCGCCAAGATCGCCGCGCGGCATGTTGGGAAGCGTCTGAAGATCGATGACGTCCGCGCCATTGCCGCCCGGAATCACGAACCGCTTGATGCCCCTGGAGGTATCGGCGTGTTCGTACCCCATGAACTTCAAAAGCTCCTCGGTGGCCCCGGTTTCGCGCAGGCGAAGCGTGGCGCCGGCAAAGCCGCGGATGGCCTCGTCGCCGTTGACGCTGCCGCCGGTCCAGGGCGCGCGATCGTCGCCCTTGGCTTCGACCAGCGCGAAATGATCGCCATCGACGGCGGTAAAGCGCAGGCGCTTTTCGCCAAAGCTTTCTTCGGCCGCGATGCCGGTGACGCCCTTTTCAGCGAAGCGCTCCTTCCAGAATTCCAGGCTCCCCTCGGGAACCGAGAACACCGTCTCGCCCACCTCGCCCGTGCCGGGACGGCCACGGATAATGTTGGGGAAGGGGAAATAGGTCATCACCGATCCGGGCGTTCCCACCTCATCGCCGTAATAGAGGTGATAGACGGAGGGCTCGTCGAAATTGACGGTTTTCTTGACCCGGCGCAGGCCGAGCGTCGAGGTGAAAAAGCGGTTGTTGGCATCCGCATCGCGCGACATGGAGGTGACGTGATGCAGGCCTTTGATCTGATTGAGCATGGTTGGTCTCCCATTGCGTGTTGAGACCAATATAGAGCGCATGGCCGGTCGGATAATCCGGCCTATGGTTCATTGATTATTCGATAATGGTGAACGATGGACAGACCTTCCCGCACGCTGGATGCCGCCGATAGGCTGCCCCTCACCCCCGTGCCCTCTCCCACCAGGGGAGAGGGGGCTCTAACTCAAGCGCTTACGTTCTTGCCGAAATGCGGCCAAGAGCTCCCCTTCTCCCCTTGAGGGAGACTTCGAGCCGTCCTCTGGCCAAACGTACCGGTAGCACGATTGGAGGCGGGAAGGCCATGAGACGGCGCCTGCCCCCGCGAAGGCGGGGGCTCGAATGGCAGGCTGGCGAAGCGGTCGGATGAGGGGGGCGCAGCGGTAGCCCCCTCACGATCGCGCGAGAAAAGCCACCTACAGCGGCGTCACCCGGTAAGCGCAGCGGCGGGCGCCCATGACGATGTGGTCTTTGCGCTCCACATGGGCGTCGGGCCCGAGCACGTCGCGGAAAACCGCCAGTTCGGCACGGCAGAAATTCTGGCAGGCGGTGGCGGCCGCGCAGATAGGGCAGTGGTTTTCGTAAAGCATATAGCCCCCTTCCCCATCCGCTTCCCAGGAAGCCATGTACCCCTCGGTGGAGCGCAGATCGGCCAGCCGGGCCACGCGTTCGCCAAGCGTCCGTGCATCGGCCAGGGCGTTGCGATAGAGCGTGCGCGTCCGCTCCTCGCGCGCATCGATCACGCGCGAGAGGGCATCGGGGCCGAAGGTGTCCCCGACGATCCCCAACAGCTCGACGGTGAGCGCGGCATGAGTATCGGGAAAGCGCGACTGACCTCCAGCCGTCAGGCGCCAGAACTGGGAAGGCCGGCCCACACCGCGCGATTGGCTCCAGCTTTCCACCAGCCCCTCTTCGGCCAGCCGCACGAGCTGCTGGCGCGCCGCCTCGCCCGAGGTGCCGAGCGCCCGGCCGAGCTCGGCGGCGGTCTTTTCCCCGTGCATCTTCAAATGGAACAGGATGCGCTCGGCCGCGTTGCGCGGGCTCCAGCTTTGGGCGGATTGGATGTCGGACTCGATGGCCGGTTTGCTGCTTGACATGGCTCCGGGGCGGCATTTAGAAAGCACTTACTTGGAAAATACAGGGGACGGCGCGCAAGATCAAGTCCTGCCGCGTCTCCCCGGCAAATGGCGCCTGCGCGCCCAAGGCGAATGACGAAACTGAGCAAAATCATGCCAGCCCATCCGGCTCCGACCCTTGCGCTGGCCTGCGCCGACCACCCCGCTGCCCGCGACGCCGTACCCGCCTCCCAATTCACCGGCGCCATGAGCACGCTCGCCGCTTCGGTGACCGTGGTTGCGGCCCGCGACGGTGCCGAGCGGCACGGACGTACGGTAACGGCGATGCTGTCGCTCAGCGCCGAGCCGCCGGCGATCCTCGTCTCGATCACCCGCGATACCGAATTGGCGCAGACCATCGAAACCGCCGGGCGTTTTTCGCTTTCGGTTCTGGCCGAAAATCAGCAGGCCGTGGCCGACGCCTTTGCCGGCTGGGGGCCCGCCGACCGGTTCGGGGAAGCGGATTGGGCCGAATGGGCCTCGGGCCAGCCCAGGCTCGATGGCGCCGTGGCGAGCTTTGATTGCGTGCTGGCCGGATCTATCGAGATGGATACCCACATCCTCTATGCAGGGATCGTGATGCACACCGCATCCTTCCCCGATCGCGCGCCGCTGCTCTGGCACCGGCGCGGCTATGCCCGGCTCGATCAGGACTGAGCCGGTTCGGCGCGCAGAATCTTCTCCATCGCCTTGCCTTTGGCGAGTTCGTCGATGAGCTTGTCGAGATAGCGCAATTCGCGCATCAGCGGCTCCTCGATATTTTCGACCCGGACGCCGCAGACGACGCCCGTAATCAGCGATCGCGCCGGATTGAGGCGAGGCGCGGTGGCGAAAAAATCCTCGAAACTGGTCTTGTTTTCCAGCTCGGCTTCTAGCGAAGCCTGGCTGTGCCCGGTGAGCCAGCGGATGATCTCATCCACCTCGGCCTTGGTGCGCCCCTTCTTTTCGGCCTTGGCGATATAGTGGGGATAAACGCTGGCGACGCTGATCTTGTAGATGCGGTGGCCCATCATGCCTTCTCCTCCACGGCGGAAATGCCCGGCCTCTTTATACTCCCAATTGGCCGCCTGGTCGAAGTTTACAGCGCCGATGTCATCCCGCCATCGACGAAGAACAGCGAGCCGTTGAGGTAGGTCATCTCCGGCGAAGCCATCGAAAGGATGGCGGCGGCGATTTCCTGGGGCGAGGCCACCCGCTGCATGCCATGGACGTTGGAGCGCGCCCAGACGCCCACTCCGGCGTGCCAGACGGCATCGGGCGCATCGATGAACCCCGCATCGCGACGGATCATCTCGGTATCGGTGGCGCCCGGGCAGATGGCGTTGACCCGAATCCCCTGCGTTCCATATTCGAGCGCCGCCGTCTGGACAATGCCGGCCAGCGCCCGCTTGGAGGCGTTGTAGGCGGCGAGCCCCGGACGCGCGCCCACGATATTGACCGAGGAGGTGACGATGATCTGCCCGCCGCGTTCGAGCATATGCGGGATTTCCGCCTTCATGGCGAGGAAGACGCCGCGCACATTGGTCGCGTAAAGATCGTCCCAATCGGCCGTGGCGATCTCATGGAGGGGATCGTTGAAGGTCACCCCGGCATTGTTGAGCGCGATATCGATGCCGCCATAGGCTTGGACCGCCTGGGCGACGAAGGCGTCGACATCGGCCTCCTCGCGCACGTCGGCGCGGATATAGAGCGCTTCGCCGCCATTGTCGCGGATGCCGGCGGCAACCTCCTCGCCCAATTGCTCGCGCCGGCCGCAAAAGACAACGCGCGCGCCCTCGGCGGCGAAGGCTTCGGCGGCGGCGCGGCCGATGCCCGAGGTGGCGCCGGTGATGAGCACTGTCTGGTCCGCAAAACGGCGGCGGCCATCGAGGATAGGTGGCTGGGGAGGGGTTGCGCCAGCCAGCGCCATGCCGCTGGCCAGACCCGCCGCCGCCCCCGCCACGGTGCCGATCGCCGCCGCCCCCAGCATGCGGCGGCGTGAGGGATTGGCGGGCTTATCGGTCTTGTCGGTGTCCTGGCTCATCTCGTCCATCCGTTTTGCTTTGCGAGCAAAATGGCGGCGAAAGAAGCGTGCAACAATCGAGCCGAATCGGCACGAGCCGTGAAGCTGTGCTTCACAATGAGTTGGCGGCGATTATCGCCTCGCGCGAGCGCTTCATGTGCTCGACAAAGGCCCTGAGCTTGGGAAGCGTCTGGGCGCGGCTGGGATAGTAAAGGAAGATGCCAGGGCTTTCCGGCCAGAAGGGGTCGAGCACCGGCACCAGCCGGCCCGCCGCGATGTGCGGGGCGACGATCGGCTCGGCCACATAGGAAAGCCCCAGCCCCTTGAGCGCGAGCGAGACCACCAGCGCCTCGTCGTTGACGATCACCTGGCCGGGCACCGCCATGTCGAACTCGCGTCCCCCTTCATTGAACTCCCAGCGATAGATGGCGCCCGAGGAATGTTGGCGGAAACCGATGGCGCGGTGGCTGGCGAGGTCTTCGGGACGTTTCGGCGTGCCATGGATTTCGAGATAATCGGGGTTGGCGACGACACAGAAGCGGAAGGGCGGGGTCAGCCGCACGCCGATCATGTCGGCATCCAAAGACTCCGCGAGCCTGATGCCGGCGTCGAACCCCGCTTCCACGATATCGACGAACCCCAAATCGGCAACGATCTCGATCTCGACCTCGGGGTGGGCGGCGCAGAATTGGGCAAGCACCGGTTCAATCACCGGCCCCACCACCGCACGCGGAACGGTGAGCCGCAGGAGCCCCGCCGGACGGTCGCCCAGGGACCGCGCCGCCTCGAAGCCGGCGGCGAGATCGGCCATGGCCGGTGCTGCGTGGGCGAGAAATTTTTCCCCCGCCTCCGTCAACCCCACGCTGCGCGTCGAGCGGGCGACCAGCGCCACACCCACCCGCGCTTCCAGCGCCCTGATGGCCTGGCTGACGGCGGAGGCCGAAACGCCCAGATCGAGGGCGGCGGCGCGGAAGCTGCGCCGCTCGGCAACCCGCAGGAAAGCGGCGACACCATCGAGGCCGCGTATGCTCATATGCCAAATCCCCTTCGCAATCGGGACGAACATTCCACGCAAAACGCTTGCGAGTCACCTTCACCCCGATAATATCGCACGCTTTGATGCTTCCCATCCCTTGGACGCGAGGAAACAACCATGACGGGGACCAGATTGACACCCAGCCATATCATCGCCGCAGCGGCGCTCGCCCTCTCGTTGAGCGCCGGGGCGGCACAGGCCCAGGAGAACACGCCCGACGATCCGCGCCTGTTCACCCCAGGCAAGCTCACCGTCGCCACCTCCGATCCGGTGTTCCCGCCCTGGATGATGGACAACGATCCCTCCAATGGCGAGGGCTTCGAAAGCGCCCTGGTCTATGCCCTGGCCGAGGAGATGGGGTTCGACCGCGAGGACGTTGTCTGGGTGCGCGAAACCTTTGATCAGGCGATCGCGCCGGGGGCCAAGAATTACGATTTCGGCATCCAGCAGATTTCGGTGACCGAGGAACGCAGCCAGATCGCGACGTTCTCGGATCCCTATTACCTGCCCGAGAAAGCCGTGGTCGCCATGCCCGGCTCGCCGGTGAGCGAGGCGCGGACCTTCGAGGATCTGCGCGACGTACGCTGGGGCGTGATGCTGGGCACCACCGATCTCGATTATGTGGCCGAGATCATCGGGGTCGATGACGCGGCGGTCTATAACGATCAGGTCGGCCTGTTCCAGGCGCTGCAGGGCAACCAGATCGACGCGGTGGCGACCGAACTGGCCACCGCGCTCTACCTCACCGCCGTGCAGGTGCCCGACGCCGAAATCGCCGCCATCCTGCCCCATGACGAGAACGACTATGGCCACGGGCTGATCTTCGAGCAGGGCAACGAACTGGTCGATTGGGTCAACGAGGCGATCGCCACGCTTCAGAGCGAAGGCGTTATCGATGCGCTGGTCGCCGAGTATCTGATCGCAGACCCCGACCTGCCGGTTATCACTCAATGAGTTTAGGCGTATCGCCGCAAGGTTCGACCGGCGGGGACCCCGATGGGGGTTCCCGCCGTCCGCTTCCCCCGGCCAAAAAGAAACTGAGCGCCACCGAGCGTTTCGTCCCTGCCCTGATCTCCATCGTCATGGTGCTGCTGGTCTTCGGCCTTGTCGCCGTGACCGTCACCTCGGCCGAGCAATGGCCGCGCATCGCGCGCCAGTTCTTCGATCTGGGCGCCATGGCCGCATCCTTTCCCCAGGTTCTGCGCGGCTTCTGGCTCAACATCCAGATCTGGGTGATCTGCCTTTTCGGCATCATGGCGTTGGGGCTGGTGCTGGCGCTGTTCCGGGCGCTGAGCGGCCCTTGGTTCGCGCCGCTGCGCGTATTCACCGTCGTTTATATCGATATCTTCCGCGGCCTGCCGGTGCTGCTTTTGGTGTTGATCTTCGGCTTCGGCATTCCCGCGCTCAACCTCCCCGGCCTGCCCAATTCGGCGCTTTTCTGGGGGGCCACCGCCATGGTGATTTCCTATGCCGCCTATTCGGCCGAGATCTACCGCTCGGGGATCGAGGCCGTCCATGACGGCCAATGGGCCGCCGCCAAGGCGCTGGGCCTGGGGCAATGGCAGACCATGCGCTACGCCATTCTGCCCCAGGCGGTGCGCAACGTGATCCCCGTGCTGCTCAACCTCGCCGTCGCGCTGCAAAAGGACGTGGCGCTGCTTTCGGTGATCGGGGTGCGCGACGCGGTGCGCGAAGCGCAGATCTATACCGCCCAGACCTTCAACTATTCTTCGCTGATTGCTGCGGCATTGCTGTTCCTTGTCGCCACCATTCCCATGGCGCGACTGACCGACTACATCGCCCGCAAGGACCGCCAACGCCGCCTGCAGGGGGTTTTGTGACACAGCCTCGCGTAACAATTTCCGGGCTCACCAAATATTACGGTGAGACGCTGGTGCTCGACGACGTCAACCTTTCGGTCGCGCCCCATGAGGTCGTCTGCCTGATCGGCGCCTCGGGCTCGGGCAAGTCCACCCTTCTGCGCTGCATCAACAAGCTCACCGAATACGACCACGGCACCATCGCCCTCGACGGCGTGTCGGTGGACGATCCCGCCTGGGGCCGGCACGGGCTCTACCGCAAGGTCGGGATCGTCTTCCAGGCCTATAACCTTTTCCCCCATATGAGCGTGATGGAAAACATCACGCTCGCGCCCATCAAGGTGCACGGGATGGATAAGAACGCAGCGATCGCTCGCGGACAGGAGCTTTTGACCGCCTTCGGGCTGGGAGAATTCGGCAAGGCCTATCCCGAACAGCTTTCGGGCGGCCAGCAGCAGCGCGTCGCGATCGTGAGGGCATTGGCCACCAAGCCCGAAGTGCTGCTGCTCGACGAGGTGACCGCCGCGCTCGACCCCGAGCTTGTGGGCGACGTGCTCGCCATCATCCGGCGCCTGAAGGGCGAGGGCATGACCATGGTGATCGTCACCCATGAAATGGGGTTTGCCCGCGAGGTGGCCGACAGGGTCTGCTTTCTCGATGGCGGCCGCATCGTCGAGGAAGGGGAGCCCAAAAAGCTCTTCTCGGCCCCCGAAAATCCGCGCACGCGGAAATTTCTCGAACGCATCATCGCGGCGGGCCGGCTTTAGCACCGAATCGACTTGACCGGTGTTAGCCCCGGCCTCGCCGATTGAACGAAACAGCGCGCCCTTGGTTGAGCCACGAGTTCAACCAGGAGAGCATTCATGTTTCACCATTCGGCAAAGCTGCAATACGAAGTGCGCGTGGATAAGCCCAATCCGCAATTTGCCCGCCATCTGCAGCAGGCAATCGGGGGCATCGAGGGCGAGATCCGCGTCGCCATGCAATATTTCTTCCAGGCCATGGGCGCGCGGGGCGATGCCAAATATCGCGACCTGCTGATGATGACCGCGACCGAGGAACTGTCCCATATCGAATTTCTCGGCCATGCCGTGGCGCTCAACCTCGAGGGCGCGCCGCTCTCGCTGCAGGAGGAAGCCGCTCAGGACCCGGTGGTCAACGCGATTCTCGCCGGCACCAATCCCCGCCACATCCTCTCGTCCGGGCTTTCGGCCATGCCGGTCAATGCCAACGGCGTGCCGTTCGACATGAGCCATGTCTATGCCACGGGAAATATCGGCGCCGACATGCTGGCCAATGCCACCGCCGAAGCCGGCGGTCGCGTTCTGGCCTCGCGGCTCTACAACATGACCGACGATCCCGGCATGAAGGACATGCTGAGCTTCCTCATCGCCCGCGACACCATGCACCAGCAGCAATGGCTGGCGGTGATCGAGGAACTGGGCGGGCTCGAAAAGCAGCTTCCGATCCCCAATTCCACGCCCACCGAGCACGAGGCGACCGCGCACTCCTATTATTTCCTCAACACCTCGATCGACGAACCCACCCCCGAAGGCCGCTGGACCTCGGGCCGCTCCCTGGACGGCCGCTCGGAATTCTCGGTCGTGGAAAATGTCGAGCCCCTGGGCCAACAGCCAAGCCTTGGCAAGGCCCGCCCCAATTCCGGCGCCCAGAAGGAGCAGCTGTAAGCGAGCCGGCACCGACGGGCACAAAAAAGCCGCCCTGCGGGGCGGCTTTATTCGCTGACGAAAAGATTGGTTGCGGGGGCAGGATTTGAACCTGCGACCTTCAGGTTATGAGCCTGACGAGCTACCGGGCTGCTCCACCCCGCGTCAAGAATGTCGGCGAATTGCGGTTCAGGCGAACCGCTCGGACGCCGCCTATATAGGGGGGCAAATCCGGTTTGCAAACCCCTTTCCGCCATCCAACACGACATTTTTTTGACAGTTCCCGGAAGCCGCCGGAAACTCAAGGCGATTGCGCACCGGAGCCGTGGCGGTTAGACATGGGTAAAGGGCCCTGCCCTTTTTCCTTTCGACACGCGACGATCCAGGATTTTTCGATTCATGCAGCAGCGCACCCTTGGCCGCACCGGCATTTCCGTGAGCAAAATCTGCCTCGGCACCATGACCTGGGGCGAGCAGAACACCGAGGCCGAAGGGCATGCGCAGATGAACTATGCCCTCGATCAGGGCATCAATTTCATCGACACCGCCGAACTTTATTCGACGCCCGGCCGGGCCGAGACGCAAGGGTCGACCGAAACCATCATCGGCAACTGGTTCAAGGCCAATGGCCGGCGCGAGGATTGGGTGCTCGCCTCGAAAATCTGCGGTCCCGGCAATGAATGGATCCGCGGCGGCCGGCCGATGGACGCCAGGGAGATCGTTGCCGCCCTCGATGGCAACCTCAAGCGCCTGGGCACCGATTATATCGATCTCTACCAATTGCACTGGCCCAACCGGCGCCACTACAATTTCTCAAATTCCTGGGGCTTCAATCCCTATGGCCAGGACCGCGAGAAGGTGCGCGACAACCTGCTCGAAGTGCTCCAGGCGCTCGATGCCCAGGTCAGGGCGGGCAAAATCCGCGCCATCGGCGTTTCCAACGAAACGAGCTGGGGGTTGATGCAATACCTTTCGCTGGCCGAACGGCACGGGCTGGCCCGCATGGCGACCATCCAGAACGAATACAGCCTGCTGCGCCGCCAGTTCGATCTCGACCTGGCCGAAGTGTGCGCCTTCGAGGATGTGGGCCTGCTGGGCTATTCGCCCCTGGCGGCCGGCCTGCTCAGCGGCAAATATAACAACGGGGCCGTGCCGGCCGGAACCCGCGGCGCGCTTGGGGCGATGTGGCGGCTCAATCCCCATTCGGAGACCGCCACCAAGGCCTATATCGCCTTGGCCGAGGAACACGGGCTCGATGTCTGCCAGATGGGCATCGCCTTCTGCCTTTCGCGCCCCTTCATGGCCTCGGTAATCATCGGCGCCACGAACATGGACCAGCTCCGGACCGATATCGCGGCTCACCAGCTGGTCCTGCCCGATGCGGTGCTCAAGGGCATCGAGGAGATCAACCGCCTCTATCCGCGCACCATCTAGCTCACACCGGCAAAGCTGGCGGTGAGCGCAAGATCGGGGTGGTAGGTCGCAGGCTTGTCCCCCAATGTGACCCGGCCGGTGAACCCGCCCTGAATCTCGGGTCCGAAAAAGGAATAGGGGAAGGTGGCCTCAAGCGCGCTGACGGCGTCCAGCCGCTCGCGCAGGGCCGGAGGGATGGTGAAATCTAGGGCGCCGAGATTGTCCTGCAATTGGGCCAGCGTCCGCGCCCCGATGATCGCCGAAGCGACGCCCGGCTGGGTCAACGTCCAGTTGAGCGCCACCTGGGCCATGGACCGTCCGATCTCGCTGGCCACCGCTTCGAGTTCGGCAACGATTGCGAAATTGCGCTCGGTGAATTTCTGGAAACCCGGATTGGACGAACCACGCAGGGTTTCGAGCCGCCCTTGCGCGCCGGCGCGGTATTTGCCGCTCAGCAAGCCGCTGGCCAGCGGGCTCCACGCCATGATGCCGGCGCCATAGCGGGTGCCCAGGGCGACAAACTCGTTTTCGATGTGCCGTTCGGCCAGGGAATATTCGAGCTGCAGCGCGGAGATCGGTTCGTACCCGAACCGCTCGGCCACCGCCTGGGCACGGCTCGCATACCATGCGGGGACGTCGGAAAGCCCGATATGGCGGATCTTGCCGGCGCGCACCAGATCGTCGAGCGTGCGCATCACCTCCTCGGGCGGCGTGAGCCGGTCCCAGCAATGGAGGATGTAGAGGTCGACATAGTCGGTGCCCAGGCGCTTGAGCGAGCCATCCAGCGCCCGGATGATGTTCTTGCGCCCATTACCGGCCGCGTTGGGATTGGTCGCCGAAAGATTCATCGTGAACTTGGTGGCGATCACCGCCTCGTCGCGCATGCCGCGCTCGGCGATGAATTCGCCCAGCCAGGCCTCCGCCGTGCCCCCGGTATAGGCATCCGCTGTGTCGAAGAAATTGCCGCCGGCATCGGCATAGGCGCCAAAGATTTCGCGCGCGGCGTCCTTGTCGGCGCCCCAGCCCCATTCGGTGCCGAACGTCATCGTGCCCAGCGCCAGTTGCGGCACTTTCAGCCCGCTATTGCCGAGGGTGTAATAGGTCATGGCCATCGTCGTTTCTCCGTTCCTGGTGTCTGCCCCTGCAGATCGCCACAAACATCGCCGTTGACGGAGCAGACGATAAGATCGCTTAATTCGCACGGACTATGCGATGGAGTTCAGCAATGGACCGTGATCTGCTCCCCCACCTCTCGGTTGTCGCCAGCGTGGCCCGCCGGGGCGGATTTGCCGCCGCGGCGCCCGAATTGTCCATGAGCGCTTCGGCGGTGAGCCATGCGGTGCGGCTGGTTGAGGAGCGGCTGGGGCAACCGCTTTTCGCCCGCACCACCCGCAGCGTCGCGCTGACCGAGGCGGGCAAGTCCTTCATGGCGGCCATCGCTCCGGCGCTTGGGGAAATCGACGAACAGATCGAGCGGCTGCGCGGCGTCAAGGGCCGGGCCAGCGGGCTCTTGCGCATCAACGCGGCGCGGGTGTCCCTGCCTCTGGCGCTGACGCCGGTGATCGCCGCCATGGCCGAGCGCTACCCGGACGTCGAGGTCGAGTTGTTTTCCGATGAACGGCTGGCCGATATCGTCGCCGAGGGGTTCGATGCCGGAATCAGGGTGGGCGAAATGCTGGCCCAGGATATGGTGGCGATCCGGCTTACGCCGCCCTTCAAATCGGTCGTCTTTGCCTCACCGGACTATATCGGGCGCCATGGCCGGCCGCAAACGCTGGACGAATTGGCCAAGCACAATTGCATCGGCTATCGGCTGATCCGCTCGGGCGGGCTCTATCGCTGGGAATTCAACCTCGATGGGCGCGAGGTGGCTGTTGCGGTCAAGGGCAGCGCCATCGTCACCGAATCCCATTCCGCGATCGAATTGGCGCTGGCCGGCGTCGGGCTCGGCTATGCCTTCGAGCCCCTGGTGCGGGCCGATATCGCCGCCGGCCGGCTGGTGCAGGTGCTCGACCAATTCGCCGTCGATGAAGCGGGGCTGTTCCTTTATTTCCCGCGCCGGGCGTCGCTGGCGCCCAAGCTGCGCGCCTTTATCGATACGACGCGCGAGGTGATGCGCGCGGGCACGTTTTGAGGGTCGCCACGCGGGCTTCCAATCGGTATCGTCGGCCCCAGATCAGCCCCTGGGGAAGCCGATTTGGACACGATCAATCTCTTTTCGCTCTTTGCGTCCGTGCTGCCGCTCGCCGCGTTCTATTTTTATCGCGTTGCGGCCAATCTCCTCGATCGCCGGCGCCCCGCGCTTTCGACGCTGATGAACGAGCAGCGCTTCAACTGGGTGACCCAGGCGGCGCGGCGCGATACCCCGCTCGATGCCATACTTTCGGGCAACATCATGAGTTCGGTTTCGTTTTTCGCCTCGACCACCGCCCTGCTGATCCTGGCGCTGTTCACCGTGATCGGCCAGTTGCACGAATATGCACCGGCGCTTTCGGCCATAACCTTCGGCACGCATCATACGGAAATCGACCTGCAGATCCATGTGGTGGTGATGCTGGTGCTGTTCGTCTACGCCTTTCTCTCCTTCACCCTGTCGCTGCGCCAGTTCAACCATTTCTGCATTCTGCTCGGGGCCATGGACCATGACAAACCGGCTTCGGCCGACGAAATCAGGACGATCGCGCGGATCAACGCCATGGCCGCCCAGCGCTTCAACGCCGGCATCCGGTCCTATTATTTCGCCATTCCCATGGTCGCCTGGTTCGTCTCGGGCTGGGCGGCGGTTGTCGTGACGGTGGGAACGGTGTTCTTTCTGCTCCACCGCGAATATTTTTCCGATGCGCGCTGGCTGGTGGCCCGCATCACCCCGCATTGAAGGAGTTCTTCGAAGATGAGAATTGCCGCCTTGCTTTCCGTCCTGCTGATGGCCTTGCCCGCCGGTGCGCAGGAGACGACCTTTACCCCCGAGGACGCCAAGCTGATGACCGAATGCATCGAGGGGCTGGCGGCGTCCAACAACGCCGAATCCGATTTCGCCGATGTGCAGCCCCAGACCCAATGCATCGGCGCGGCATCCAACATTTGCATGCAAACCGATTATTCCACGCTCGGCATGACCGAGTGCATGGGACGGGAGACCGACTGGTGGGATAGCCAGCTCAACGTTCATTATGCGAGCCTTGAGGAGTCCCTCGAGCCCGAATTGTTCACCTCGCTCCAGCAGGCCCAGCGCGCCTGGATCGCGTTCCGGGACGCAAGCTGCGGCTTTGAATACGAGCTCTGGAGTGAAGGCACCATCCGGTCCATCGTGGGCGCAAGCTGCATGCTGGAGCTGACCGCGCAGCGCGCCGATGCCCTCTCGGGCTATGTCAACCGGACACCCTGAGCGCTTTCAAGGAGCCGCCATGAACAACGACGCCAACCACCCCTGGTTCAAGCCCGCCTGGCGCCGGGCGCTCATGGTGGCCATTCCCGCCGCCGTGGCCGGTTGGGATGCCTTTAACGGCAATTGGGGCTGGACGCTGATCTTTGGCGGGGTCGCCGCCTATGCTGTCTATATCTTTTTCATCGCCTGGAACGGCGATGCGCCGGAAAGCAAAAGTGAACGGGACGACGGCAAAGCTGACGTTGACAATCAGCTTTAAGCCCGTATGTATGGGGCGATACAGTTAAGCGTCCCTCACATCGCCTTCGCCATGCTCGTCTGCCAGTGCAATCTGATATCGACCAAGGACATCGAAGAGATCGTCGTCGCGATACTCGATGAGGATCCCTGGCAGCTCGTCGTGCCGGCGCGGATCTATCGCGAAGCGGGCAAGCGCGGCCAATGTTGCGGCTGCGTGCCGAACATTGTGGACATTATCCAAAAGGTCACCGAAACTTACCACCTCAAACTGGCCGGGAACGCCGCCAATCTTGTCGACGTTAGGACCAGGTTGAAACGCTTGCGGAAATCCACGCGACCTGGAGGTGAAAGTGAAAGGCGACGCAAAGATCATCGAGCGGCTTAACGAGGCGCTCTTTCTCGAACTGGGGGCCATCAACCAGTACTGGGTTCACTACCGCCTGCTGGACGATTGGGGCTTCAAGCGCCTGGCCGACAAGGAACGCGCCGAATCCATCGAGGAAATGCATCACGCCGACAAGCTGATCGAGCGCATCATCTTCCTTGAAGGTCATCCCAACCTGCAGCGCGTGGCTCCACTGCGCATCGGCCAGAACATCAAGGAAGTGCTCGAAGCCGACCTCGCCGGCGAACTCGACGCCATCAAGTCCTACCGGGAATCGCGAGCCATCTGCAACGAGCTGGGTGACTACGTCACCCAGAAGCTGTTCGAGGAGCTTTTGACCGACGAGGAAGGGCACACCGACTTCCTCGAAACCGAGCTCGATCTGCTCAACACCATCGGGGTTGAGAAATACGGCCAGCTCAACGCCAAGCCGGCCGACGAGGCCGAATAGGCCCGATTTTCACACCCTCGCAGCGGCCCGCTGCGGGGGTTTTTCAACACCTGTCATTCAATACCAAAAACCGCGCGGTAACATGGCCCTTCAACACAGGCATCTGAGGTGGCTTTGCGGCCAATGTTGACGCCTTTCTGTTGCACGCATGCAAAATTCTTTCGCTATGGATCGGCATGGCAACAATTTCGCTTTTCAGGACTGGCACTTGGCTGTAATGCGGAAATCGACCTTTTTATGCCTAGCGGTCGGGTCCGCGCGCGGGGTTTGATCCTCGTACTCGATTGGTGAAGCGGCGAAGGGAGTGCCGTGTGGTTGACGCCGCCAAGAGGTAACTCCAAGGGCTCGCACGACACTGTCACCATCTCTTTTTTGACCTAAAAGGGGACCCCCGTCAGATGCACAAGCCGTTGTTTCTCCTCTCGTTTTCCGCTGCATTGATGGCCAACTCGGCCGTCGCGCAGGACCAGACCGTCAACATCTACAACTGGTCGGACTATATCGCCGAGGACACGCTCGAAAAGTTCACCGCCGAAACCGGCATCGCCGCCAATTACGATGTCTTCGATTCCAACGAGATCGTGGAAGCCCGCCTTCTCGCCGGCTCCTCGGGCTATGACGTCGTTGTTCCCTCAGGCTTTTTCCTCGAGCGCCAGATCCCCATCGGCCTCTTCCAGCCCCTCGACAAGTCCAAGCTGCCCAACCTCGAAAATCTCGACCCCGCCATCATGGAAATCGTCGAGGCCCACGATCCGGGCGCGCAATACGCGGTCCCATATATGTGGGGCACCACCGGCATCGGCTACAATGTGGGCGCGGTGACCGAACGGTTGGGCGAAGACGGCCCGCTCAATTCCTGGGACCTGCTGTTCGACCCCGAAATCGCCTCCCAACTCGCCGATTGCGGCATTTCGATCCTCGACGCTCCGGTCGAAATGGTCGCCGCCGCGCTCAACTATCTCGGCCGCGACCCCAATTCGGAAGCCCCCGAGGATCTCGAAGCGGCCGAGCAGTTGATCGGCGCAGTGCGCCCCTATATCCGCTCGTTCAACTCCTCCCAGTACATTTCCGACCTCGCCAATGGCGAAGTGTGCCTGGCCGTGGGGTACTCCGGTGACGTGTTCATCGCCGCCGACCGTGCCGCCGAGGCGGGACAAGGGATCGAAGTGGCCTATGTCATTCCCGATGAAGGGGCTTCGCTCTGGTTCGATATGATGGCCATTCCCGCCGACGCTCCGAACCCGGACGCCGCGCACGCCTTCATCAACTTCGTCCTTCAGCCCCAGATTGCCGCCGACATCACCAATTATGTCTGGTACGCCAATCCCAATGCGGCCTCGATGGAGTTCGTCGATCCCGAAATTGCGAACGATCCCGCGATCTTCCCGACCGAGGACGTGATGGCCAATCTCTTCCCGCTGACCGCCCGCTCGCCCGGATACGACCGGCTGCTGACCCGCGCCTGGACCCGGATCAAGACCGGCCAGTAAGCGAGAACCCGCTTGCGGGGCGGGGCATTTTTGTGATGCCCTGCCCTTCGCTTGATTGTGTTGACCACGCTTTGCGAAACCAGACGGAACACCCGTTCAAGTTTTGAAAGCTCCCGAGGGTTGGGAAGTCCTCTATTGAAAAAGCCTCAGATCGCCGCCGATACGCGTCCCTGGCGCGATCCCGACGCCAAGCCCTTCGTGCGCATTCGCAACGTCACCAAGACCTTTGGCGACGTCTACGCCGTCGATGACGTTTCGCTCGATATCTACAAGGGCGAACTTTTCTGCCTTTTGGGCGGTTCGGGCTCGGGCAAGTCGACGCTGCTGCGCATGCTCGCCGGATTTGAAAGCGTAACCACCGGCACCATCGAGATCGACGGTCAGAACATGGCCGATGTGCCGCCTTATCAGCGGCCGGTCAACATGATGTTCCAGTCCTATGCGCTGTTTCCGCACATGAGCGTGGAAAACAACATCGCCTATGGTTTGAAGCGCCAGGGCATGGCCAAGAGCGAGATCGGCGACCGCGTCGCCGAGCTCCTAAAGCTTGTCCGGCTCGATCAGTTCGGCAAACGCAAGCCGCACCAGCTTTCCGGCGGCCAGCGCCAGCGCGTGGCGCTGGCCCGCTCGCTGGCCCGCCGGCCCAAGCTCCTGCTGCTCGACGAACCGTTGGGCGCGCTCGACAAGAAGCTGCGCGAAGATACCCAGTATGAACTGGTCAAGATTCAGGAGACACTGGGCGTCACCTTTATCGTCGTCACCCACGACCAGGAGGAGGCCATGACGCTCTCCACCCGGATCGGGGTGATGAATGACGGCAAGATCGCCCAGATCGGCGAGCCGCAGGAAATCTACGAATTCCCCAATTCGCGCTTCGTCGCCGGCTTTATCGGCTCGGTCAACATGTTCGAAGGCGTGGTGACCGAGGACGAGGCCGACCATATCCGCATCGACGCGACCGCCGAGGCGGGCTGCGACATCTTTGTGAACCACGGCGTCGACTGCGCGCCCGAACAGATCCTCTGGTACGCTATCCGTCCCGAAAAGATGGTGCTCAGCCGCGAGCGCCCCGAAGGCGACGCCAACATCACCCATGGGCTGGTGGAAGATGTGGCCTATCTGGGCGACATGAGCGTGTTCCGCATCGTGCTCGACAGCGGCAAGCGCATCCACGTTTCCCAGACCAACAGCTCGCGCTATGACGAGGAAGCCATTTCCTGGGACGAGAAGGTCTATATCTCCTGGGCGGCGGACTCCGGGGCGGTACTGGTCTCATGAGCACGGGCGGCTTCGATACGCCCCCCCCCCGCGCCTGGGGATTTGTGACGGCAGGATTGAACCGCATCGGCATTTCGGGCCGGACGGCGGTGATCCTGGCGCCGATGCTGTGGCTCACCGTGTTTTTCCTGATTCCGCTGCTCGTGGTCTTCAAGATCGCCCTGAGCACCTTTGCGCTGGGCCAACCGCCCTATGCGCCCATGTTCATCTGGGGCGGTGACGGCAAGCTCTCGATCGAGCTGGACTTCTCCAACTTCCTGTTCATCCTCTCCGACAGCCTCTACGCCAACGCCTATATCAATTCGGTGCGGATCGCCGCGATCTCGACCCTGATCGCGCTGGTGATCGCCTTCCCGATGGCGTGGTTTATCGCGCGCTCGGACGAAAAATACCGCCATATCTGGCTGATGCTGGTGATCCTGCCGTTCTGGACCTCGTTCCTTTTGCGCGTCTATGCATGGATGGGATTCCTGGGGCGCAACGGCATAATCAACAACATATTGATGAGCCTGGGGATCATCGATGATCCGCTGCTGATGCTCCAGACCGAAGGCGCTGTGTTCATCGGGATCGTCTATACGTACCTGCCCTTCATGGTGCTGCCGCTCTATACGAACCTGGTCAAGCTCGACCAGAACCTGATCGAGGCCTCGGCCGACCTCGGCGCGCGGCCCTTCATGACATTCCTTACCGTTATCCTGCCGCTCGCCATGCCGGGCGTCATCGCCGGCTCGATGCTGGTCTTCATCCCCGCCATCGGCGAATTCGTCATCCCCTCGCTTCTTGGCGGCGCCGATACGCTGATGATCGGGCGCGTGCTTTGGGACGAGTTCTTCGCCAACCGTGACTGGACCGTGGCCTCGGCCGTCGCCATCGTCATGCTCGTCATCTTGGTGGTTCCCATCATGCTGCTCAACCGGGCACAGGACGCCGTGGTGGAGAGCGAGAAATGAGGCGCGGCTTCATCATTCCCACCCTTGCCGTGCTCGGCTTTGCATTCCTTTATGCGCCGATCATTTCGCTCATCGTCTTCTCGTTCAATGAGAGCCGGCTGGTGACGGTGTGGACCGGTTTTTCAACCCAGTGGTATGCTGCGCTCTTCAATGACTCCCAGATCGTCTCGGCCGCCATTTTGAGCCTGCAGATCGCAGCAGTGAGCGCCACGATCGCGACGGTTCTGGGCACGCTCGCCGGCATCGCGCTATCCCGGCTCGGGCGCTTCCGCGGCAAAACGGCCCTGACCGGCATGGCGTCCGCCCCGCTGGTCATGCCCGACGTCATCACCGGCTTGTCGCTGCTGCTGTTGTTCGTCTCGATGGAAGGGCTGCTCGGCTGGCCGTCCGGGCGCGGCTTTACCACCATCACCATCGCCCATTCGACCTTCTGCATGGCCTATGTGACCGTGGTGGTGCGCGCCCGGCTTTCCGACATGGACCGCTCGCTGGACGAAGCCGCGATGGATTTGGGCGCCACGCCGCTCCGGGTGTTTTTCGACATCACCTTGCCAATCATTTCGCCCGCTCTGATTTCGGGATGGCTCTTGGCCTTCACCCTCTCGCTGGACGATCTGGTGATCGCAAGCTTTGTTTCGGGTCCGGGCGCCTCGACCCTTCCCATGGTGATCTTTTCCAAGATCCGCCTGGGGGTTTCACCGGACGTCAACGCCCTTGCCACCATCATCATCGGCATTGTGGCCTTGGGCGTCGTTGGGGCGACGCTGACCGGAATGCGCGCCCAGCGCAAGGTATAAGGTTTTCTTTTTGCTATGACTGCGACTGCCCGCCCCGAAGTTCTCGCGCTCTCGTCTTCGCGCATCCGCGACATCGCCAATGCCGGCATGGGGCGCTCCGATATCGCCGCGTTCTGGTTCGGCGAAGGTGACGAGGTCACCCCCCAATTCATCCGCGACGCAGCGCAGAAAGCGATCTCGGATGGCGAAACCTTTTACGTCCACAATCTGGGTCTCCCGGCACTGCGTGAGGCGATTGCCACCTATGAGAGCAAGCTGCAGGGCTTTGCTTCGTCTCCCGATCGGATCGCGGTCACCGGATCTGGTGTCTCGGCCTTGATGATCGCCAACCAGCTCGTCGTTTCGCCGGCGAGCAAGGTGGTTGTCGTTACCCCCATCTGGCCTAATATAGCCGAGGCGCCGCGCCTGATCGGGGCGGAGGTCACCCGCTTTACCCTCGGCGTGGAGAACGGTCGCTGGACGCTCGATCTCGATCGGCTGCTCGAGACGCTGCCCCCCGATACGCGGATGCTGATCATCAATGCGCCCAACAACCCCACCGGCTTTACGCTCGAAGCCGAGGCCCAGCGCGCGATTCTTGCCCATTGCCGCAAGCATGGCATCTGGATCTTGAGCGATGAGGTTTATGAGCGGTTGGTGTTCGACGGCAGCGCGGCGGCGCCTTCAATGCTCGTCCATGCCGAGCCTGAAGACCGGGTGATCAGGGTCAATTCGTTTTCGAAAGCCTGGCGCATGACCGGCTGGCGGCTTGGCTGGCTGACCTTGCCCGAAACCATGATGCCCGATGTGCCCAAGGTGATCGAATACAACACCTCCTGCGCTCCAGCTTTTATCCAGAAAGGGGGCATCGCGGCGCTTAGCGATCCGCGTGGGGAGCAATCGGTGGCAGAGTTCAAGGCCGGGCTTTCGGCCTCACGCAAGCTGCTGCTCGACGGGCTGGACCATCTGGGAGGCATCGAAGCGCCACGCAGCGACGGGGCCATGTACGCCTTCTTCCGCATCGAAGGCGAAACCGACGACATGAATGTCGCCAAGACGCTGGTGACCGAACATGGCCTGGGCCTTGCGCCGGGCAGCGCCTTCGGACCCGAGGGCGCTGGCTGGTTGCGCTGGTGCTTTGCCGCACGGCCTGAAAAGATCGCCAAGGGGCTCGAGCGGATCGAGGCTTTCCTGCGCGCACGTTAGGCGTCCAGCGCCCCGAGACTGGCGTAGAAATTGACCATGTCGTCGAGCACCGGCGCACGCCATCTAAGCATTGCGCCCAGCGCGGTTACGATCTCCATGTGTCCGATTCCGTCATAGTATCGCTCATCGACCGGCACGTTGTGCTCGCGCAGTTTCGCGGCAAGCGCCGTCGTGTTGTCGGTCTTGACGATCAGATCCAGATTGCCGGTCGCAAGGAACATGGGTGGGGCATCGGAGGTGACGAGCCTGACCGGCTGCGTCCCCTCGGGATTGGGCGCATAGCCGAATGCCGCCCGCACCTCGTTGAATTCGAAGGGGTAGAAATCATAGGGTCCGGCGAGCCCGGCCACGCCGCGCACCTTGAGGCCGCACCCGGCATCTCTGAAAAACGAAGGATCGAGGCCCATCATCACGGCGTTGTAGGCACCGGCCGAATGCCCGGCCATGAAAAGCTTATCGGGGTTGCCGCCGAAGGTTGTGATATTATCTTCCACCCATTTGGCGGCCACGGCCACATCATAGAGGAAGGCCGGATAGGTGACTTCCGGCACCAGGCGATAATCGGGAATGACCGTGACGAAGCCGCGCGAGGCCAAGGCACGGCCGACGAAATCATATTCCCAGCGCTCGCCCCTGTTCCAACCGCCGCCATAGATGAACATCACCACCGGGGCATTGGCGCTCGGGTTCTGTTTCACATAGACATCGAGCTTGCCGCGCGGCCCGCCGGCATAAGCGATGCCGTCACCGATCTTGACCACGCCGCCATCGACGGCCGTTGGCAGGTTGAAAGGGTCCATGAGCGAGACGGCCCGGGCCTGGCTCGGCAACAGCCCCGCACCCAAAGCGAACGCGCTCATCGAGCCGAGGAAAGAACGACGCGAAATTTCCATTTTTGATCTTGGTCAGAAGTGGCGACAGCAGCCTTCTCAATGGTCCAACAAGGCGACCAATTTTGGACCGCATAGCGGCACGCTGCGCCACACGATTTAAGGCCACGTTAACGCACCGCCGCACCGCGCGATGTTCAAGCTCCCACGGGGCTTGTGGTTTGTAGTTTTGGAACGCAAAAAGCCCCGCGTTTGCGGGGCTTTTTGTTTTGTGTTTTGTATTGAGAAGGGTTTGACAGGCTTGTTAGATCTGGCGGCGACCTACTCTCCCGTGCCTTGAGACACAGTACCATTGGCGCTGAAGTGTTTAACGGTCGAGTTCGGAATGGGATCGGGTTCTGGGCACTTCGCCATAGCCACCAGATCAAACAAACCTGTCTGACGTGTAACTGGTCTTTTGATCTGTCTCGCGTTTGCTCTGGACGAGCTTTGCGAGGACCTCGCGCTTTCGCGCGCCCCACCGGAGGGTCAGTTCGAAGCGTAGCGCGGTTTTAGCGCGTCACGCTGAGAACGGTGCGACCCGTGAGGTCAAAAGGTCTTTTACGATCATTGGTAAATGAGAACGATCAAGTCGATCGAGCTATTAGTACCGGTAAGCTTCACGCATTGCTGCGCTTCCACACCCGGCCTATCGACGTGGTGGTCTTCCACGGCTCTGATAGGGAATACTGGTTTTGAGGGAGGCTTCCTGCTTAGATGCTTTCAGCAGTTATCCCGTCCGAACTTAGCTACCCTGCAATGCGGCTGGCGCCACAACAGGTCCACCAGAGGTTCGTCCATCCCGGTCCTCTCGTACTAGGGACAGCTCCTCTCAATATTCCGACACCCACGGCAGATAGGGACCGAACTGTCTCACGACGTTCTAAACCCAGCTCACGTACCACTTTAAATGGCGAACAGCCATACCCTTGGGACCTGCTCCAGCCCCAGGATGTGATGAGCCGACATCGAGGTGCCAAACGATGCCGTCGATAAGGACTCTTGGGCATCATCAGCCTGTTATCCCCGGCGTACCTTTTATCCGTTGAGCGATGGCCCTTCCACGCGGGACCACCGGATCACTATGACCGACTTTCGTCTCTGCTCGACTTGTCAGTCTCGCAGTCAGGCAGGCTTATGCCATTGCACTCAACGAGCGATTTCCGACCGCTCTGAGCCCACCATCGCGCGCCTCCGTTACTCTTTGGGAGGCGACCGCCCCAGTCAAACTACCCACCACACGCTGTCCCGGGTGCTGTTACACCGCGGTTAGACATCCATGACGATAAGGGTGGTATCTCACATTGCGGCTCCACGAGAACTGGCGTTCCCGCTTCAAAGCCTACCACCTATTCTGCACATGCCGACACGAATGCCAGCGTGAAGCTATAGTAAAGGTGCACGGGGTCTTTCCGTCTGACCGCAGGAACCCCGCATCTTCACGGGGAGTTCAATTTCGCTGAGTCGATGCTGGAGACAGTGGGGAAGTCGTTACGCCATTCGTGCAGGTCGGAACTTACCCGACAAGGAATTTCGCTACCTTAG